>NZ_JAGWCU010000023.1:0-63187 GCF_020657755.1 Clostridioides sp. ZZV15-6388 | reverse complement strand
GAAAAATAGAATAGAATTTTAAAGGTAAATATGTTGCAAATACTGCATTTTAATAAAAAGTAGTCATTTCTTGTAAAATGGATAGTTTATATTTACTTTAAAATTTGTAAAATTTTGCTATACTATATATATAGAATATGTTATATTAGTTGTCTTTCCTATTGATTTATACATTTCATATCGGTATAATAGAAAATAAATTGGATTATTTTGGCATATAATTATTGATAAAAAGTACATCTTTTTATATGAATTTTCTGAAAAGTTTTATTTTTATATTATAATTATATTGATTTTTACTAAAAACTATCCATTTTACAAGAAATGGAAACTTTTGGAATGTGTTTATTTGCTAGTGGTTTATAATCAAATAGAGGTGCTTTAATGGGAGGAAATTTTTATGAGGAAATTACAAAAAAAATTAATGGTTTTTTTATTTATTTGTATAATTTTACAAGTTAAATATACAACACCAGTCTATTCTTTACATAAGCTTTATAAAAATAACTCCATAAATAACTTTGAATTCAACTTATTTAATAAACAATTTATTAGCTACTATGCATTGCAGATAATATTTACTATGACGATAATATGTCTAGTACTTATTTTTTATATAGTATATGATAAATTAAGTTTAAGAGTTAAATTACAAAATATAGTGTATACAGATGGTCTTACAGGAGCAAGTACTATGGATAAATTTGTAATTGATGCTAAAAAAATATTAAGCAAAAACACTCAAGAGAAATATGCGTTATTATATATAGATATTGATAAATTTAAGTATATAAATGATTTGTTCGGATATGAAGTGGGAAATAAAATTTTATGTAGTTTAACAAATATTATTAAACATAATATATTTGAAGAAGAAATATTTGCAAGGATATCTGCTGATAATTTCACAATAATTATGAAATATAGAGAAGAAGAAGATATAATAAATAGATTAGAATGTATATTTAAAGAATTGGATTTATTTAATAATAATCAGGAAGAAAAATATAAATTAGTTTTAAGCTGTGGAATATACTTTATACTTCCAGAAGATAAAGATATCAACCCAATAATAGATAGAGCTAATATACCTCATAAAATGGCAAAAGGAGGACATAAAAGTTCATATGCATTTTATGATAACAAGATTCATGATCAAGAAATAAAAGAAAAAGAGATGGAAAATACAATGTTCTCAAGCTTAGAAAATAAAGAGTTCATAGTGTATTTGCAACCTAAAATAGAACTAAATACAGGAGAAATACAAGGTTCGGAAGCACTTGTACGATGGAAAAATCGTGATAAGGGATTAATTCCTCCAAGTGAGTTTATACCATTTTTTGAGAAAAATGGTTTTATAATAAATTTAGATTTATATGTACTAGAAGAAGTTTGTATACAGCTTAGAAAATGGATTGATGCAGGTATAAACCCAGTAACTATTTCAGTTAATGTCTCAAGAATCCATTTATATTGCAATAATTTTATAGAAACCTATAAAAATATAATTGATAAGTACAATATACCTGCAAAATATATAGAACTTGAATTAACTGAGAGTATTATATTTGATAATTTTGATATTTTAATTGATATAATGAATAATTTAAAAGAGATAGGCTTTTTAATATCTATGGATGATTTTGGTTCAGGGTATTCATCATTAAATATGTTAAAAGAAATTCCTATGGATATCTTAAAACTTGACCAAAAATTTATCATGGAAACATATAATAGTAAGAGAAGTAAAATAATTGTTACTAAAGTTGTAGAGATGGCAAAGGAATTGGGGATGAAAGTAATATCTGAAGGTGTAGAGACAGAAGCACAGTTTAAACTATTGAAGGAAGTCAAATGTGATATGGCACAAGGATATCTATTTGGAAAACCAATGCCAATTGAAGAATTTGAAAAATTGATTGCATACACTTCAGCAAAAGAATAATTAATTTACTTTATAAAAAATGAATAAGTTATATTAAAAATGAACTCTAATCTAGTGTTCATTTTTTATGTGGATTTTTATACATCTATTTATTGAAATATGTAAACATTAACAAATATAAATATAGTCTTACCTCATATAGATTAACTAAAATACTAGAATGTAGTATCTATTGGTGTCATCTATTGAAATTACATTCCAGTATTTATTTTGCAGTAATGATTGTATAACTCTTGAACTTTTGATTTTATCAATGTTTTAAGCTCAACTGGTTCTAGTACTGTGGCCTCTTTTCCAAATGACAAGAAATATTCAGCTACCCAGTTTAGTGTTGTTTTTGAGATATACATATCTATGTAGCCGCCATTAGGAAAAATAGTCAATCCTTTTGCTAATAGAAATTCTGTCTCACAGCGTTTTACTCCTATATCTGTTAGTTGAATTTTAATATGATAATCTTTAGCAACTTCTAAATTTTCAAGATATTCATGTATTGAATTTGGAATACTGTATTTTGAACTTGTTATATTTTCTATATTTACAATCTTTTCAATTCTGTCTACACGAAATTCACGGATAGATTTTGACTTTAAGCAATACGCTGGACAGTACCAAAGACCATTCATTGCATATAAACCAACAGGGATAATAGTTCGGATACTTTGGTTTTTATTTGATGAATATTGAACTGTAAGAGCAGAATTATTTGTAATTATGTTAAATAGTTCTTTCAATAAGGGAGAAGAGCAATGTTTATCTGGTGTCCAGAATACAATTTTATTTTGTATTTGAGTAATATTATGTTGTACATCTGCTGGTAGACAATTTAAAAACTTCTTTAATACAGAGACTTTCTCTTGTTCAAATGGCAAATCACGATAAAAAGCTAATGATTGATAGGCAAAAAATATTGCTTTTGCTTCACTTTCTGAAAAGGTAATTGGTGGTAGTATACGTTCTTTTAACATATGATAACCACCTGTTGCTCCTGTTTCTGAATATAGAGGGAATCCCATGCTTTCTAAAGCTTGTAAATCCCTAAGTATCGTTCGTTTTGATACACAAAATTCTTCAGACAATTCTCTCAAGGTAAAATTTCTTTTTGCATTTATAGTTATTATCAATTCAATTAAGCGCTCAGCCTTTGACATTTTTCTACTCCTTTTTTTATAATAGTGACAATTATTGTCACTATTATATGATAGGATATTATCATGTTGAAAGCAATATAAATATTACAGAAAGGATAAGATATTTAATATGAAAGCTGAGGATATATTCAATTACTGTGTATCAAATTTAGATGATGTTGTTTTAACAGACAATTGGGGGGAAAGAGGTATATTTTATAATCCTAATGGTATTTTAAAGAAAGGAGTATATGTTCTTACTATCAAAGAAAAAGATGGTGAAAATGACAAAAGTTCATCACTCAACCGAAGTAATGTTTATCGTGTGAATGTATGTTTGAAAAAGGAAACATTTATTAAAATGTTCGATTATATTCCAAAGCGTCCAGAGGCTGGGCAAATTGTGAAAATGGATTTTGATTTTAAAAAAATGGATACAATTATGCCTCATCCTGTTTACGCATGGATGGGATGGGTGTGTGTCTTAAATCCTTCAGAAAAAACATTTAAAGAATTAAAAGTAATGATACAAGAGTCATACGATTTTGCTAAGGAAAAATTTGCTAAAAGGATAAAAAAGTAATAGTATGTGAACATAATTATAATAAAGGCTACCAAGACCTGAAAATACAATTCTATTTTTTCACTTCATATATTCTTATAGATTCACATAAAATTTGGTAGCCTTGAATGAAAATCTCTAAACCAGACAAGAGAAAAATAAATACCAAATGAAATATCAAAAAACATAGTGATTAAGGAAATTTCTTGTATTATACCTATTCAGACCTGAAGATTTTGAGATTTAATAATAGGTTTTAAAATGCTATTTTTTATAAAAACTATATTTAAATGAAAAAGCTTGTAGATATTTATAATTTTATCTAAAAATAGTTGACATATGAGCTGTGTTATTATATTATTGTATTAGGTTATTAATACAATGATATAATAACACAATAAGGAGGCATGAATATGGAATGGGAACTTGATAATAACAAACCTATATATATACAATTAGTAGAACATCTAAAGTTAAAAATAGTTTCAGGGGAAATAAAAATAGGTTCTAAATTAGAAACAGTAAGAGCACTTGCAGAGGATGCTGAAGTTAATCCAAATACAATGCAAAAAGCTTTAACAGAACTGGAAAGACAAGGATTAGTTTATAGCCAAAGAACAAAAGGAAGATTTGTAACAGATGATAAGGAAAAAATAAAAGCTATGAAAGAGGAAATAGCCAATGTTGAAATAAATACGTTAAAAGAAACTTTAGTAAAACTTGGATATGACAAAGATGAAATGTTAAAACTTATAACAGAAAATTTGAAAGGGGAATTATAAAATGGATAAAAATATAAATAATGTTTCTCAAAATGACATAGTTGAATTTAAAGGTGTAAATAAAAGCTATGGAACTAAAAAAGTTTTAAAGAATGTTGAATTGAATATACCAAAAGGAAAAATAGTTGGCTTGTTAGGTCCTAATGGAAGTGGTAAAAGTACAATGATTAAATTGATGAATGGATTGTTACAACCTGATGATGGTGAAATTATGATAAATGGAATGAAGCCATCTATAGAAACAAAAAAAATAGTATCATACTTACCAGAAAGAACTTATTTAAACGACTGGATGAAGGTATCAGACTTACTTAAATTTTTCTATGATTTTTATAGTGATTTTGATGTTAGAAGAGCAAATGAAATGATTAAGAGTTTAGATATTGATGTAAATGAAAAATTAAAAACAATGTCTAAAGGAACTAAAGAAAAAGTACAACTTATTCTAGTCATGTCAAGAAAAGCAAATATATACATTTTAGATGAACCTATTGGAGGTGTTGACCCAGCTGCAAGGTCATATATACTTAAGACTATACTAAAAAACTATTCTGAGGATAGTACTTTGTTGATTGCAACTCATTTAATAAGTGAGATAGAGAATATATGTGATGAAGTAATATTTATATCTAAAGGTGAGATAGTATTACAAGGAGATGTTGAAGCAATAAGAGAGGAAAAAGGTAAATCTATAGATGCATTATTTAGGGAGGAATTCAAATGTTAGGAAAACTATTAAAATATGAGTTAAAGGCAAGTGGAAGAACGTTTATACCATTATATATAGCTATAATAGTAGTGGCTATATTAAATGGAATATTTATGAAGATTGATATATTCCAAATACAAGGAATAGGAATACTTGTTCTTACAAGTCTTTTTATGGCACTAGGTGTTTTAACTATTGTAGTTACAATTCAAAGATTTAGAAAAAATCTTTTGGGAGATGAAGGATATTTAATGTTTACTCTTCCTGTTAGTACTAGTTCGCTTATATTATCCAAATGTATAACAGCACTTATATATGCGGTACTTAGTTTTATAGTTGCAGTAGTTACATTTTCAGTACTAATGTTTTTTAGTGCTTCTGGAATTGAATTTGCTGAGATTTTAGATTTTTTTAATAATGTTTTTAAATTGGGATTTGAAAACTTTTTAGATATTTTCTTGTTATTATTAACAATGCTTATTTCATATACTTCATTCATTTTATTGCTATACACAGCAATTTCAATGGGGCAATTACCAAGATTTAATAAACATAGAAATGTATCCGCATTTGTTTCTTTTATAATTATAAATATGATAATATCAACTGTTGGTAATACAATTGAAAGATTTTTACCAAGAGAAAATACTAATATGATTTATCATTTATATCAAAGCTCTCATTTTATGTTTGCTATACTTGGTAGTATTATACTTTTAGTAATATTATTTATTGCTACAAAATATATACTAGATAGAAATTTAAATTTAGAATAGATATTTTTATAAAGAGCCATCTTTTAGAGTTACCCTAAAAGATGGCTCTTGTTTACTTTAATAAGTAACCAATTGAGTATTATGTAAACAGAAATAAATTCTTATATATGGTTAAATGTGTATGTGTATTATATAATAGAAATGAATGCTAAAAATTTTGATAAATAATTACAAAATTATTATAAGCAAATACTGCAAATAGAAAGTCTACAAACAGAGTAATAAAAGCTAAAACTACATGGATTTGAGGGAGAAAATATGAAAAGTTATACAAAGACTAAATGGAGTGTTTGGGGCATAATTACATTTTCATTTATTTTAGTCTTATTTTTAAGGATGTCAACTGCTGTTGTCTCAGATAATTTAGCAAAAGAGTTAGGCTTTAATTCTATACAAATATCAAATATAGCATCATTTTGCCTTTACTCATATGCACTTATGCAAATACCAGCAGGTATATTAATTGATAAATATGGAGCAAGAAAGATTAGTAGTATTGGAATAATAACAGCGAGTGTAGGTTCTATATTATTTGGATTAATACAAAATATAGAATTAGCATATATTTCTCGTATAATTGTAGGAGCAGGAACCTCAGTAATACTACTTTGTATCTTAAAAATTCAAGGTAGATGGTTTGATAAATCAGAGTTTGCTTCTGCAACAGCTAAGTTCTCATTTGTTGGAAATGTGGGAGGAGTTCTTGCTACTTTTCCGCTAGTATTTTTATCTGAATTTATTGGTTGGAGAAATTCATTTTTATTAATAGGTATAATAGGTATTTTAATTGGATGTTGTATGTATATTATTGTTAGAGATACACCAAGAGAATATGGATTTAATGTAAATGTTGATATTTATGAAGAATCAGAAAAAATTAGTATTATTGAAGGGGTTAAGTCTGTTATAGTCAATAAGTCAACATGGTATAATTCAATAATAATGTTTTCTTTTGTAGGTTTAACAAGTGCATTTACAAGTCTTTGGGGAGTAAGATACATAATGGACGTTTATGGAGTTAGCAAGAGTTTTTCTGCATTTATAGTATCATTTTTTACATATGGATTTATATTTGGTTCAATAATTATGGATTTTGTGTTTGCAAAAATAAAGTCTAGCAAGTTTAACATAATAAAGTATGGTGCAATGATAGACTTATTTATATGGATAATAATTGTAATTGTTTTCAAAGTAAAACCACCAATAATGTTTTTACCAGTAGCATTTTTTATAATGGGGTGTATAGTCATGTCACATTTACAAGTATTTAATGATGCTAAATATAAGAATAAAGAGATTTATTCTGGATTAGCAACTAGTGTTATTAATACTTTTGAATTTATAGGAAGCGGTATTATTAATTTAATCATAGCTATATCTTTACAAATAAATTTCTACAATACAGTTGATGGATACAAAAGAGGATTTATTGTATTTATAGTATTAAGTATTATAACTATAATAGCATCTCATATTGGTGTAAAAAATGATGATTTTAAAACTAAGTAGCATTTTCGGAGTGACTTAGCATAAAGTTCTGTAAATAATAGAGGGTTTGGATTTAGAAAAAAGAGCTAACTGGAATATAAATCTTGTTTACTATGATTAAATGATATTGTATCATATTAAATAGAAAAATAAGAACTTTAAACTATAATATTGGTTCTAAAATATAAAGTAAGGAGTTTTTTCTATGGATACAACAAAAATAGATGATATAAGTAAGTTAGATTTAAATAATCTAGATATTAATAAAATGGACATGGGCGGTTTGATGGAAAGCCTTTTGGAATGGGCAACTACAAGTGGAGTAAAACTTATAATAGGTCTACTTATACTTTCCATTGGATTTAAAATAATAAAAAAAATTGTAAACCATGTCATGACAGTTCTTGGTAAAAGAGATGTTGATTTAACGTTAAGAAAGTTTTTGAAATCTCTTCTTTTAAGTGTACTTAAAGTTGCTGTTATAATAGTTGTTCTTGAATACTGGGGTATGAGTTTATCTAGTTTTGCTGCTGTAATAGCTTCAGCAGGGGTAGCGATAGGTTTGGCACTGCAAGGTAGTTTATCAAATTTTGCTGGAGGATTTATTATACTTCTGATTAGACCATTTAAAGTAGGAGATTACATAGAAGCAGCAGGTCATGGAGGAACAGTTGAGCAAATAGGTCTTTTTTATACACAATTAGCTACTCCAGATAATAAACAGATACTTATACCAAATGGTTCTGTATCAAATGATAGTTTGATAAATTATTCTGCAAAAAATACTAGAAGGGTTGATTTAGTTTTTAGTGTAGGATATGAAGATGATATATTACATGTTAGAAGAGTCTTAAAAGAAATTGTAAACAAACATAAATTAATAATAAATGAACCAGAACCATTTATAGGAATAGTTGAACATGGAGATAATGCAATTAAATTTGCAATTAGGGTTTGGTGTAAGACAGAAGACTATTGGACAATTTACCTGGATTTATTAGAAGAGGTTAAAGTTAGATTTGATGAAGAAGGAATTACAATACCATATCCTAAAATGGATTTAACAGTCAGAGAACTAAATAAAATTTAAGTTTTTAATTATAGAAAAGGGATGTTTTAAATAGCATCCCTTTCAGTTGTATTTACTTTATGTAGATTTTTTATATTTATGTTTAATTAATAATGATTTTTACTATCTTATAGATTTAAATTTTAAAATTCTGGTATAATAAATTATATTATATAGATTTTAAAAATATTTCATCTTTGAGCGATATATTCAACATTTCTATTCTTAAGAATAATTATGATTTATAAACAGGTATTATATTAGAACTTTAAAAATTTATACTCATATATTATTATTTAGGTTAATTTTCATATAAATAATATTAAAATAGATTTTTAGCTTCTTAAGTATAGATTATAAGGCCTTGAAACTATTAAAATAAAGTAAGAAGTATCTGCAATATAAAAGGGTAAATAAAGGATTTAAAGGGCATAATATAGAATAAATTAATTATTTAAGGAGGATTTTTATGTGTAAAAAACTATATTTATTAGTAGCAAGTATACTTATTGCAGGTTTATTGACTGCATGTAGTGGAAATTCAAATTCAGGACAAGCGCCTCAAAATGGTGACACAAAAAAAGAAGCCAATGCATCAAATAGTGATTTAAAAGATGGCAAAATGGATGAAAGTTTAATGGAGCAAGATTTCAAAGTACCTTATACAGATGCAATAAATATATTTAAAGACAAATATAAGGATGCTGATATAGTAGATTTAAGTCTTGAAAGTGATTTAAATAAATATGTTTATACGGTTGAAGGTGTAGATGATAACAATGAGTATAAGATGAAAATAGATGTTAATACAAAGGATGTATTACAAGATAAAACTGAAAAATTGGATTCAGAAGATTTAAATGGTAAAGCTAGAGAAGAAAAACTAAATTTAAATGATATAATAACACCTCAAAAAGCTATGGAAATTGCATTAAAAGAACAAGATGGAATAGTAAAAGAATGGAGTTTAGATAAAGATTTAGATGCTACTTTTTATAAAATAAGAATAGATAAAGAAAAAAATGAATATGACATAAAGGTAGATTCTAAAAAAGGAACTATACTGGAGGTAGAAAAAGAAGATTAAAAGTTTTAAGTTGCTTTTAAAATAAATTCTTTTTTAAATAAAATTTGTTTAAAATATAACAAATAGGGTATAAAAAGGTTAAATAATTATTTTAGGAGGAGTACGGTATGTCATTAAAATCACTGAAAATAAAAGAAAATTTATATTGGGTAGGTTCGCTCGACCCTGATTTAAGAGTATTTGACATAATTATGTATACACCTTATGGAACAACTTATAATTCATATGTTTTAAAAGGAACAGAAAAAACAGTTTTATTTGAGACAGTGAAGGATAAACATTTTGACAAATATATTGAAAGATTAAATGATTTAAATATAGATTTTGAAAAAATTGACTATATTGTGGTAAGTCATACTGAACCAGACCATGCAGGAAGCGTTGAAAAACTTTTAGATTTAGCAAAAAATGCAAAAGTAGTAGCTTCAGAAACTGCCATTAAGTATCTAAAGGAAATCGTAAACAAAGATTTTGAATATATTGCAGTTGCAGATGGAGATGTGCTATCAATAGGTGATAAAACTTTAGAATTCTTCTCTGTACCTATGCTTCATTGGCCAGATACTATATACACATATATAAAAGAGGATAAAACCCTTGTAACATGTGATTCATTTGGAAGTCATTATAGTAATGATAAGATAGTAAACACTCTTAATGAAGATGAAGAAAAGGATTACTTAGATGCTTTAAGATATTATTATGATTGTATAATGGGACCATTTAAACCATCTATGGTAACTGCTATAGAAAAGATAAAAGATTTAGATATAGACATAGTGTGTCCAGGTCATGGACCAGTATTGACTGAAAATCCTAGAAAAATTATAGACCTTTATTATAATTGGAGTGTAAATGAACAAGTAAAATTAGAAAAAGAAGTTACAATTTGTTATGTTTCTGCACATGGATATACAAAAATCATGGCAGAAGCTATAAAATCATATATTGAAAAAAATAGCAATTATAAAGTGAATTTATTTGATGTAATAGAACATAAGCAAGAAGAAATTCTAGCTAAAATAGCAGTATCACAAGGTGTATTATTTGGAACACCAACAATATTAGGAGATGCGTTAAAACCTATATGGGATATATTAGTATCTTTAAATCCAGTTCTTCATGGTGGAAAAGTTGCATCAGTATTTGGTTCATATGGATGGAGTGGAGAAGGTATAGAAAATGCTATGGAGAGAATCAATCAGCTTAGAATGACAACAGTGAAACCATTTGCTGTTAACTTTAAACCATCAGGAGAAGAAGTTGACAAATTATATGCTTATACAGGAAAATTCTTAGATAAGTTAAACTCTACTTTTGGAAGTAAAAAGAAAACTAAAAAGTTTAAATGTGTAATTTGTAACGAAGTATTTGAAGGAGATAGTGCTCCTAGTATATGCCCTGTATGTGGAGCCAAAGAGGACCAATTTATAGAAGTTGAAGAAGATGAGGTTACTTTTAGAAAAGATACTGATGAATATTTTGTTATAGTAGGAAATGGTGCAGCTGGTTTCTATGCAGCAGATGCTATAAGAAAAAGAAATAAGACTTGTAAGATAACTATGATTTCTAATGAGGAGGAGTTAACTTACTACAGACCTGCACTTTCTGATGGTATAAATGAAGAACTTAATTCTGATTTCTATATGGAAGATAAAGCTTGGTATGACGAAAACAATATAGTAGTAATATTAGGAACAAATGTAGATAAATTAGATGAAGCAAATAAAACTATTGTAGTAAATGATGGTGCTATTAAATTTGATAAGCTTGTAATAGCTACAGGAAGTAGAAACTTCATACCACCAATTAAAGGTCATGATTTAGAAAATGTATTTACACTTAGAAATATAAAAGACTTATATAATGTAAAAGAAGCATTAGAGAAGTCTAAGAAAGTTGTAGTAATTGGTGGAGGACTATTAGGTCTTGAAGCAGCATGGGAATTCAAATTAAAAGGCTTAGAAGTAGTAGTAGTTGAAGCAATGGATGGTATATTATCAAAACAACTTGATAAAGAAGGAAGTAAAATACTAGAACAATGTGTAAGGGATACAGGCATAGATGTAAGATTAGGTGTGGCAGTTGATGGTATTGATGGTGATGGAAAGGCTCAAAAAGTTGTATTTAAAGATGGCAATAGTGTTGACTGTGATATGGTAGTCTTTTCAATTGGAGTGAGAGCAAATACTCAAATGGTTCAAGATACATCTGTAAAAATTGATAGAGGTATTGTTGTAGATAATACATTACAGACAACTGTTAAAGATATATATGCTTGTGGAGATGTTGCACAAGTAGGAAATACTAGTCTAGCAATATGGCCATCTTCAGTAGAAATGGGAAAAATAGCAGGAGCAAATGCAAGTGGAGATAGTTTGAAATTTGAAAGTGATGTATATCCAGTTTCATTAGATGCAATGAATGTTAAAGTATTTAGTATTGGTAATATACAAGATTTTGATAAAGAAATTTCATCAAAAGATGAAGGTAAAAGAGTATATAAAAAGTTATTTATGAAAGATGGTTCATTAGTAGGAGCTATACTTATAAATGATTTAAGTTGTACTGTTAAATTGATAAGATTGATATCTGAAAAAGGGGACTTTGAAGATATTATGAAGTCAGATATACTATAGTTTAAATATATCCAGATAAAAAGAAAAAGTCTTGAAATATGATAGATTCATATTTTAAGACTTTTTTGTTATAATATATAATAAAATAAATATACCTTAACTGTAAATTTACATAAATTATTTACTTTTGAATATTAGATTCCTTTTTGAAATTGGTATGTAATAGTAATATAGAGTATATAATAATAGTTAAAGTTAAAAAAAGGGGAAAAGCAATATGCAGTATATACAAGAATTACTTGATTTAACTCAAAACTATTGGGTGTTAGCCACAATAATTGGTTTATTAAGTGCATTTATAGAAAGCTTTATACCAGCCTTACCACTTGTGGCGATAGTTACAGCAAATGCTGCGATACAAGGGTTATTACTTGGGTGTTTGTTATCATGGATTGGCTCAGGGCTTGGGACAACCTCATTGTTTTTATTAATAAGTAGATTTACTGATAGTAGACTTTTTAATAAGTTGAGAAATAGTAAAACTGAAAGAGCAATAAGTTGGATGGACAAACAGGGATTTAAACTGCTATTTATAGCATATGCTTGTCCATTTATGCCTGGATGTTTAGTTACTGTTGCATCAGCTTTTTGTAAAAAAGATATAAAAGATTTTGTTCCAGCAATGTTGGCAGGAAAATTTGTAATGTTTATAGTAATAAGTTATGTGGCAAGTGATATAGAAGGATTTATAACAAGCCCACTAAAGATAGCATCATTTATACTACTAGTATTTTTATCATGGAAAATTGGAAGTAAAGTTAATAAAAACCTTGAAAATCATAATTATGAATTTCATCATAAAAAACACGATAATGATAGAAATAACAAAAGAATTTAACTTGTCAAAAAAATAAAATTGTCTTAAAAGAATTAGATTTAAATAAATTTTAAATTTAAAAGTATTCTTTTAAGACAATTTTTTTAATTTATTAATTGATTTATAAATATATAGCTATAAAAATATATTAAAATAAAATGTAAAATTGATATCCGATTAAAAAAATAACTATGAAGTTTAAAAGTTTAGATATGAATTTTTCTGTTTTCGAGCTAGTTTTTATAGGGAGTAAGGAAATGTTTATAGTAATGGGAAAAAACAATTCGATACCTTCTTTCGTAATAAGGTCAAGACACATGTGAGAAAAATATCCTATTATAAATCCACTAGACAGACATGAAAAAACTATATTGTTGTTAGTAAAGATTGTTAGAGACTTAAAAAAACTACCAATGAGTAATAAGGCAAGAAGACTATGAGTAAACCCTCTGTGTCTAAACCTACTTCCAAATAACTTGTAAATTAATATAAACTTTTTGCTTATGTAAGAACCTCTCATATCTATATCTGGAAATAATGAACCTAAATATGCAAAATAGATATAGACTATAATTAATACTATTTTATATGTAGTATCGTATTTGACTAAATATATATTATTTATAAAGGGGAGTATCAAAAGTGCTAATATATATCCTCCCCTTTCATGTGTTTCTTTTATCATATAAAAATCCTCCTGAATCGTCACTATAAACATAATATTGGTAAATTTAGACTATCTTTTATTATATTATATAGCAAACATAAGTTTTTTTCAAAAGGATTTTAATATTTAATTAATCTTGAGATTTTAAATTTTTGTAATTTTCTAAAGCTCCATTCCAATTAACTACATTAAACCAATTGTTAATATATTCATTTCTTCTGTTTTGATATTTTAAATAGTAAGCATGTTCCCAAACATCAAGACCTATGATAGGAGTCAAGTTTTTACTTACAGGACTATCTTGGTTTGGAGTAGTTATAATGGACAATTTACCATCTTTAGTAGCTACTAGCCAAGCCCAACCAGAACCAAAAACATCTAAAGCTGCTTTTTGGAATTCTTCTTTGAATTTTTCAAAAGAACCAAAATCTCTGTCAATAGCTGCTTTTAAAGATTCAGAAGGTATAGTTTTTTCAGGAGTCATTATATCAAAAAAGAATTTATGATTGTAAGCACCACCTGCATTATTTCTTACTGTTGTAGCAATATCTTTAGGTAAAGAATCTAAGTTTTGTAATAATTCACATAAAGAATAATTATAAAGCTCAGGATATTTTTCAAGAGCTGCATTTAACTTATCAACGTAAGCTTGATAATGTTTATCATGATGTAAAATCATAGTTTCTTTATCTATATAGGGCTCAAGTGCATCATAAGCATAAGGTAATGGTTTAACCTTAAACTTGTTATTTTCGGGTGTAAAAGCAAATAAAGTTATACACTGTGAAAGTATAAATAAAGACATAATAACTGGTATTAACATTTTTTTCTTCATAAAAATCACCTCCTAATATAGTATTTCTAGAAATTAAAAAATTATGAAAGATTAGCAGATAATTTATAAAAATTTGATAGTAATTTTTTTAAAATTGAATAAGTTTTGAAGGCAAAGACAAAACTATGAAATACAGGATAATACTAAAAAATAGGAAGGAAATTTGATAATATGTGTGGCAATATTTCAATTTATTATAAAGGAGATATATCTGGAAAAGAAGATATTAAATTTAAAATAAAAGAATCTGTAAATAATATAAATCATATAAGTCTTGATAGTAGAGAATACTTAAAAGGTGAGGAAAAAGAGTTTGATTTTAATAGATTTGATGTAATAGATGTTATACATGGAGTTAAACCATTTGAAAAAGATGGAAAGGTTATAGTTTTAAATGGTGAGATATATAATAGTTGTGAGATAAAAGAAGAATTGATTAAAAAAGGGTACAGCTTTTCTACAGATAGTGATATTGAAATCTTATTAACATCTTATATAGCATTTGGAAAAAATTGTGTACATAAGATAAAAGGGATGTTTAGCTTTATAATATATGATAAAAAAGATGAAAGTATATTTGGGGCAAGAGATTTATTTGGAATAAAACCACTTTACTATATAAATAAAGAAAAAGTGATAATCTTTGCATCAGAATATAAATTTATACTGGAGTATATTAAAAAACTAAACATAAATGAACGAAGTTTACAGAGTTATTTTTCGTTTCAATATGTTCTTCCTGAAGATACTATGATACAAGGGATAAGATTGATACCAGCAGGACATTTTTTTAGAGTGGAAAATGGAATACTATCTTTAAAGAGATATAATAAACTTGAATTTAGGAGTAGTACAAAATTTTTTTACAGTAAGAACCATTTAGGAAATAGAGATATAGGCGAAGAAGAAGTGAGAAATGTAGTAATAGATTCGGTAAGAAGACAGGTATCAGAAAATAAACCTGTTGGAACATTTTTGTCTGGTGGTATAGATTCATCAATTATAACATCTATAGCTTCACAAATTAATCCAAATATAAAGTCTTTTTCACTAGGTTTTAATGTTAAAGGATATAGTGAATTGGAAATAGCTAAAAAAACAGCTGATAAATTGGGCATAGAAAACATTCCACTTAACATAACACAAGATGACTATATAAAAGCATTGCCTAGTGTAATTTATTTTTTGGATGACCCTGTGGCAGACCCATCAGGAGTAGGTCTTTATTTTTTAATTAAAGAAGCTAGTAAATATGTTAAAATAGCGTTGTCTGGAGAAGGTGCTGATGAATTATTCGGAGGATACAATGTATACAAGGAATATAATAATGTGAAATCAGTTATAAACTCACCAGTGTATATTAGAGGTGTATTAAATAGAGTTTCAGAGCTTATGCCTAATATAAAAGGCAAAAATTATCTTTATAGAGCTACAACACCTTTAGAAAAGAGATATATAGGAAATGCGAAGATTTTTGAAAATAATGAAGTGAAAAGATTCTTTTTTAAATATAAGGAAAAGAATATACATGAGTATTTATTATCAAATTTATACAGAGAAGCGCAGAAAAATAATTACGATTATATAAGTAAAATGCAACATATAGATGTAAATACATGGCTTCAAGGTGATATACTTCAAAAAGTTGATAAATTCTCTGTAGCTGAGCATCTAGAACTTAGAGTACCTTTTTTAGATAAAGATGTATTTGATGTAGCAAAAAATTTAAGAGTTGAACAAAAAATAACAAAAAATAATACAAAAGTGCTACTTAGAGAGTCCTTTAAAGATATAGTACCAGAACATGTTATTCAGAGAAAAAAATTAGGATTTCCAACGCCAATAAGAGTTTGGTTAAAAGATGATTTAGGCGATGTTGTAAGAGATACTATTTCTAATGCAAATGTAGACGAGTTTATTGATAAAAAATATATAATAAAACTTTTAGATGAACATCTAAAAGGTCACAAAGATAATTCAAGAAAAATATGGACTATATTTACATTTTGTCTATGGTATCAATTGTTTATAGAGCATAAAAACATCAAATATTAATTTTTGCATGACATACAGAGGGCGAACATATATAATGTTCTCGCCCCCTCTATTGGCATGAAGCAAGAGCAAATTAGTTTATTATTTCGATAAAATTACTGGCAAATATTTTGACAAGATGACTTTCCACTGCTAGATTTAAGTTTTGTCCATCATCGTACCCAGCAGAAATTAATCCAAGTAAATTGCCAAACATATCTAAAAGAGCCCCTCCAGAACTACCACTAGAGATTGGAGCTGTAAATTGTATCATTTGAACTGTTTCAAAGTCACGAAAAGCAGAGATAATTCCATCTGAAACTGTATTGAAAAGACCTAAAGGGCTTCCAATCGCAACTATTTTTTGACCTCTTACAGGTTTTTTGCTGACCTTGACTGGTATCGCTTTACATTTTCTATCAACTTTTATTACAGCTAAATCATAATCTGAGTGGTACTTTATGATTTGATACGATGTATAAACTTTATCATCATTTTCAAATCTAACTAAAAATGAATAGCCTTCATTAACTACATGGAGATTTGTAAGTATATAACCTTCACTATTTATGACTACTCCAGAGCCACTCTTGAATGGTTTATTTTCATTATCACACACAACAATCATAACAACAGAAGTTGATAATTTTGCGAGTTCTTCATATGTAAGTTCTATTTCTTTATCTTTTTTATTTTTTCCAGATGTAAAGCTTGTGTCAACAGAAGTTTGTTCAGATTGAGGTTTATTTATAGGCGTATAAGTTTTGTTATTATTGATATTCTTATTTATATCTGTATTTAATTTTTCTAAAGGTATATCTAGCATAGTTGGACTTTTTTTAGAAAGTTCAACTAAAGTAGAAAATCTAGAACATTCAGGATATAAATCAAGGATATCTTTATGAGGATTTATGTACAAAATATCACATCCAAGCTGTGATAAAAAATACAAGAAAAAAAGTTCCTGTCTTTTAATATTTCCAAAATACACTACTTTGGGTGAAACATCAATTTTGACTTTATTATAAAATAATTTGGGTAGAAAATAATCTATCCAACATAAAAGTTTAACAGCAAAGTTTTTAACAATAGAAGGTGTTGAATTTGGTGTGTTTTTAGAAAACAACTCTAATGTACTTTTAAATGCAATTTTTTTTGTCCAATCTAAGGTATCATTTTCTATTTTACAAGGAAATTCAATATTGTATAAGCTCCAACTGTTAAATTTAGCATCATTATAAGTATTGAAAGTATTGAGCATCTTATCTGTTTGGGATTTATCAAAATTTATATTTAAGTTGTTTAGCCTAATATAGGGAACAGTTGTATTATTAAAAAGATGAGTATCTATATTTTTGATGTTTTTTATGTATTTATCAATAGAATCTTCAATACCTATATATCGTGTAAAGTAGACTTCTTTAATATAAGAAGAACTCTTATTTGTATAAGACTTACTAGACATAAATTCATTTAAAGGCTCTTTTGAATTCTTTATTACAACTTTTAATGGTTTAATAGTACAAATCATATTTTTTCTCCTCTAATAAGATGATATAATCTATTATAAAACATCTTAAAACAATATAGTACAAGAATTTTGTAGTTTCAAAATAAAATGTATACTTGTAGATATAAATGATATATAATTACATATTAAACATAGATTTTATCTCTTTAAAAAAATATGTAAAATCTATGTAAAAAGTAAGAAATATAAACATTTTTTTAATTATATTTTAAAAATATCAACTAAGTTTTATTCACAAATGAATAAAAAATGTTATAATATGATTAAAGAAAAAGATAAATAATTAGCAAGATTTGTTTAGCTAAAATTAACAAGGGAGCGATAAATTATGGGTATAACATTATCAAAAGGCCAAAAGGTTGATTTAACTAAAGGAAACCCAGGGCTTAAAAATATTTTAGTAGGGTTAGGATGGGACACTAACAAGTATGATGGTGGATTTGACTTTGACTTAGATACAGCAGCATTTTTAACAGGAGTAAGTGGAAGTGTTACTAATGATGGAGATTTTGTATTTTACAACAATTTAAAGCATACTTCTGGAGCAGTTGAACATTTAGGTGATAATAGAACTGGTGAAGGTGATGGAGATGATGAGCAAATAGTTGTTGATTTATCTAAGATTCCTGGAGAAATAAGCAAAATTTCTTTTACAGTTACAATTCATGATGCAACAGAAAGAACACAAAATTTTGGGCAAGTAAGTAATTCTTATATAAGAATAGTAGATAAAGATACAAATGAAGAACTAATAAAGTATGAATTAGGTGAAGATTTTAGTATAGAGACAGCTATAGTAGTAGCTGAAATATATAAACACAATGGAGAATGGAAATTTAACGCACTAGGTTCTGGTTTTGAAGGTGGCCTTGCTGCTTTATGTGGAAACTTTGGAATAAACTTATAATTTTAAATATAATAAACTAGAGGGGGTATTTTCCATGGCTATAGTATTAAAAAAAGGACAAAAAATTGATTTAACTAAGGGAAATCCAGGTCTTAAAAATATTAAACTTGGATTAGGATGGGATACAAATTCATTTGATAGTGGTTATGATTACGATTTAGATGTCAGTGTTTTTATGGTAGGAGAATCTCAAAGAGTTGAAAGAGATGAAGATTTTATATTCTATAATAACTTAAAACATTCATCTGGAGCAGTTGAGCATTTAGGTGATAATAGAACTGGTGAAGGTGATGGAGATGACGAAGAAATATTAGTAAACTTAGATACAATGCCAAAGCATATACAAAAAATAGCTGTAACAGTTACAATATATGAAGCTGCTGAAAGAAAACAAAACTTTGGACAAGTAAGCAACTCATATATAAGAGTTTTAAACTCTGAAAATGACGAAGAAATATTAAGATATGACTTAGGCGAAGAATTTAGTATAGAGACTGCAATTACAGTATGTGAGATATATAAATATAATGGAGAATGGAAGTTTAGTGCAGTTGGAGCAGGATTTGAAGGTGGCTTAGAAGCACTTTGCAGAAACTATGGATTAAGTGTTTAGTATGAGTAACACAGTATATTAAATATAAGTAGCCTATACAAATAATGTATAGGTTATATTATATAAAATTTTATGGAGGTTTAGTATGTCGATTAATTTATCAAAAGGTGATAAAATAGATTTAAAAAAATCCAACCCTGGATTGAGTAGTATACTTGTGGGCTTAGGATGGGACCCTGTGCAACAATCAGGTGGAGGATTCCTTAAGTCTTTATTTGGCGGAGGACAAGCTGATATAGATTGCGATGCATCTGTATTTATGCTAAATCAGGAAGGAAAATTAAGTGGTATAAAAGACTTAATTTATTTTGGAAACTTAAAAAGTGCCTGTAAGTCAGTTTTACATACAGGAGATAACCTAACTGGTGAAGGTGTGGGTGATGATGAACAAATTCTAGTTAATTTAGATAAAGTTCCATCAAATATTCACAGATTATTATTTGTAGTAAATATATACAATTGTATAGACAGAAAACAACACTTTGGGATGATAAAAAATGCCTATATAAGAGTTGAGGACCAAAGTAATAAAAAGGAAATAGCGAAGTATAATTTATCTGATAATTATTCGGAAAAAACTACTCTTATAGTAGGGGCTATATATAGAAAAGATGGAAGTTGGCAGTTTAAAGCAATAGGTGAAGGAACAAAAGATGCGGGTCTTAAAGAAGTAATGCAAAATTTAGACAGGATTGAGTGTGTATATGGAATTTAATAATGATATCAAATATTATAATGTTGACAAAGAAGATGTAACTAAAGACTTATCTGTTAACCCTGACAGAGGTTTATCAAAATCAGAAGTCAAGACTAGAAGAGAAAAGTATGGTTTAAATGAATTTACACCAAAAGAGGAAGGAAGCTTTTGGGATGATTTAAAAGACAGTTTAAGTGAACCAATGATAGTTATTTTAATTATTGCAGCAGTAGTAAGTGCAGTAATTGGAGAAACTCATGATGCAATCGGGATTATAGGAGCTATAGCAATAGGTATAGCAATAGGTATGATTACAGAAGGTCGTTCTAAGAAAGCAGCAGATGCTCTTTCTAAGATGACTGAAAATATTGAAGTTAAAGTACTAAGAGATGGAGAAATACATCAAATTTCTAAGAGTGAACTAGTACCAGGAGATATAGTATATATTGAAACTGGTGATATGGTACCTGCTGACGGTAGACTTATAGAAACTATAAATCTTAAAATTAGAGAAGATATGTTAACAGGCGAATCAGATGATGTATCTAAAAAATGTGATGTAGTAGTTCCAATGGAAGAAATAGAATCTAAAGGAGCACTAGTGGTACAAGAACCAATTCCTGCAAAACAAATAAATATGGTATTTGGTGGTACACTTGTTGCTTATGGTAGAGGAATATTAGTTGTAACTTCAATTGGAGATAGTAGTGAAATGGGTAAAATTGCTCAAAACTTATCAGACGCAGATGAGCAAACTCCACTTCAGATAAAGCTTGGAAATTTAGGTGGATTGATAGCTAAAGTTTCCAGTGCAGTAGCAGGATTATTATTTATATTCATGGTTTTCCAAATGGTAAGTAAGAATGTATTAAATGTTGATATGTCTGGAATTTTACCATTTTTAGAATCGATAGACCCTGTTAAAACAGCATTTACAGTATGTGTTGCATTAATAGTTGCAGCAGTTCCAGAAGGTCTGCCAACTATGATAAATATGACACTTGCAATAACTATGCAAAAAATGGCTAAGATAAATGCCTTAGTTACTAAAAAAGAAGCTTGTGAAACTATAGGTTCTGTTTCTGTAATATGTTCAGATAAAACCGGTACATTAACAGAAAATAGAATGACAGTAGAAGTTGCATATATTGATGGAAGATATATTGAGAGTTCAGAAGAAGAAATAAATAGTTATTTTGAAGAAAACTGTATGATAAACTCTACAGCTGATGTAGAGCATAATGATAGTGATGTTAAGTACCTGGGAAGTGCTACAGAATGTGCACTACTTCTATATTATAAAAATGTAGATTACAGACAAGTTAGAAAAGAATCTAATATAGTAGCTCAAAACCCTTTTACTTCTGATTCAAAGAGAATGACATCTGTTATAGGTCAAGATAATAATCATGTGTTGTTATCAAAAGGAGCACCAGAAGTCTTGCTTGAGCTATGTTCATATATCCAAAGAGGAAAAGACATAGTTCCAATAACTGAAGGTATAAAACATGAGATTTTAGAAGAAATAAAAAAATTACAAGTAAAATCAATGAGAACTTTAGGTTTTGCATATAAAGAAATCTCGCAAGCTGAAGAAGAAGCAGCAGTAACTGCTGAAAGTGATTCTATGAATGTGAGTGCAATGGAAAGTGAGTTAGTATTTAGTGGTTTTGTTGGTATAAGAGACCCACTTAGAAAAGATGTTATAGAATCTGTAAATACAGCAAATAAAGCTGGTGTTTCTGTAAAAATGCTTACAGGAGATAATATAAATACAGCAAGAGCTATAGGTGAAGAGTTAGGTCTATTAAAAGGAAATATGAGAGCAGTTGAAGCTTCATATATAGATACTTTAGATGATGAAGAACTAAAACAAGAAATACAAACTATTTCGATTGTTGCAAGAAGTAAGCCAGATAGTAAAATGAGAATAGTTTCAGCTCTTCAAAAGAGTGGAGATGTTGTTGCTGTAACAGGTGATGGTATAAATGATGCCCCAGCGCTTTCAAAGGCAGATGTTGGTATAGCAATGGGTATATCTGGTACAGAAGTATCAAAAAGTGCAGCAGATATAATTTTAACTGATGATAGTTTTAGCACTATTGTAAAAGGGATTAAATGGGGTAGAGGAATCTATGATAACTTCCAAAGATTTGTTCAATTCCAATTAACAGTAAATGTAATTGCATTTTTAGTGGCTATAATATCTCAGGTTATGGGACAAGAAATGCCATTTACAACAATACAATTGTTGTGGGTAAATATAATTATGGATGGTCCACCAGCACTAGCATTAGGTTTAGAGCCTGTTAGAGACCATGTGTTAAATAGAAAACCTGTTGATAGAAAAGCAAATATAATTTCTAAGTCAATGGTATATACAATAGTATTAAATGCATTCTATATAACAGCAATACTAATGTTACAGTCTACATTTAACTTCTTAGGTGTTGATGAAGCTCATAAGGGAACTGTAATGTTTGCGTTATTTGCTTTTAGTGCATTATTTAATGCATTTAACTGTAGAGAATTTAGTGCAGATAGTATTTTCCCAAACTTTACACATAATAAACTAGCATTACAAATAATAGTTTTAACAGGTATTGCACAAGTAATATTTACTCAGTTATTCCAAGATTTCTTTAACTCTGTAGCTATGGATGTTATGACATGGGTAAAAGTTTTATGTGTTGCAGCAAGTGTAGTTGTAGTCAATGAAGTTGTAAAATGTGTAATAAGATTAGTAAAACCAAAGAAAACAGCTTAAAATAAATTTTATAAAAAATAACAAACTGGCTCAAAATATATATTTTGAGTCAGTTATCAATAAACAATTAAATTGGGAGGATAATTATGGGTGACTCAAAGGTATTTGAAAAAATATTCTCCAGCCAATCAGATAGAGGAAATTACACTCCTTCAAAGGGATATCTGAGTTATTTTATTTCATATATTGGTTTAGAAGATGAGATTTTGTATAATCTTGAAATATTTAAGACTAAGCAAAATATTGATAGTAGAAAAGATATTGCCTTATTTACTGATGCTATAGCAAATCCTAGTGATTTTGACATTATTAATTATTTTAAAAATGGACTTAAAAATTATAAAAACAGCACAGAAGATACAGATATAAGTATTTTAGGGTTTGAAGAAATAGATTATAAAATAAAGCAAGCAATAGATAGAGTATTAAAAGAGGAAGAAAAAGACTTTACTAATGATAGAGTTAAACAAAATTTTATAGTGAAAATAATGGCATGGATAAAGACTTATATTGGTGCCTTAGATATAAATAAAAATGATGCTCCAAAAATAATATTTTATGGAGACATAAAAAAGCATGAAGTTTATTTACTCTTAATATTGTACTTAGCAGGATTTGATATATTATACCTTAATCCAAACTCAAAGAGTAATATAAGTATCTTAAATTTAGAGAAATATAAGATAGAATTAGAAGAGGCTAATATAATAGAAGAAAATGTTTCTTTTGAAGATAGAGTCGTTTCAGGTGAAAAGATAGATAAAGGTTCTGTAAAAAAAGCTTTTACTGTTGGAGCAGAAGCATCAAAACGAATAAGTGAAGAATTGCTAAATGATTCTGGATTTATAAAACCTTGGCAACTTCAAGATAGAAAAATAAAAAGCTTGCTTTTAAGTTCAACTATTGATGAAATATCAATATATTGGAATCAGCCATTAAAATTGAGACCAGGATTTAAGTTTAATGATACTACAGTAGAAACTCCAGTTTTCTTTTCTAAAATCAATGGAATATATAATGATAAAAATGAATACATTAAGTTTTTAGATTTATTAAGAGATTCAGAAAGTTCAACATTCATTGAATTTAATGGAGATATAGATAGATTTTCAAAAGAATTTACGAGAGAAGCTTTTAGCCTATCATTTGTATTAAATTCAAAAGGTATTATAGATAAAAATTCTGTTTTAAATAATAAAGAGTATTCTATTTCAACATTATCATTAAATCAACAAATTATGATTTTAGAAAAAGTGGAAGAACTTATAGAAGGTAACATGTTTTTAAATGGACTAAGTGGAGAGGATAAAATAAAAGGCTTATTCACAGTACTTCATATGGATAAAAAGCTTGTTCACATGATGAATAATTTCGATTACTCTCTCATAAATCCAAAGTTGGTTATATATATGTATAAGAGCATTGTGCTTGATAAAGAAGTTGTATTTCTAATGCTTTTACTTAGTAAAATTGGATTTGATATTATTATATTATCTCCAGGCGGAGAAAATAATATAGAAAATGTTATAAATAACCAATTGATTGATGTACACAGGTTGGATAAAATGGTATATGACCTTAGATTGAACTTACTTGAAGATGAAATACCTTTACTTAAAAAAATTTTTGGCAAGAGGAGACGATTTTAAATGGGGATAAATATAAATAATTTTTCAAAAGATAATAATTCTGTAGAAACTGTTGAAAATTTACCTACGACTGTACAAGAAGAAAAATTTGATATAATGGAATATACAAATAATAAAAAAATTGAACTTAGAAAGTCTAAAGAGGTTGAGGCTTTAACTTCTCTTATAGAAGTAGAAAATCCAGATACAATTTTACAATTTGGTAGAAAAGCATCTGAAGGAGTAGCGAGAGTTTCTGATAGCCTATTAAACACGATAAAATTAAATAGAAATGAAGAAAATTCTAAAATGCTTGTTCACTTAACTAAAATAATGGATAAATTTGATTTAGATGATTTTCAAGAAACTAAGGAACCAAATTTTGTTCAAAAACTTTTCAAAAAAGCTAATAATGCTATTGAAATGATGTTTCAAAAGTATGAAACACTGGGAGGAGAAGTTGAAAAGATTCAAATTGAACTTGAACAATATGAAAGAGATATAGCACTTTCTAATAAGCAAATTGGCGCTATGTTAAATGAAAATTTTGACTTTTATAACGAACTTCAAAAATATATTGTTGCTGGAGAAATGGCAGTAGAAGAAATGGATAATGAAATACTACCATATTTCAAACAAAAATCAGAGACTAGTGGAGACCAAATGGATATCGTCAACTATCAAGAACTATTAAAAGTCTATGATATGTTAAATCAAAGAGTCTATGATTTAAGAATAGCAGAAAATATAGCTATTCAGACTATACCTATGCTTAGAGGTATGCAACATAATAACTATGGTTTAATTAGAAAAATCAATAGTGCATTTGTTGTAACTTTGCCAGTATTTAAACAATGTTTATCTCAAGCTATATTACTTAAAAAGCAAGAATTACAAGCAAAGTCTCTAAAAGCTCTTGATGATAAAACTAATGAATTATTGCTTAGAAATGCACAAAATGTAAGTTCTCAAAGTGCACAAATAGCTAGAATGGCTGGAACAAGCTCTGTGCAAATAGAGACATTAGAAAAAATGTACAATACAATTAAATCTGGTATAGATGAAACTCTGAGAATAGAAGAAAATAATAGAGTTACAATCAAGGATAATACAAAGAGATTAGAAGAATTAAATACAGCTATAATTTATAATAAGTAGTATATTAGGGGCTAATTTGGATAAAGTTGGCCCTTTCTATGTATATGAGGAGGCCACACATTGAAATATTTCGATTATATCTGCAAAGAGGATTTAGAGAAAATTTTTTTGAAAGTGCCAGAAGACTTTAATGCCAATACTGAAAAAGATGTACTGAAATATGCACTGGGTGCTTTTTTATACGTTCCAGCGACTCAATATAATATGATTTATAAGAGTATTATAGGTGATGTTAAGGGAGTTAGACCACTAGCTATTTGTTTAGAAGATGCTGTTGGGGCAAATGGAGAATCTGAGGCTATAGAAAATCTTAAATTGATTTTGAAAAATATTAGCAATGAAAATATAACTAATAAAGATGGGATACCATTAATTTTTGTGAGAATAAAAGATGTAGAGCAATTGCTAAGAATTAAAGAGATTATAATTAAAAACAATAATACTATAACAGGAATATTGATTCCTAAAGCAAATTCGAAGTTAATTGAAAACTGTATAGAAGTTTTGAATTCTATAGGTCTTCAAAATATGTATGTTATTCCAATAATAGAAACAAGAGAATTCATATATAAAGAAAATAAAGAATTAAGCTTCAGTAATTTATATAATACTATTTTAAGATATAAATCAAGAATACTTAGTATTAGAATAGGTCTAACTGATATATTAGGTATGTATGGTATAAGAAGAGATAAAAATTTTTCTATATATAATAATTTGATTTGTTCTTCGTTTATATTAGATGTAATTACATATCTTCAAAGACCAGAGATAGATATACCAATAAGTGGAGGTGTATCGGAATTTTTTGATATGACAAACGAAGGGATAAGAAAGAAGTATATAGAAGAAATACTATTGGATAAATTTCATGGATTAGTTGGAAAGACAGTAATTCATCCAATGCAAATTCAAATTGTACAAGCTTTATCTGCAGTATCATATGAAGATTTTACTGATGCTTTGGAGATACTTGATAGTGCAAATAGTAAATATGGTGTGAGTAAAGGCATATTAGGTGAGAGAATGAATGAAACTAATCCTCATTTTTTATGGGCTAAAAAAACATTGATTTTATCTAAAATATATGGTGTATTAAATAAAGGAGTAGACTATGAAGAATTGCTTAAATTTTAATTGTGAGATTGACATTGTTGATAATCCATTAAACTTAGATTTAAATGATTTTTTAGATATAGGAATAAGAAATAACAGTAAGAGACGTTTTTTATTTATATCAAAAAAACTTGGAAAACATTTAGCTTGTAAACCAAGTGAAATGGATAATTTAGGAAAACTAATGGCCACGATTTATAATAAAAAAAATAAGGTAGCATCAAATGGGACTGTAATAGCTTTTGCCGAAACTGGTACAGCTGTTGGACATAGCTTTTTTGATTACTTATCTGGAGATTATGAATTTATTCATACCACTAGGGAGCAATTTGATGAGCTAGAAAATTTAGACTTTTTAGAAGAACACTCTCATGCAACAGACCAAAATTTATATTTTGAAATGCTAGATAACTTTAAATTTGGCGATGAAGTAATTTTGGTAGATGATGAAATTACTACAGCTAATACGTGTATGAATATAATTAGAAAGATTCAAAGTATTTATCCTAAAAAGAAATATACTATATGTTCTATACTTAATTGGGTAAGTGATGAAAATTTAAAAAAAATTAGTAGTCTGGAAAAAGAACTTGGATGTAAGATAGAATTTGTGTATTTATTTAAAGGAGACTTTAATTTTGATATAAATGAAGATATTGTTGCAAATTACAATGATAATTGTACTATTAGTCAATCAAGTATTATGAAGGATGATAAAATAAATTTAATAGTAAATCATGTCAATGTTGATTTAGAAGATTATATTGGAAATAAAAAATATATAAGATATACAGGTAGATTTGGAATTAACAAAAGAGAACAAATTAAATTAAAAGAAATTGTAAAAAGAGAAAGTAAAAAAATAGTTATAGAAAGTAAAGAATCTTTAAAAAAGAAAGCAGAAAAGGTTCTATTTTTAGGTACTGAAGAATTCATGTATATACCAATGTTATTTGCAAAAGAAAAAGAAAATCAATGTGATATATACTATCATTCAACAACTAGAAGTCCAATAATTAATATTGATAAAAACAATTATCCTATTAGAAGCAAGTTTAAATTAAAGAGTTTTTATAATTCTGATGTTCAAAATTATATTTACAACATAGATAGACATGATTTTTCTGAGTGTTATTTATTTGTTGAGTTAGATAAAAGTAAGAATTCTTATCTGGAATTTATTGATATAATTAAAAAAACAAGCATAAAAAAATTGACTATAGTATGTTGTAGCTAAAATGTTTTATCAAGATAAAATATATCACAGTTTTAAGATAGGAGTTGAGTCATATGGGAGAATTTAGCACATATTCTAAAGATGATGTTGTCTTTTTATTAAAAGATATATCAAATTTAATTGAAGAAGAAGGAAACAAAGAGAGAGAGTTAAAAATACAAAGTGGCAGACATTATTCAGAAATGATACCAATAGAGTATGAGGTTAGCGAAGATTATCTGAAATTATATCATGATAAACTAGAACAAAACAAGAATAAACTGGCATTTTCTATAGGTGTTATGTGTGAAAAGATAATTAAAAAAAATGGAAATGATGTTGTACTAGTTTCACTTGCTAGAGCTGGAACACCAATTGGTATTTTGGCAAAGAGATACCTAAGAAATAAGTATAATTTAAATTTACCTCACTATACAATATCTATAATAAGAGATAAAGGAATAGATATGAATGCAGTTGAATATATAATAAATAGTCATCCAAATTCAAACATACAATTTTTAGATGGATGGACTGGCAAGGGAACAATATCAAGAGAGCTAGAAAAAGCATGTGATGAGCTTAAATTTAAATTTAAAAAGAATTTTGATTCAACTCTTGCTGTATTAGCTGACCCTGCTGGATATTCTGGACTTTATGGAATTAGAGAAGACTTTTTAATACCAAGTGCATGTTTAAACTCAACTGTTTCTGGGCTAGTGAGTAGAACTGTGCTAAGAGACGATTTGATTGGTAAGGATGATTTTCATGGTGCTAAGTTTTATAACCATTTAAAGGATAAAGATGAGTCTATAAATTATATAGAAACTATAGAGGCATGTTTCAAAAACCAATTTGAAAATATATCTGATGAAGTTGAAAAATGGAAAAGTGATATTATAACTAAAGATGGCTATTTTGATGTTTTAAATATAAAGGAAAAGTACGATATAAAAGATATCAACTTTATCAAGCCAGGTGTAGGAGAAACAACAAGAGTTTTACTTAGGAGAGTTCCATATAAGATACTTGTTAAAGACTTAAATGATAAATCTTTAGAGCATATATTTATTTTGGCAAAAGAGAAAAATGTTGAAGTTGAAGAAATGAATTTAAAAGCTTACAAGTGTTGTGGCATAATAAAAAATATGAAAGATGTTTAGAAAATATATTTGACAGGAGAATACTGAATGATTGTTTTTTCAGACTTAGACAGGAGTATTATTTACTCTGATAAATTTTTAAATACTGATAAGAGATATACAAATATAGAAATCTATAAAGAGAAAGAAATCTCTTATATATCTTTAAATACTATAAATTTAATAAAACAAATACAATATTATGGTATGTTTATACCAACTACCACTAGAACAATAGAACAGTTTAAGCGTATAGAATTTAATAAATATGGCATTTATTTTCCATGGAGTATAACTTCAAATGGAGGAGTTATACTTAAAGATAATGAAATATTGAAATCATGGAGTGAAAAGATAGACAAATTAAAATTTAACTATGAGCCTATTGAAAGCATGGTAGATAAATTTAAAACTTATTTGAATATAGAAGGAATAACTAATTTTAAAGTTGCAGAGGATACATTTTTTTATATAGTTGTAGATTTTAAAAAATTTAATTTAGATTCAATTAGAGAGTATATAAATATATTGGAATCAAAAAATTGGAGATTGTATGTAAGTGGTAGAAAAATTTATTTTATACCAAAAGAAATCTCAAAAGAAAATGCTATCGAATACCTAACCAAAGAATTAGGAATAGAAAATTTTTATGCAATTGGGGATTCTATTATGGATTATGGAATGCTCGATATTTCAAATAAAGCTTATGTATTGAAGCATGGTGATATAAATAAAAATGAAAGAAAAAACACATTTATATCAAGTAAATTTGATGGAATGAGTGGGACTGAAGAAATACTATCTAAAATTTTAGATGAAAGTTGTCTACTTAATATATAACCAATAAACTAGAAAAGTCTGAAATAAATTAGGATAAAATTTATCATACTAATTTATTTCAGATTTTTATTAATTTATACTTAAACAAGAGTCTAATATATTAAAATGAAGGTGGAGTCATTGCCCAAACTGAAATACATTCATCATCATCACAGTTTTCATATATGTGAGGTATAGTGCTGTTAAAATAAAAACTGTCCCCTTCCTCTAATATATACTCTTTATTACCAAGTGTTATTTTCATTTTTCCTTTTATTATGTACCCACATTCTTCTCCTTCATGTGTTACAAATTCGCTACTTTTTTTTGTATGTCCATTTAATGTAACAAGTATGAATTCTATTTTTTTTCCAATTAGATTAGGAACAAGAAGCTCATAAAATTTTGTAGAATCGTTAGTTACTATTTTCTTTCGATTGTTTTTCTTTACTACTATATTAGAATCATCCTTCCCAATATCATCAAAAAAATAGCCTATGTTTACATCAAGAGATTTTGCTATTTTCCACATTGCTATAATTGATGGAACAACCATATTACGTTCAATTTGACTTATTAAACCTGTACTTAAACCTGACTCTTTGGCTAAAGTAGCTATACTTATATTTTTAGATTTTCTAAGAGCTCTAATTTTGCTTCCAACATCTATGTCCATTAGATAAAAACCCCCCTCAAACATGATTATAACATATATAGTTTCCAAAATTAATAAAATAAAATAAAAGTTATGTAATGCATGTATTTACATCGTTATATTGAATTTTCTGAAAAGATGAATTATAATAGTATTAATATTCAATATATTGAATATTAATATTGATATTTTAATTTAATGAAATGGAGGCGGTTGAGATGAGGAGTTTTGTAAGTCCTGATAATATTTGGGTATTATGGGCAATTGTAACTGGATGGGCAGCGTTTAGTATTTATTTAGAGCAAAAGTATAGTTGGGCATCAAAAATATCAGGAGCAATAATAGCTCTTGTAGGGGCAATGTTATTATCAAATCTAAATATTATACCAGTAGAGTCTGTTGTATATGACCAAGTCTGGGGTTATGTTGTACCTTTAGCCATAGCTTTGTTGTTATATCAATGTAATATCAAAAAGATATGGAAAGAGAGTGGAAGATTACTTGTAATATTTCTTGTAGGTTCGATAGGAACTGTACTTGGAGCTATGATTGGATTCTTGGCATTAAAAAATGCAGTACCAGATTTAAATATTGTTGCAGCTATGATGACAGGTTCTTATATAGGTGGAAATGTAAACTTTGCAGCTATGTCAGGAGCATTTGATGCACCTGGGGAATTGGTATCAGCAACTGTTGTAGCAGATAATCTTTTGATGGCATTATATTTCTTTGTTTTAATAGCCATCCCATCTATTGGATTTTTTAGAAAACATTTTAAACATCCACATGTAGATGAGATGGAAAGCATAGGTGTAAATGAAGGCGAAACAATAGCAGCAAATTATTGGGGAAGAAAAGAAATATCTTTAAAAGATATAGCAATAGCCATTGGTAGTGCTTTTATAATAGTTGCAGTATCAGTAGAATTGTCAGGTTGGTTTAAATCTATAATACCAACGTCAAGTCCATTTTTAGCAATGTTAAATACTTTATTTGGCAATCAATATCTAATAATAACTACTTTAACTATGATATTTGCTACCTTTATGCCTAATTTCTTTAGTGATATAAAAGGAGCTCAAGAGCTGGGCACATTTTTAATCTACATTTTCTTTGTTGTAGTAGGTGTTCCTGCTTCAATCCCATTAATAATTCAAAAATCTCCATTATTACTTTTATATTGTGGAATAATGGTACTTATAAACATGTTAGTTACATTTATAGTTGCCAAAATATTTAAGTTTACCTTGGAAGAAGCTATTCTTGCATCTAATGCAAATATTGGTGGACCTACAACAGCAGCAGCTATGGCAATATCAAAAGGGTGGTCTAAGTTAGTAGGGCCAATACTTATAGTTGGGACATTTGGATATATAGTTGGTAATTATTTTGGTCTTTTGGTAGGAAATATTTTAATATAAGTTTTATAAAAAGTGAAAAACAAACGTTTGAAAAAACTTTATTTAATTGGAGGTTGTCATGATTTTTGATGGACATTCAGATACTTGGTCAGATGTAACGATAAGAAGGCTTAATGGAGAGAAAGATGTATTTAGAAGAATCCATCTTGAAAATTTTAAAAAAGCAAATATTGAAGGGGCTATTTTTGTAATATGGATAGACCCACCATATGATAAAAAGCCGGAAAAGAGAGTTAAGCAGATAATAGAATGTATAAAAGAAGAAATTGAAGATATGAAGGATATTGTAAATATAGTAAAAAAATATTCTGATATAAATAAAGGTCTAAATGAGAATAAAATAAATATTTTAATAGGTCTTGAAGGTTTAAGCCATGTTGGAAAAAATTTAGACTTAATCGAATATTATTATAAAGAAGTTGGAGCTAGACATGCATCATTAACTTGGAATGAACAGAATGAACTTGCTACAGGGTGTTTAGGAGATGAAAACAGAGGATTGACTGAAATAGGAAAAAAAGCAGTAGAGAAGTTAGAACAATTAGGTATGCTAATAGATGTATCACATCTAAATGAAAAATCATTTTGGGATTTGATGTCTGTTGTAAGCAAACCAGTTATAGCATCTCATTCTAATGTTAAAAATCTATGTGATGCAAAAAGAAATCTCACAGATAATCAATTAAAAGAAATTTCAAAAACAGGTGGATTAGTGGGAATAAATAGTTTTAGAGGATTTACAAATATCAATCCGAAAAAGCAAGATTTAATACACTTAGTTGACCATATAGACTATATGGTGAATCTTATAGGTATAGAGCATGTATCTTTTGGTTTTGATTTTAGTGACTATCTAGGAGAAGAGACTATAGGTTCTTTTACTGAAGAAAATTCCAAAAATCCAAGTGTAGATGGGCTTAAAAGTACATATGAAGCTAAGAATATAATAGTAGAGCTTGAAAAAAGAGGATATAAAAAGAGTGATATAAACTTAATATCTAGTGGAAACTTTTATAGAGTATTTAAAGAGATACTAAAGTAAGATATTAACTAAATTAGGTGTAGAAAATGCTATACTTAATAATAAGCATTCATATATATAGGTTTATATATGGTATATAGATTAGATTAAATTTAAATGTTACTAGAATTAAAAATTCTAGTAACATTTTTTATATAAAAAAACAAATATCTATATATATTGACAATGATAATTATTATTGATAAACTATAAAAGAAATGATAATTATTATCATTTTTAGTAAAAATTAAGGAGGGAGAATGAAAAAGAGATATTTAATTATAGGAATAATAATTTTATCTTATTTTTCCTTATTTATAGGAGCAGAAGATATAAACATAATGCATATATTTGCAAAAAATCAGCATAAACTTATGATATTTGTCATGAGTAGAATACCAAGATTAATAAGTATATTAATTGCAGGTATAGGAATGAGTATATCAGGCCTTATAATGCAACAGATAAGTAAAAATAAATTTGTATCGCCTACTACAGGAGCAACAATAGATGCGGCTCAATTTGGTATAGTAATTTGTATGCTTTTAATACCAAGTGCATCGATTTTCACGAAGACTATAATCGCATTTATATTTTCTCTTATAGGAACATTTATGTTTATGAAAATAATAAGGAAGTTACAGTTTAAAAGTATAATATTCGTACCATTAGTAGGTATAATGTTTGGAAATATAATAGGTTCTATGACTGATTTTATTGCATATAAATATGATTTGAGTCAAAATGTAAGTTCTTGGATGCAGGGTGATTTTTCTATGATACTTAAAGGAAATTATGAAATATTATACATAACAATACCTCTCATAATAGTAGCATATATTTATGCAAATAGATTTACTGTTGTTGGAATGGGGATGGATTTTGCAACTAACTTAGGGCTAAGTTATAAAAAAGTCGTCAATTTAGGTTTAATAATAGTAGCTCTTGTCACAGTATGTGTAGTTGTTACTGCTGGTAATATACCTTTTATAGGTCTAATAGTTCCAAATATTGTATCTCTGTATATGGGTGATAATATAAGAGATAGTATATGGCATACGGGATTATTTGGGGCAATATTTGTACTTATATGTGATATTTTTGGAAGGATTATCATTTATCCATATGAAATATCTATAGGGCTTACAGTTGGCGTTATAGGAAGTATACTATTCCTTTACTTAATACTAAGGAGGAATATAAATGAAGCTTAGTCTTAATAAAAAAATTTATTTGATGACTGCATTACTCTTGATATCAATGGTGCTTTTTTTAACCTATGGAATAGACATGAATAATCTAGATTATGCATTATCACAAAGAATACCAAAAATACTTGCGATGATACTTGGAGGAGGATGTATAGCATTTACTACTGTAGTATTTCAAACGATTACTAACAATCAGATATTGACACCAAGTGTACTAGGGTTAGATTCCTTATATGTAATGATTCAAACTATAATAGTATTTATATTTGGAGCAACCAGTATTCTTATCATAAATGAAAATTATAATTTTATCATTAATGTTACTATAATGATTGTAGCTTCAATGCTATTGTATAGAGCATTGTTTGAAAGAAAAGAAAATAATATTTTCTTTTTAATCCTAGTAGGAATGGTATTTGGAACTCTATTTAAAAGTGCAACAACATTTATTCAAGTAATGATAGACCCTAATGAATTTCTAGCACTACAAACTAGCATAATGGCTAGTCTAAATAATATAAATACAAATGTATTATTAATTGCATTTATAATAGTTATTGCAACAATACCTTTTATATATGATGATATAAAATATTTAGATGTACTGTCATTAGGTAGAGAGCAAGCGATTAATTTAGGTGTAGATTTTGATAAAGTAGTAAAAAAAATGATAATCCTAATAGCAATTTTAGTTTCAGTATCAACAGCACTTATTGGACCTATGACATTTTTAGGGCTTTTACTAGCCAACATAGCTAGAGAAGTTTTTAAAACATATAAACATACATATTTAATTTTAGGTTCTATATTGCTAGGAATAATTACATTAATAATAGGTCAATTTTTTATACAACATATATTCAAATTTGATACAACATTAAGCGTAGTAATAAATTTTATAGGAGGAATTTACTTTATCCAATTATTATTAAAGGGGGCAAATAGATGATAGAAATAAAAAACATATTTAAAAAATATAAAAATAAAAATGTTGTAGATAATGTTTCTTTTAATATAGAAAAAGGGAAAATAACATCTTTTATAGGTCCAAATGGGGCTGGTAAAAGTACTGTATTATCAATAGTAACAAGACTTATAGGCGGTGATAGTGGAGAAGTATTAATAGAAGGAAAAAACTTAAATTCTTACAATAATAAAGAACTAGCTAAAAAAATAGCTATACTTAAACAATCTAATAATATAACTTTAAAACTCACAATAAGAGAATTAGTTGGATTTGGAAGATTTCCATACAGTGAAGGAAATTTAACTCAAGATGATGAAAAATACATTAATGAAGCTATAGAGTATATGAAACTAACTGATATACAAGACAAATATTTGGATGAATTAAGTGGAGGTCAAAGACAAAGAGCTTATATAGCAATGGTAATAGCCCAAAATACAGAGTACATATTACTTGATGAACCACTTAACAATTTGGATATGAATCATTCAGTACAAATGATGAAGGTACTTAGAAGTCTTTGTGATGAATTAGGTAAGACTATAGTGTTGGTCATGCATGATATAAATTTTGCTTCATGCTATTCAGATAATATAGTTGCACTTAAAAATGGAAAAATTGAAAAGGTAGGTCGTACAGATGAAATAGTCAATGAAAAAGTTTTAGGAGATATTTACGAAATGAACTTTGACATTAAGCATATAAATGGAAATAGAATATGTGTTTATTTTTAAGACACTATAGATAGGAATCTATGAATTTTCTAATCAAAATTTAAACTAAGACGAATATTAATAAAAAATGAGGGAGACATTAAGATGAATAAAAAAGCAGCAATAATAGCAACAGTGGCTATAGTAGGATTAGTAGCAGTATTTGCATTAGGTGGGAGTAAAAAAAGTGAGAAGAAAACAGCAGATGCTTCAGATGCTACTATAAAAATAACTCATAGCTTAGGAGAAACAGATGTAAAGTTAAAGCCTAAAAAAGTAGTAGTATTTGATTATTCAGCACTAGATACAATGGATGCACTAGGTGTCAGTGAGGGTTTAGTAGGACTTCCAAAATCAAGTTTGCCAGCATCTTTAGAAAAGTATAAAGATGAAAAATATGCAGACTTAGGTGGATTAAAAGAACCAGATTTAGAAGGTATAAAATCAACAAATCCAGATTTAATTATAATAAATGGAAGACAAGAAGATTTTTATGAGCAATTATCTAAGATAGCACCAACAATAAGTACAAGTAAAGATGATAAGAAGTATTTAGAATCTGTCAAAAATAATATAAATAAAATAGCTAAAATATTTGGAGTAGAAGAGAAAGCTAATCAAGAATTTGCTAAAATTGAAAAGAAAATAGAAGTTTTAAATAAAAAAGTAACAGAGAAAGACTTAAATGCTTTAACTCTTATGGTAAATGAGGGGAATTTAAGTGTATTTGGTGAAGAGTCTAGATTTAGCATATTATACAATAGTTTTGGATTTAAGAATAAAGATAAAGATATAAAGGAATCAAGTCATGGTCAAAATATTACTTTTGAATATATAGCTAAACAAAATCCAGATATTATGTTTGTTATAGATAGAGGTATAGCTACTGGTAGTGATGTGAAAGCTGGTTTAACAGCTAAATCTGTTTTAAACAATGACGTAATAAAATCTATGGATGCTTATAAAAATGATAATATAATATACTTAGATGCACCAACATGGTATGTAAATGATGGTGGTCTTACATCTTTAAATAAAATGATAGATGATGCTTCAAAAGCAGTTAATAAGTAAGCATATTGTTTATAGCAAATGTGCTTTATATAATGATTATATTAATCAGCCACTTTAAAGTGGCTGATTTTTTATGATTTAAATATTTCTGTGGTTAATAACATTATAAGCTTTGCTTTATATAGTTTATTTAATTGAAAGATATAGCTCATTATGTACAATACTATTTAACATAAATATAATGTTGTGAAAAAATTTCTTTGATTGTAAGTATTTTATCATTCTATGTTTAAAAAACTAGCTAGAACTTGCGGTTTATTAGTTATTTTGATACAATTAATCTAATATATACATGAACAAGGTTATGTTATTATATTAATAATTCAATGGATATATATTTATTTATTATATAATTTCCCAGAAGGGGGGTTAAATATAAGAAGAAAATCTCTAAAAAAACGTTTTTTTATTTTTAGTACTAATTATTGCTTTTATCCATATAACACCTACAGCATATGCACTAAAGAAAGAAGGTAGAATTGGGCTAAATTGATTTAATGGGAGCTATAATTTAAATGATGACTTTGGAAAAATATATAACTATTCAAGTCATAGTTATGTAGTATCTGACACTGTTTTACAAGTATTGTATGATGATACAAAAGACATTATTATTGACGCTCAAGCTACACAGACATTGAGGGTTGTAGTAATTAGAAATAACAATAAAATGATAAAAGATTTAGAAGCATATTGTAAAAGAAGTCTTTATACCACAATATGTATATTGTGATAGTGAAAAAGAACAGATACAGGTTATGCAAGATGGTTCTCAGAAGACATGCTTAACTATAATACGAATTATATTGAAAATGTAAAAACAATTGCCAAATTTTCTCTAAAACCCTTCTATTTCATGACTGGCCGAGGCGATAATAATGGTTTGATTAAAGGACTAGATTAAGCTATTTCTAATATTTATCAAATAGACCCTTATTTCTCAACTAGTTTACATGAAAAATACTTTGTACAACAGAACTTGAAAAACATTTACGTGTGTATGAACTTATGGATGATTATTTTATTGAGTATGATTATAAAAAAACACATTGATGTTTTCAATACCACCTACAAACGAGAATGAACAACCCAGATTAATTACATATGATTATTAAAAATTTAATAAAGCTGAAAGTTCTACTAAACAAAGAGCAGAATTTTTAAATGTAATTAAGTCACAAGAAGATGGAATTAAGGAAGCTTATTTATATTTTAAGTGATAAGAGAATTTTATTAAAGTTTAATACACGTTATTTGAGAAAAATGATTATACAATATTTTTACTAAGTTGGTTATTAAAAATGTTTAGAAAATTGAAATCATACTAATTATTTATAACATATAAAAAACCTAGTTAGCATAATTGTAGAATATCTGATAAACGTGAAAATATAGGGGATAGAGGTATTTTATGAAGAGATTTTTAAAGATGACTATCTTAGTTTTATTTGTTTTATTAATTTCTATAAGTTACATTTCTGTTCAATTAATTCACAACATTGGAGATTATGGAAAGTTGATTAATTATGTTGGTATTGTTCGTGGAGCTAGTCAACGTCTAACTAAATTAGAAATGAATCTTCAACCAAATGATGAACTAGTAGAATATATCGATGAAATTTTACATGAATTAAATACAGGACATGGAAAATATGGTCTAGTAGTCACTGACTGTAAAAAATATAATGAGTATTTATCTTTACTAGAAAGAAAATGGGAAGATTTAAATATTGAAATTAAAAAAGTAAGGATGGAAGAAGATAGTAGTCAGTTATTACAAACAAGTGAAGAATTTTTTAAGATTGCAAATGACACAGTATTCGAAATAGAACATTATTCTAAAGAAAAAAGCAATTACTTAATGACTTTAATAATTATAATATCGATTGTAGGCATAGTAGCATGGATTATATTGATTATACAGTACAATAGAAGATTAATTAAACTTGAAAAACTAAACGTAGATTTAAAAAATATTGCATATAAAGATGAACTTACAGGAGCAAATACTATAGAAAAGTTTAAGTTGGATGCAGAGCAGTATATTTATAAGTATAAAGATAAGAAATTTGCTATATTTTATATCGATTTTGAAAATTTTAAGTATATCAATGATATATTTGGATACGATTATGGTGACATGATATTAAAACGCTATTCTAATATCATGATGGATGATATTGGAAAATACGAAGTATTTGCAAGAGAGATTGCAGATAGATTTGTTGCATTAAGATGTTATGTAGATAAGGAGACTTTGCTAAGAAGACAACAAGTTGTAGATGATAAGTTGATTAACATTACAGATGAAATTAAAAATAAATATAGTATTACTATTGTTAGTGGAATTTGTTGTATTGAAGATGTGAATGAGAAATTAAATATAGATGATTTGATAAATCGTGCAAACTTTGCACAAAAGACTGTCAAAAATAAACCAGGTACTAAGTATGCTTTTTATAATGAAAATATTCGTAAAAAAATGATTGAAGAAAATACAATTAAGAGTAGAATACATGAAGCACTCAATAGAAGAGAATTTGTTGTTTATTTTCAACCTAAAGTTAACTTACATAATCAAAAAATAGATTGTGCAGAAGCCTTAGTACGTTGGATGACACCAGACAAATGTGTGATATCTCCAGCGATATTTATTCCAATACTGGAAAAGGAGTTTTTTATTAGTTTGGTAGACCAATATGTGTTTGAAGAGGTATGTAGATGGATTAGAAAGAGATTAGATGAAAATAAAACAATTGTTCCTATCTCAGTTAATGTTTCTAAGATTCAATTTTATAATGCTAAGTTTGTAGAAACTTATTCGCACATACAAAATAAATATAATATACCTAAAAATACTATAGAAATTGAATTTACAGAAAGTGTTGCTTTTGAAAATCAAGAGCATCTTTTAGAAATTGTACATGACCTACATGAAAGTGGCTTTACTTGTTCTTTGGATGATTTTGGAAAGGGATACTCGTCTCTAAGTGTTTTGAAGGATTTACCATTTGATGTTTTAAAGCTTGACTCGATGTTTTTTAAAGAGAGTTTAAACAAAGAAAAAGAGAAGATAGTAATAAAAAATATTATACAGATGATAAAAGAGTTAAATATTATAACTGTTGCTGAAGGTATTGAATATAAAGAACAGGTTGAGTTTCTTAAAGAGATTGGGTGTGATTTGGTTCAAGGGTTTGTCTTTTATAAACCAATGCCAATGTTAGAGTTTGAAAAAATATTAGATAAAGAAATTGTTTATAGTTTATAATAGTTAAAGTATATTTTAATATATAATAATCTAATAAAGTACTTATATTATAAGTACTTTATTAGATTTTGTTAACTATTTAAAAACGTATAGTGGTATAAGTACTGAGAATAACATCAATATATATGATATACGATTTTAAATAAATAATTATATGAAAACTATAAATTCTTATAAAGTTTTATGTGAGGTGTAAATAATATGAAGTTATGTTTTGGATAAGATGAACCTTCTTAAACATTATTATTTTTTTCCTGCAACCCATTTTAAGCCCCAGTTAAACTCATTATCCATTTCTCTATGTCCTTTAAAGTATTTAACTACTTTTTCAACGCTAAATGTTTCATCATTTACATTTTCTATTAATGCTATTGAACACATATTATAGCCATTTTTATGCTCATCAAGCTTAACCACTAAATCAGAATCTTGTTTTTGTTTAATAGTTACAATTCCATCAGCTTCTGACCAATTAGCCACACCTTCATAAATAAAAGCATAAATCAATATTCTTTTTATTTCTTTTATCTTGTTACCATTGATTCTTATATTTTCGCCTTGTGTATTGCTTCCTGTTCGGTCATCTCCATCTAGTTGAGCAAAAGGAGGCTGTTCTAAATTACCAAAGGAATTGCCCAATGCTTGAACAGCACCTTTTGCACCATTTTTCATTTCAAACAAGCAGCCTAAATCTAAATCTATATTACTACTTCTTAGAGCTCCAAAAAAGCCCTTTTTTTGTACTTTTTGATTCCAATTTAAATTAACTAAAATCTCACCTAAATCGGTATTTTCTTTTTTTGTAAGATTTATTTTTTGTCCTTTTTTCAATTCTATAGCCATAGTAATCTTCCTCCACAAACATAGATTTATTTAAATGGTAGCACTTAATAAGTCAATATTCAACAAGATTACAATAATAATGTTCAAATTATACTAATTCTACTAAAAAACAGGAATTACAATTCCTTTGTATTTTTCTTCAATTAAGTTTCTTGCTTTATCTGATGTAAGAACTTCTTGTAGAACTTTAATTTTTTCGCTATCTTTATCTTCAGTTCTAAATGCTAAAAGATTAGCATACTCATCATTTACTGGTGCTGTGTAGATTCCATTTTTCTTAGCATCAAGACCAGCAGGTACTGCGTAAGTAGTGTCTATAAATGCAGCAGTTACATCTGGAAGAGAAGATGGTATTTGAGCAATATCTAATTCTTTGAATTGTATGCCCTTTGGATTTTCAATTATATCTTTAGGACTAACTAAATTATTTTCTTTAGGTAAAGTTAAAAGTCCCATACTTTCAAGATATCTAAGGTCTTTAGAACAAGAAGATGGATTGTTGCTTATTGCAATTGTATCTCCCTTTTTAAATTCATCAACAGATTTTATTTTGTAAGAGTAAAGTATGGCTGGGCATACATATAGTTTAGTTCCTGCCATTATTTTATAGCCTTTAGCTTTAATAGCTTCTTTTAGATAAGGTTCATGTTGAAATAGATTTGCATCAATTTCGCCATTATTTAAAGCTTCATTTGGAAGTATGTAATCGTCAAAGTTTTTAACTTCTAAAGTATAACCTTTTTCTTCAATAAGTGGTTTTAGTTCTTCTAACAACTCTCCACCTGGAACTAAAGTAGCACCAACAACAATTTTTTTATCGTCTTTAGATTTTGAACATCCAACTACAGATAAAGTAAATACTAGACATAATAACAAACTTAATAATTTTTTGAATTTCATAAAAATTCCCTCCTGAATATAATTGATTAGTTAAAAATAAAATACCCTCTTTTTATCACATTGTGAAAATAAAATAAGCCTGAGTATAAACTCAGGCTTTAAAAGCTAATTTAAACTCATCTTTCAGTACAATACTGCAGGATTTAGCACCAATGTATATTAAAATATACTGGTTGCTGGGTTTCATAGGGCCAGTCCCTTCACCACTCTGGATAAGAAGTATTAATTTTTAATTATGTTATAAATATTAGCATGATTTTTTGTATCTGTAAACATAATTTTATAAATATTTTAAAATTTTTGTTATTTTTACTTAACACCTAAAATTCCAGAAACTAAAATATTAGTATCAGCACCCAAGAAATAGTCATTTATTTCAATTGTATCTAAAATAGTTCTCAATGAATTTTCCTCATGTTTTGTACCGATAAGTTTATCTTCTACAAAAGATACATCGTACTTCCCAAAGAAATCTCCAAAAAACTTTATACTAGTTATTATACCTTTATCAACATTTAAATTAAATTCTACATTTCCACCAACATATTTTAATTCATTTGAAAGAGAGTATTTCGGTGAATTACCAAAGTTCCAATCCCAAGTTTCATATTTTGATTTAGTAAGTTTTTCTATTTCCTCTATGTCATGTTTACTTAGAGAATAATTTGTATTATCAGCATTTGTCGCAGAAAGATAATTCATTATAGCATCTTTAAACTCAAGTATATCCATATCAGACTGTAAATGTTCACTTATATTGGTTACACGAGACTTTACAGATTTTATACCTTTACCCTCAAATTTTATGGGTTTTACTTTTAGTGCATTTGAAAGGTCATTTATCTCAGATGAAAATAAAAGTGTCCCATGATGCATTACTTTATTTTTATAGTTATGTTGAGCATTTCCAGAGAATTTTTTGCCATCTATAAGAAGGTCATTTCTTCCAGAAAACTCAGCACTGACATCTAAGGTTTTAAGTAAGTTTATTATTGGTTGAGTGAATCTTCTGAAATCACTAAAACTATTATTATTACAAGCTATAAATGTAAAGTTTATATTTCCTAAATCATGAAATACAGCTCCTCCACCAGATTGTCTTCTAACAACTGGTATTGAATGTTCTCTTATATATTCTAAGTTTATTTCAGAAAGTGTATTTTGATTTTTTCCAACAATTATAGATGATTCATTCCTCCATAAAATAAATAAATCTTCGTCAAAATTTTTAAGTAGATATTCTTCCATTGCTAAATTGAAATAAGGGTTTGTTTTTTCATTGTAAATTAATAACATTAAAGTAATTCCTCCATATAATTGATAAAATTTTTTTAGCTGATTTTAGTACAATTAATTTTATAATTCGACAATGATATAAAAAATCCTTTAAAGTAAAATTTTTAAAACTTCCTTGCAAAGTTTAAATAAATAATATATACTCAAAATATATTTAATAAAAGTGAATAAAAGGGTAGAGGCGCAATAATCTATCAGTACTAATAAGGAGTTAAGCACAAAGAATTATTGGGAAAGGGGATATTGCCGAAGTTTTATAATCGATGCTTTAAGATTATATTGCTGGGGGTACATAAAATATATGTACAACTGTCACAGGTTTATTTGTGGTGAGCTATCATTTAAGGAATTATATTATATTTGTTTTTTAGTATTATCAATGTATGTAATGTTTAAGCCTTGAGTGTTTACCACTCAAGGCTTTTTTATTTTATCATAACCCATAATACCCTATATAATTCACAAAATTAAAAAGAGAGGGAGATTTATATGAGAAATAAAAAATTTAACATTATTTTTCTGACGACAATTATGTTTATAATGTCAACTGTAATGGTATTTGCAGAGGAAGATATAGATACTATTGCATTAGCTAACGCAGAAAAATTTGGAATCTTAACTTTAATACCACCATTAGTTGCTATAATACTTGCATTTATAACTAAAAATGTAATAATTTCTTTGTTGCTAGGAATTCTTTCTGGGAGTTTTATAATTCAAGTCAGTGGCGTTAATGTATTTGCTGCATTTATACAAGCATTTTTAGACTTAGTAGATAGAGCTTTAGTATCTCTATCAGACCCATGGAATGCGGGGATAATACTACAAGTCTTAGCAATTGGGGGAGTAATAAATCTTGTTGCCAAGATGGGTGGTGCCAAGGCTATAGCTGAAGCACTTGCAAAGAGAGCAAAATCAGCTAAAGGGACACAGATTATAACTTGGTTTTTAGGTCTTTTAGTTTTCTTTGATGATTATGCTAATTCATTAATTGTAGGGCCTATGATGAGACCTGTTGCAGATAAAATGAAAATATCAAGAGAAAAATTAGCATTTATAATAGATGCTACAGCAGCACCAGTTGCTGGGCTTGCCATAATATCTACATGGATAGGTCTTGAAGTTGGTTTAATACATGATGCTTTTGAAAGTATAAGTGTAGATGTTGATGCGTTTGGCATATTTTTAAATACAATACCATTTAGATTTTATAACATATTAATATTAGCATTTATTGTAATTTCAGCGTTATTATTAAAAGAATTTGGACCAATGAGAAAAGCTGAAATAAAATCTAGAAGTAGAAAAATTGGCACAGACCTTGATGAAGGCGTTGAAGAATTGGATGATTTAGCTCCAAAAGATGGAGTAAAATTAAGTGTATGGAATGCTATAATTCCAATAGGTACATTGATAGTAGTTGCACTAGCATCATTCTATTATAGTGGATATACATCTATAATGGGAGGTGAAGATAAGACTTTAATACAATTATTTACAAATTCACCATATTCTTTTGAAGCAATAAAAGAAGCATTTAGTGCATCTGATGCATCTAGAGCATTATTCCAATCTGCATTAGTTGCAAGTTTAGTTGCTATTATAATGGCTGTAGTTAAAAAGATTTTTACAGTATCAGAAGCAATTGATGTTTGGATAGATGGAATGAAAAGTTTAGTAATCACTGGTGTAATATTAATACTTGCTTGGTCATTAAGTTCAGTAATAAAAGAGTTAGGTACAGCTAAATTCTTGATACATTTATTATCAGGTTCATTGCCTCCATTCTTGCTACCAAGCTTAATATTTGGATTAGGAGCAATAATATCTTTTGCTACTGGAACAGCTTATGGAACAATGGGTATACTTATGCCACTTGCAATACCACTTGCATATTCACTAAATCCTGATATGTCTTATGTAATAGTAAGTACAAGCGCAGTTTTAACAGGTGCAATATTTGGAGACCATTGTTCCCCAATTTCAGATACAACAATACTTTCTTCAATGGGAGCTGGATGTAATCATATAGACCATGTTAATACTCAAATGCCATATGCCATATTTACAGCAGTAATTACTATTGTATTTGGATATATACCAGCTGGATTTGGATTGCCAATATATATAGTATTGCCAGTTGCTATAGCAGCTGTATTTGTAGGTCTTCAAATTATAGGTAAGAAAGTAGATGAAGTAGAAGTAGAACTTGCAGAATAAGGATGTAAATGAATTTCACCTTCTATTATCATTATTTTGTTTATTTTTAGATAATTTTAAAAAGTTATTGAAAATAATAGCGAAATATAGTAAAATAAAAGAGTGATATAAGCGGATGTGGCGGAATTGGCAGACGCACTAGACTTAGGATCTAGCGCCATTGGCGTGGGGGTTCGACTCCCTTCATCCGCACTTTACAGTACTTAGTTGTGCTGAAAAAAACTGGGGTTGCTGGCTTTCGGAGTGGGCTATCCCGTTTTTATTTTTTGATAAATAACTATCTTAAAACATAATGCAAACATTTCCATTTTGTTTTTTAATCGAAAAAATAACTAAAAGTTAGATTATCCACATAAACATTGAAATTATAAGCAGTTACAAAGGCTTTAAGAAGTTATTTTACCACTAATTTACTACTTATAAATGAGTCTTGATACGATGAAAAATAATAGAAAAATCAATATATGATAGATTGGCACTTTAATATGAGGTGCTTTTTTTAAATGACTAAAATTTTAAGAAATATTCAAGTCACATAACCATTCAGTAGTTGTAATTCTATTAAAAATATTCTATTTTAAAAATCTTATTTTTCACAAGTTTAAAATTGTAAACGATTTCATCAAGTGTATGAATATACTTTTAACATGTTATAGTAAATCTCAATACAAATTTACATTTTGTTATTTGTGTGTTATTTTAATAATAAATTAAGTGAAAATGTTATTTTGCATTAATATATAATATCTTTGCAGAAGAGTGAATAATATAAAAGAGAAATAATTGATAATAAAAACTTAACAAAAAAATTAATACATAAAAAAAAATAAATATAATGTGTTGACATTTGATTTAAATATTCATAAAATAAAATTGAAAATAAATATTTCCAAGTGAGATTAGCGAGAGAGAACTTTATACAAAAAGGCGCCGAAGAAGAAATTTAAGAAATGCCAATCCTTAGAGAAGCTTTCAGGCAAAAATATCGCTAATTGATGGGACTCTGGAGAGACTTAAGTTAAATACTATAAGTCACCGAAGAAGCAGAATAATATTAAATTATTAAATCTTTCAGGTATACAAACAGGGATATATAGGCTAGGATTATTTTCTATGCTTATATATTTTTTTTATGAGAAAATACAGGACATAGTGGTGAAGTTGCTTAAATATAATAGGTTTAATTTTATGGGGAGGGTTATATATGAATGAATTAAAAAGAGTGCCTTTGTATAATACACACAAAGAGCTTGGTGCAAAGCTTGTTGAATTTGCTGGCTGGGAGATGCCTTTAGAATATGAAGGAATAAACAAAGAGCATAAAATGGTTAGAAAAAGTGCAGGTATATTTGATGTATCTCACATGGGAGAAGTAGAAGTAAAAGGAGTAGAATCAGAAAAATTTATACAAAACCTAGTTACGAATGATATAAGTGGATTAAAAGTCAATGACATCATATATACACCTATGTGCTATGAAAATGGTGGAGTTGTTGATGATTTATTAATATATAAGTTTGGGGAAGAAGATTATTTGTTAGTAATAAATGCAGGAAATATAGACAAAGATGTTGCCTGGATAATCAAGCAAAGTGAAGGATATAAAGTAAATATAAAAAATATATCTAATGAAGTTTGTCAATTAGCAGTTCAAGGACCTAAAGCAGAAAAAATTCTTCAAAAAATCACAGACATAAATTTAGAATCAATAAAATTTTATAAGTCAATGCCAGAAGTAAAAGTATCTGGATACTCTTGTTTAGTTTCAAGAACAGGATATACTGGAGAAGATGGTTTTGAAATATATTGCAAAAATGAACATGTAAAAGCAATTTGGGATGAAGTCCTAAAAGTTGGAGGAGAAGATATATGTCCAGCTGGTCTAGGTTGTAGAGATACTTTAAGGTTTGAAGCAGCCTTACCTCTATATGGACATGAAATAAATGAACACATATCTCCACTTGAAGGAGGATTATCTATTTTTGTAAAAGTAAATAAGGAATCATTTATTGGCAAATCAATCTTAGCAGGAGAAAAAGAAAATGGGATTAAAAGAAAATTAGTAGGATTTGAAATGCAAGGCAAAGGGATGCCTAGAAATGGATATGATATAAAAGTTGGAGATAAAACAGTTGGTTTTGTAACTACTGGGTGTGCATCTCCAACAACAGGGAAAATCTTAGGTATGGGAATTATAGATGCTGAATATGCAAAAGCAGGAACTGAAATAGGTATAGCCATTAGAAAAAAAGTTGTTCCTGCTATAACAGTTAAGAAGCCTTTTTATAAAAAACAATATAAAAAAGATAATGTTGTAGTAAATAAAGAAAATAAATTTTCATATATACCTGCTACAAATGAAGATAAGATAAAAATGTTAAAAGTAGTTGGATTAAACTCAGTTGATGAATTATTTTCAGATGTACCAGATGAACTAAAATTAAAAAGAGATTTAAATCTAGACAGTGGAAAATCTGAATTAGAAGTTAGTAAAATAGTAAAAAGATTGTCAGAGGAAAATTTAAGTCTAGAAGATTTAACTTGTTTTCTTGGAGCTGGTGCGTATGACCATTATATTCCATCAATTATAAAACATATAACTTCAAGGTCAGAATTTTATACAGCATATACTCCATATCAAGCAGAAATAAGTCAAGGAACTTTGCAAGTAGTGTTTGAGTTTCAATCCATGATTGCAGAAATTACTGGTATGGAAATTGCAAATGCATCAATGTATGATGGAGCTACTGCTGCAATAGAAGCATGTATAATGGCAATGAATCAAACTAGAAAAAGTAAAATAGTAGTATCAAAGACTACACATCCAGAAACTTTATCAGTACTAAGAACTTATTTACAATATAAAGATTGTGAAATAGTAGAAATTGATTTTTGTAGTGAATATGGAACTACAGATATAGAAAAATTAAGAGCTTCTGTAGATAAAGATACAGCATGTGTCCTTATACAAACTCCTAATTTCTTTGGGATTATTGAAGAAATGGAAGAAATAGAAAAGATAACTCATGAAAATAAAGCCATGTTAATTATGAGTGTTGACCCAATATCATTAGGTGTTTTAAAAACACCAGGTGAAATAGGAGCAGATATTGTTGTTGGAGAAGCTCAATCACTAGGAAATCCTCTTAATTTTGGAGGTCCTTATGTAGGATTTTTGGCTAGTAAATCTAAATATACAAGAAAAATGCCAGGAAGAATAGTTGGGCAAAGTTTAGATACAGAAGGGAAAATTGCATATGTATTAACTTTACAAACTAGAGAGCAACATGTAAGAAGAGAAAAAGCAACTTCTAATATATGTTCCAATCAAGCTCTAAATGCTCTTGTAGCATCAATATACATGGCTACTATGGGTAAAGAAGGATTTAAAGAAGTTGGTATGCAATCAATGAAAAAAGCACACTATGCTTATAATAAACTTGTGCAAACAGGAAAATACAGACCTATATTTAAAGGCCGATTTTTTAAAGAATTTTCAGTACAAGGAAATCATAATATAGATACTATAAACGATAAACTTTTAGAAGAAAATATATTAGGTGGTTATAATTTAGAACACAATTATCCAGAATTAAAAAATTCAACTTTACTTTGTGTAACTGAAAAAAGAAGTAAAAATGAAATAGATAAGTTAGTTGGAATAATGGAGGGGTTATAATGAAAGAATATAATAGTTTGTTGATAGATATATCTAAAAAAGGCAGAAAAGCATACTCAATTCCAGAGTTAGATATAGATGATATAAAAATAGAAGATATGATTGACCCAAGTATGGCTAGACAAAATGAATTAAACTTACCAGAAGTTGGTGAATTAGAATTAGTTAGACATTATACTTTATTGTCAAATAAGAATTTTGGTGTTGATACTGGTTTTTATCCTTTAGGTTCTTGTACAATGAAATATAACCCTAAAATTAATGAAGATATGGCAGCACTTCCAAACTTTACTGGAATGCATCCATATCAATCTCCAGATACAGCACAAGGGTCTCTTGCTCTTATGTATGATTTATCAAATAAGCTTGCAGAAATTACAGGTATGGATGAAGTGACACTTCAACCTTCAGCAGGTTCACATGGTGAATTTACAGGTCTTATGCTGATAAAGGCGTATCATGAAAATAGAGGAGACTATAAAAGAACTAAAGTAATAATTCCAGATTCTGCACATGGAACAAATCCAGCAAGTGCAGCTATGGCGAATTTTGATGTAATTCAAATAACATCTGATAAAAATGGTGCTGTAGATATAGATGCGTTAAAAGAAGTTTTAAATGATGAAGTAGCAGCCCTTATGCTTACAAATCCAAGCACTCTTGGGCTATTTGAAAAAAATATAAAAGAAATAGCTGACCTTGTACATGAAGCAGGTGGTCTTTTGTATTATGATGGTGCAAACATGAATGCTATTATGGGAATAACAAGACCAGGAGATATGGGATTTGATGTAGTCCATCTTAATCTTCATAAGACATTTTCAACTCCTCATGGTGGCGGTGGTCCAGGGGCTGGACCTGTTGGAGCAAAAAAAGAGTTAGTGTCTTTTTTACCAATTCCAGTAATTGAAAAACAAGAAGATAAATATGTATTAAATTATGACAGACCAAAATCTATCGGAAAAATTAAAAATTTTTATGGAAACTTTGGTGTCCTTGTAAGAGCTTACACATATATATTAACAATGGGAAGAGATGGACTTAAAGAAACTAGTGAAATGGCAGTTCTAAATGCTAATTATATAAAAGAAAGTATAAAAGATGATTATATTTTACCAATAGATACTTTATGTAAACATGAGTTTGTATTAGGCGGATTACCAAGAGGAGAAGCAAATATAAAAACTATTGACATAGCAAAGCGATTGTTGGATTATGGATATCATCCTCCAACAATGTATTTCCCTCTTATTATAAATGAGGCGCTTATGATAGAGCCTACAGAAAGTGAGAGTATAGAAACATTAGATAGTTTTATTGAAGCTATGAAGAATGTCGCAAAAGAAGCTAAGGAAGAACCAGAATTACTAAAAACTGCTCCACATAATACTTTAGTTAAAAGAGTTGATGATGCAAGAGCAGTGAAAAAGCCTATATTAACATGGTCACAAAGATAAATAATAAAAATAATAAATAATTTAAATATACAAAAATTTTATATTTGTATTAAAAAGCTATCTAAACTATCTTAAATTAGATAGCTTTTTTGTGTATATGTTGACATACATGGTATGTACTGTTAAAGTTTTTTATATATTATTAGAAAATGTGAGGATGTTAAATTTATGAACAAGGTAAGTGATGTAACAAAAGGTTATACTTTAGGGGTATTGGCAAATATTCTATTTGGTTTTTCTTTTTATTTTACTAAGACAGTATTAAATTTGGTTGACAATAAGGTTTTTACAGTATTATCATTAAGATTTACAATTGGATTGATAGCAGTAATAGCATTATATAAGTTTAAATTTATAAGCTTAAACTTTAAAGGTAAAGATATTAAATCACTTTTGATTTTATGTATGTTTCAACCATTTCTATATTTTATGCTTGAGACACTTGGAGTTAAGTATACATCTACATCAGAAGTTGGTGTTATGATATCTATGATACCAGTAGTTACAGGAATTATGGGAATTATATTTTTAAATGAAAAAATGAACTTGAAACAAGTAGTGTGCATCGCAATTGCAGTTTTTGGAGTTATAATAGTAAACTTACAAAATACAGGGAATCAAACAAGTAGCATGCTTGGAAGAGTAATGATACTTGGGGCAGTAATTTGTGCTGGTGCATATGGTGTATATGTAAGAAAATTATCTAAAAGCGAATTTACACCAATTGAAATAACAGCAGCAATGCAACTAATTGGAACAATATCATTTACATCAATATCTGTTGGTGGTGAATTGATATCAGGGAGTCTAATAGAATATGCAAAAGGATTATTTAATATGGAGATTGTATTTCCAATAGTTTATTTGGGTATGGGGTGTTCTTTGTTAGCTATGTTTTTAAATAACTACTCAAGGTCTAAACTAGAGGCTGTAAAATCATCAATATTATCAAACATAGCTACAGTGGTATCTATATTTGCAGGAGTATTTCTACTGAATGAAGAGTTCAATCTTTATAGTATTGTAGGAAGTGTGCTTATAATAATTTCAATTATAGGAATGGTTATATATGGTAAAGAAAAATGTGAAGATTTGGAAACTGAATATACAGAGTAGTTTTATTTTATAGGATATAATAAATCTACTTATTCTTTTAACTTAATTTAAACTTAATAAAAATATATCGAAATTCATAAAAAATTTAGGAAATCTTAAGAATTATGATATTTAAATCTTTAGATTTATGTTTTATTATATAAACTATAATAAGATATATTAAACTAAATTAGAATTTTACAATATATTTATAGATATTAATGTTAAAGAAAAAGTTAAGTTGAAAGGAGTATAATATGGATAAAGTTAACCTAAAAAGATATAATTGTGATATAAATGTTGGATTAAACAGTGAACAACTTCAAAGTAGAATAGATGATAATTTAATTAATGTATTTGACAATGGAAAAACTAAAACATACAAGCAAATTTTTAAAGATAATATATTTACACTTTTTAATCTTATAAATATTGTTTTAGTTTGTTTGCTAGTTTCAGTTGGCTCTTTTAAAAATACCTTATTTATATTTATTGCTGTAATTAATACTATTATTGGTGTTATTCAAGAAATAAGAGCAAAAAGATTGTTGGACAATCTATCTGTTATAGTATCAAGCAAAGTATCTGTTATAAGGGAAAAAGAGAAAAGAGAGATTGATGTTCAGGAATTAGTGCTAGATGATATTATGATTTTAAAAACAGGAAATCAAATCTGTGCAGATTCAAAAGTTTTAGAAGGAAAGTTAGAGATAAATGAATCTCTAATCACAGGAGAATCTGATATTATTGTAAAAAACAAAGGCGATTTTTTATATTCTGGTAGTTTTGTAGTTTCTGGAGAGGCATTTGTAAAAGTTGAAAACATAGGAAAAGATAACTATGCAAATAAGATAGCTAATGATGCTAAAATTTCCAAGAAACACAATTCTCAACTTAGAAATTCATTAAATGCAATATTAAAAGTTGTTGGTGTAATAATTATTCCTTTAGGAATTATCTTGTTTGTAAAACAACATTTTGGAAATGGAGATTCTATAGTAACATCTGTAGTAGGTACTGTGGCAGCTGTAAATGGAATGATACCAGAAGGATTAACGCTACTTACAAGTATTGCTTTAGCTGTTGGGACAATAAAGCTTGCAAGTCACAAGACTTTAGTTCAAGAATTATATTGTGTAGAGACTCTTGCTAGAGTTGACACATTATGTCTTGATAAAACAGGTACAATTACCGAGGGTAAAATGCAAGTTGATGATGTAGTAATGCTTGAAAAAGTTGATATAAACGAGATAATGGGAAATTTGTGTAATTCTCTTAAAGATGACAATGCAACATTAAATGCTATAAGAGATAAATATGATATTTCAGATACATATAAAGTTAAAAATTTAATTCCATTCTCATCAGCAAGAAAATACAGTGGTGTTGTTTTTGAAAATGAAGGTACATACCTAATAGGAGCTTTTGAGTTTATTTTTAAAGATAGATATAAAGACTTAAAAATAGAGATTGAAAAATATTCTAAAGCAGGAAATAGAGTAATAGCTTTAGCTCATAGTAACTCTTATATGGAAGATAATAATATACCTGAAGATATAAAACCGCTTGCTTTTATACTGATATTAGATAAAATTAGGGATGAGGCCAAGGAAACTTTAGAATTTTTTTATAATGAAGGTGTAGATATAAAAATTATATCTGGAGATAATCCTATAACAGTAAGTGAAGTAGCAAGAAAAGCAGGTCTTAAAACAGCTAATAGATTTATTGATGCAACAACACTTAAAAATGATAAAGACATATATCATGCTGTTGATAAATATAGTGTTTTTGGAAGAGTAAGCCCACAACAAAAGAAACAAATGATTATAGCATTAAAACAACAAAATCGTACAGTAGCAATGACAGGAGATGGTGTAAATGATGTGTTAGCACTTAAAGAAGCTGACTGTAGTATTGCTATGGCATCTGGAAGTGATGCTACCAAAAATGTTTCTAATTTAGTTTTATTAGATTCAAACTTTGCATCCATGCCAAAGGTTGTTATGGAAGGAAGAAAGGTAATCAATAATATTCAAAGAGCATCTTCTTTGTTTTTAGTAAAGACAATATTTTCATTCTTCTTGTCACTATTAACATTATTTTTCTTTAGTAGACAATATCCATTTGTACCAATTCAATTATCCTTGATTGGAGCTGTAACAGTAGGTATACCATCATTCTTTTTAGCTCTTGAGGCAAATAGAAGTAGAATTTCAGGAAATTTCTTGCTTAATATATTAAAAAATGCTTTACCAGGAGCACTATGTGTAACATTAAATGTAATTATTGTTTACAATATAGTCGAATATTTAGGTTATAGTTCAAGTGTATTTTCTACAATGTGTGCTATATTAACTGGTATATGTGGTCTTTTGATATTAAGACAGCAATGCTTGCCATTTAATAAAGAAAGATTATTTTTAATTGTAAGCATGACTATATCATTTGTTATTGGTATTCTATTTTTAGGTGGACTATTCTCCTTTGTAGCTCTAAGTAAAGAGCTAATCCTTATAACTATGGTATTAGCGGTATTAATGCCAATTATGATAAAAGTTATGTTATTTGTATTAGATGAGATACTAGACACAATAGCTCCAGATTTAAACTGACTTGAATAATATAAAAAAGAGCAACTTAATATTAAATAGAGTTGTTCTTTTTTTATTTACATTAAATTTTATATAAGAATATCATGTATATTTATTAATCAGCTATGTATGAACAGCAATAGTCAACAACTTCAGTTACTTTTAAATCAAAGCTTGAATCAGAAGGAACATTAAATTTTTGACCTTCTGTATATGTTACAAACTCATTGCTTCCAGGCAGTTTTACATCCATGCTTCCAGCAAGCATTTCCATTATTTCTTCTTCTCTAGTAGAAAAAGTGTACTCTCCAGGTAACATCAATCCTAAAGTTTTTCTTTCGCCATTAGGAAATATTAGTACTCTACTACTTACCTTACCATCAAAATAAACGTTTGCTTTTTTCACTGCATTAACATTTTTAAATTCACTCATTAGACAAGCCCTCCAAAATTATTTATTCATATATATTATATAAGAATAATGTAAAAATTACTATATATTTACAAATAAAATTTAGTATTTCTAAAAAAAATTAATCAAAATAAAATAAGAGAATGTTTTTAAAATAATAAATGGTAAAAATTTCATAGAAATATTATATTGAACTGACAATTTTACCAATATATAATAGGAGAGGAGTTTATGAGAATTGCCTTATGCTACACATTAAAAACATAAAGATAATGTATAATCTAAATATATATTATACAACCTAAAGTTTATAGTTATAGAAAGAGGGGATAAACTTGTCAAAGAGAATATTGGTCATAGAAGACGATATAGATATCCAAAATATAATAAAAACATTTTTAGAAAATGCAGGTTATACTATTATAACAGCAAATGATGGTCTTGATGGGATTGAGAAGTTTAAAAAACAACAATTTGATTTGATTTTATTGGATATTTTGATGCCAAAGATAGACGGTTTTGTAGTTTGTGAAATGATAAGAAATGAATCTAATATTCCAATTATTATACTTACAGCATTGGATGAAGAAACAGACCAAGTAAAAGGATTTGAATTAAAAGTGGATGATTATATTACAAAGCCCTTTTCTACAATTGTTCTTCTAAAAAGAGTAGAGGCAGTATTAAGAAGAATCGGTGACAAAGAAGAAAATCATGAAGATAGGGAATTTTTATTATATAGAGATATCAATATTGATGTTGAAGGATATAAAGTTTTTGTTAATGGTAAAAAGATTGAATTGACTGCTAGAGAATTTGAAGTTCTAAAGGAATTAATAGAACACAAGGGTCGTGTACTTACTAGAGAAAATTTAATAAATAGCCTGTGGAAGTATGATTTTTTAGGAGATGAAAGGGTTGTAGATACACATATAAAAAATCTTAGAAAAAAACTTGATGTGGATTACATAGAAACAATAAGAGGGGTAGGATATAGGATTGATGTATTGGATTAAGAAAAGTCTAAATAGAAAAGTTTTTTTAAGTACAACCTTGATACTTATTTTGTCCTGTACGCTAATTTATATATTTATCATGATGTCAATGCCCAAAACATATAAATCATACCTAACTGATGATATCAAAAAAAATCTTGATGAATTTGTTAAAGTTATTGAGAATACTAAATATGAGGATTCAGCACCTAAATTTTATGATTTTATAATTGAAAATAATGTGTCTATTGATTTAGTGAAAAATGGAAAATTAGTAGAAATACCATCTAATATAAAGTATGGTAAATTAGGTGATGAAAATATTATATCAAATAAGAAGCAAAAAGCTATATTCAATGAAGATAATTTTTTATATAAGTACTTAAATAATAATCAAATTTCGGGAAGTAGCTATGTAAGTGCTATATCCACTGAGATTACATTTAAAGATAGTTCAGATAAATATATTCTCTCTGTTGTACCAAAATTGATGGTAGTTGATGAAGCTTCTATAATTTTATTAAAATTGATACCAGTAGTCGCAATAATGATTTTGATAATATCACTAGTTACTGCATTTATTTATTCCAGAGTAATTACAAAACCTGTTGTCAAGATAAGTAACACTTCAAAAAAAATTGCACAGATGAATTTAGATGTTAGATGTGATGTAGAAAGTCACGATGAAATAGGTTCTCTTGCCTTAAGTTTAAATGAACTTGCACATAATTTATCAATTACACTTAATAATCTTGAATATGCAAATTCAAAGCTCCAAGAAGATATTGAAAAGGAAAGAAAGAACGAAATAAGTAGAAGAGCTTTTTTTGCAGCGGTATCTCATGAGCTAAAAACGCCAATTACGATTATAAAAGGTCAACTTGAAGGCATGATATATAATATTGGCATGTATAAGGATAGAGATACTTATTTAAGACATTCACTTAAGGTAATGGAAAGCATGGAAGAAATGGTACGTGAAATTCTTGATATTTCTCGTATGGAGTCATCTGGATTTAAATTAAATACAGTAGAAATCAATATGAGTTCATTAATACAAAAATCAATACAAAATTACTTAATATTAGCAGAAAATAAGAATATAGATATTCTTAGTGATATAGAAAAAAATTTATACTCTTTTGTAGATATAAAATTGATGAAAAAAGCTATTTCTAATATTATTAACAACTCAATTAAGCACTCAAAAAACGGTGCTTTGGTAAATATAAAATTGTATAAGAATAATGAATGTGGAGTTTTTGAGGTTGAAAATTCAAATATATTTATAGAAGAATCTGAGATAGAAAATATTTTTAATCCTTTTTATCGTGTAGATAAGTCACGAAGCAGACAATCTGGCGGAAGTGGTTTAGGATTGTATATTATTAAAATTATATTTGATATGCACAAGGTTAAATATAAAATTGAAAATACATCAGTGGGTGTAAAATTTACAGCTATATTTCCTATCGCATTAAAAAATACATTGCAGTAAATATTTTATAAATAAAATAACCCTATACTAAAATTTTAAAGTTAAATTTTAGTATAGGGTTATTTTGAGTATAAATATGTATTTAAAAAGTATTTAGGTACCATATAAAAAACAAGGCAAGAACATATTAACTACATACTTCATTTATATAATAAAAAATGTAATAAGAAACTAAAAATATGAAAGGTGAGTGAAATATGAAAATCGATGTTAAAAATTTAAATATGACTTATAAAGCAGGGAAGGAAGCACTAAAAAATATAAATATGAGTCTTGAAAGTCCAAATTTTATAGGCTTATTGGGTCCAAATGGAGTAGGAAAAAGCACTTTAATGAAGCTACTAACTTCAAGAATATTACAAACCTCAGGTCAGATTTTAGTAAATGGTAAACCTCTTCAACAGTGTGAGACAGAGTTAAAAAGTAAATTAGGATATTTACCACAAGAATTTGGATTATATGATGAATTGACAGTGTATCAATTCCTCGAATATATGTCAGTTTTAAAAGGTATTAATAAAAACACAAAAAAGATAATAGAAGAAGTTATTAATCAGACCAATTTATTAGAAAAAAGAAACTCAAAAATTAAAACCCTGTCAGGGGGACAAAAACAGAGAGTAGGTATAGCCCAAGCAATAATGGGAAATCCAGGACTATTAATACTGGATGAACCTACAGTTGGATTAGACCCTGAGGAGAGAATAAACTTCCGTAACTTATTTTCAAAAAATTCAAGAGATAAAATTGTAATATTGTCGACACATATTATAGAGGATGTTCAGTCAGTATGTAATAGACTAATCGTGATAAATAAAGGAAATGTACTGTTTGATGGAAGCTCAGAAGAGTTAATTAAAAAAGCACAAGGACATGTTGGTATTTATGAAGATAAAAATGGAAAAATACATAAAAATGGAAAAAGCAAATTTAAAGTTACATCAAGTATTCTTACCACAACAGGAACTTCATATCGTATTGTAAGTCATAAACTTCCAGATTTTGCAATATCTGTAGAACCATCCCTAGAGGATGCATATATGTTTTTAATATCTGAGGAGGAGATAAAGTAATGCAATCAATTAAATTTATCAAAGATGAGATAAAGAGGCTTTTTAGTTCAAAGATTACATGGACTTTCATATTAGTAATAGCATTGATACCAGGTTTATCAATAATAATGTATGAAATGCCTGAATTATTACTACAAAGTAATTTAGGACAAGAGCTTAGTTTGAGTGTACCTGTTTTACTTAATCCAGCAAAACTAGGGGCTTTAATAGGCACAGTCTTATTTTCGATGTTTACAATATATGAGATGGATAATGTCTACAGAAACAAAACTAATGGGATTATAGAAACTATCATGGATGCCAAAAGTTTAAATCTAGCTAAGGTAATTTCTATTCTTGTATCAGCTATAGTATCTGTAATAATTTCAATGATTATCTGTCTACCATACTCTATCATTAAGATGAGTGAGGATTTTAGTTTAAATATTTATCTGATAAATTACTTAGTTTTAATGTTACCAGCTATATTATTTGGTATTTTACTTTCAGCTGGATTTTACTCTATAACAAGACGCATTGATTTAAGTATAATTATGTTACTTATACTAATATTTTTATCTATAAATGTAAAAGATAGTTATCTTATTGATTGGGTACAGACAAAGGTAACTATTTACTCTTCTAGTTTTGGAAATGCCTTGCAATTAAGAGCTTTATATTGGAATAGACTGCTTTGGAGTTTCGTGTCAATATCAACTTATTTAATGGGTGTAATATGCACAAGAAAATATGAAAAAAATATCTTTTCATCTATGATGTTTAATATGAAGAAAGTATCAATATCAATTTTAACTGTAGTGTTAATTGCTAGTTCTTATAGTATATATGCATTAGAACCGTACTATGATGATAGTCCTCCAACTAAAATGGAGAATGTAGTAGATAAGAAATCTGGTTCAGGTGTAGTTATGGCTACTAAAGAGAATGAAAAGTTAAATAAGGATATAAAATTAATTGATTCAAGTCTTGATATAAAAATAAATCCTAAGAAGGCAAGCTTGGATGGGAAAATAGAATATACTATGGAAAATAATAGTGGTAAAGAACAAAAATTGAAATTTGATTTAAATCCTGGATACAATGTTAAAGATATCAAGATAAATGGTAAAAAAGCTAAATTTGATATCTCTAAAAAGAAGCAACCAGAAGGACGAATTAGTTTAGATACAACTAAAGAAAAAAATCTTAAAATTGAAATTGAGTATGGAGGTAAATTAATAAATAATCAATTGCTAGAAGAAATTCTTTCAGGATATATAATAAGTGAAGAGAATATTAAGATAGTTAGTAGCTCAATATACCCAGAACCTAAAATTGATGTTATGAATACAATGGAATCAATGATTCACGGTAACATCACTTTACCTACAGGTACAACACCTGTAATAAGTGGAATCAGTACAGAAAAACTAAAAGTTGATAAAAAGAATAATGAATGTACATGGAAATTCAATACACAAGGAACTAGATTAACTATAATAGCTGCGGACTATGTAAAAAAAGATATACAAGCAGGTGGGATTAAGGTACAGTTTTATTATAATAGAAAGAATGAAGACAAGATAAACAAAATGAATGCAGAGAAAATTATAAAAGGTTCTATTGCTTTTTATACGAAGCAATATGGAGAATTAGAGCGTTATAAAGTTATTCCACTTAAGTTAGTAGAAGGAGGAGCTACATCAAGCATTGGGGCTGGAGGAAAAGCATATGAGAATATAAGTTATATGGATGAAAGTATTTTCAACCCAGATGTATTTGAAAATAGTATAGGAGAAGGTAGTAATGGGGCTGAAGTTTTGGCACATGAAATATGTCATCAATGGTGGGGAATTATAGTACAAGTTGATCCAATGGTATCACCTTGGTCAGCAGAAGGTATAACAAATTATGCGACTAATAAGTTTATGGAGTATGAATATGGAAAAGAGTATAGTAAAAAAACTATAGATAATTGGAAAAAAGAAAATGATAAACTTAAGAGAAATTTCTATATGAATAATCCACAATATCTAGAAAAGTTACCTGAGAACTATGTATTTAATATTTTATCACCTAATTCTATGAGACTTCTTTACAACAAAATGCCACTACAACTTTTAAAGGCGGAAGAGATTTTAGGTCAAGATAAATTTGAAACTATTCTCAAAAGTTTATATGATAAATACAAGTACAATATATTAAAATATGATGATTTCTTAAAAGCTTGTAATCTTACAGGGGAGGAATTGAATCTTGAATAATTTAAAAATAATGAAATATGAAATGAAGAGACTATTATTTTCTAAGGTGTATTTAGTTTTACTATTAATAACAGGATGGTTCTCCTACAATGTTCTTAAGACAAAAACAATCTATGGTTTAAATGATACAGCACCATTTTCAGAGTGGAGCTATTCAAGTTTTTTACTTGATGTAAATCCATTTTTACTAGTTATAGTTCTTATGTTTTGTACATATATATTTTCAAAAAAAGAAGAAGCAGTAAGGACGATTACTATGACAACTAAGATAAAGCCTACAACATATTTTTGCTTAAAAAGTATTACAATAGCAGTTGCATATCTTCTAACAGTTGTAATTGTAATTGCGATAAGTTTTATTTTTTACAATAGAGTATTTCAATTCAATAACTTTGGTCAGTTTGTACAGCCTATATTTCTTATTTTAATACCATCTGTATTATTTGTATTAGGGATGGGTATGTTTATTGGTAATATAAATGGAAATTTACTATATATTTTTATTCCAATAATATTTCTTATAACAAATTCTGGTGCACTATCTATTATATCTGGTAAGAGTCTAGTAAACTCTATACTGGAGAGTAAAGTTGCAGATATGATGGGGAATCTTGCATTTAATATTCCACAGGGATTTGTAATCAGTAGAATATCACTTGGAGTTATAGGTATACTCTTAATAGTTAGTGTATGTAAAGCATACAACAAAAGTAAAAATAAAGTTTAAAAATGCTTACAAAGAAAAAATTGATTAGTTCTATAAAATCATAATTATTTTTTTATATTTGGATGTATATAGATAATCTAAGATGTGAATAGGGGATTATATTAAGGGAAATATGATATAATTACTAAAGTTATAAATAGACTAAAGAAAAAGAGTATATTTTAACCTATAGTTTTTTAGGTTCAAAATATACTCTTTTACTAGTTATAGTTATATAAATTAAACAAATTATATAAACAAATTCTATATAATCAAAATTTTTATTATAATTCTATATTAGGTTCTTCAATTAATTTTCCACATACATATCTATGAATGATATTTCTGTCATCACCAACATATATAAATCTTTCAAGTCTTTCAGGTATAGAATAATTGTCATGATTTAAATCTGAATCATCAATAATTAATGCATCAAAATCGTAGTCTTCTTCAAAACTACCAACATTTCCAAAAAAACTTCCTCCACCTTTAGTTGCAATATAAAAGGCTTCAGATAAAGATAGAAAATTACATTTCTTATTAGAATTTACCCAGTATAATTTTGATAACTGTATTGCAGATACTATTGCCTTAAATATTGATAGTGTATGGCCACCACTTATATCAGAACCAAGGGCTAGTTTAATATTATTATCAAGTAATTTTCTAATAGGCATAGCTCCACTACCAACATTAAAATTAGAAGCAGGACAATGAACAGCCATAACCTCATTTTCTTTCATTAAATCTATTTCTTCTTGAGAGCAGTGAATACAATGAGCCATTAATGTAGGGGTTTGACCAAATAAATTGTATCTATTATAGGCATCTCCATAAAATTTAGATTCAGGTTCTAAACTTTTAACCCATTCAATTTCATCATGATTTTCAGATAAATGCGATTGTATAGGAACATTATATTTTAAACATAAATCGCCTAATTCTTTTAAAAGTTTACTTGTACAACTAGGTATAAATCTAGGCGTTATAATTGGTTTTACAATAGAATTTATGTCATTGTATTTGCTTATTATTTCTTCTGTATCGTTGATAGAATCCTCCGTATTTTCTAGTAGAGTGTCAGGACAATTCATGTTCATATTTACTTTACCAACATATGCTCCAAGACCAACTTCTTTAAAAATATCCATAAGTTTCATAGAAGCTTTTTTATGTACTGTTGCAAATACAGCTATTCTAGTAGTACCTGCTTTCCAGACTTCTTTTACAAATTTTTTATACATCTTTGTAGCATATTCTATATCTATATACTTTGATTCTTCTGGGAATGTATAAGTTTCAAGCCATGGTATAAGTTCTTTATCCATAGCCATGCCTAAATTTCTAAATTGGGGTGCATGACAATGAAGGTCGTTCATACCAGGTATTATAAGTTTATCAGTGTAGTCTATGATTTCTAAATTTTTACATTCTTTAGGGATATCTTTAAAGACACCTTTTACTTTACCCTTGTTTAGTATAATGTAGCTATTTTCAAATACTGTAAAAGTATCTGAAGTTTTTGTAAAAATTATATTTCCTTTTATTGCTTTTAACATATAGCTCTCCTTAGTTTTAAATTTGTTAACTTTAATATATAAGTAATATATAGGCTTTATTGATTAAAATTTTACCATATGTATTATATCAAATCTGAGTTATAAATACTATTAAATAATAGTAAATAGTAGTGAAATACGTTTGTT
>NZ_JAGWCU010000022.1:0-64289 GCF_020657755.1 Clostridioides sp. ZZV15-6388 | reverse complement strand
CCATTTCTATTATTTCTGCTCCAAGTTCATCTGCTTTATATGGTATTATCTCCTTTAACATCTTTTCTACTTCGCCAACTAAAACAGGTTTACGATACTTAGGACAAAATATTATATGATATTTACAGTCATATGTTATATTTCCGTTAGATTTATACACAAAAACTAACACCTCCTACACATAATCTATCATTCGTAGTGTTAGGTTGCAAGTATTATTCTGACTTTTATTTATATTAAGACCTTGCCTTTCATCCCCACATCTAAAGAAGGGGGCTTTTCGGCAATTTTATTGTAAAATAAATATTAAGCGTTTAAAATATAAAATTTTTATGTTTGAAGTGTTAAAATGATTTTATTGTAAAATATTAATTAATTGTTGTAAGTTATAATATAATAGTATGAGATTTTATATAAATTTATAAAGATATAATTAAATATATAAATTAAAGTGTCATTAAATATGTAATGGAGGTGTTAGTGTGTCTAAGATACTAGTAGTAGATGATGAATTAGATATGTTAAAGTTAATTGAAAATATATTAAAGAGAGATGGGCATGAAGTAAAGGTAATTAGTGATGTAGAAAATATTCTTGATATTGACTATAATCCTTTTAATCTAATAATATTAGATGTAATGATGCCTAAAATGGATGGTTTTGAAGTATGTAAAAGTATAAGAAATAAGGTTGATTGCCCAATATTGTTTTTGACAGCTAAAAATATGGAAAGTGATGTTATGTATGGTCTTGGTATAGGGGCTGATGATTATATTACAAAGCCTTTTGGTGTAGGTGAGTTAAGAGCCAGAATAAATGCTCATTTGAGAAGAGAAAATAGAGAGAAAAAAAATTCATTAACTATATCAAATGTTCAATTTAATTTTTTGGGAAAAGAAATTTCTGTTGATAATAATAAGATAAATTTTACTAAGAGTGAGTATCTAATATGTGAATTTCTAGCAAAAAATAAGGGACAAGTCTTTTCAAAAGAAAGAATATATGAGCATGTGTATGGATTTGATGGAGAAAGTGATATAAGTGTTATTACAGAACACATAAAAAATATACGAAGCAAGTTTAAATCTTATGATATTTATACAATAGAGACTGTATGGGGGATAGGATATAAGTGGGTATAATAACGTATTACTCAGTGCAAATACTGTATATATCTACAAAATGTTTGTAAAATATTAATATATATATTAAAATTTAATTTATAGATTAATATTTTTTGCAAATGACAAAATTGTAAGGTATTTTGTTATAAAATATTAATATTAGTAGTGTATACTAATAATATGATGTTTAATATAAATCTTGAGCAAAGGATGGTTTTTCTAATGGATAAACTAAAAAATATTAGAAAGAGCTTACTACAGTATACATTTTTATTTTTACTAATAGGTATAACAATTTACTTGGTATTTAAAACATTAGATATTAAGATGTTATCAAATGTTATAACTATGGTAGATAAAAAGTTTTTATTTGTAGGGGCTCTGGCAATAATGTCTCACATAATGCTTGAAGGATTAGTAATGAAGATAATTATAGAAAGTACTCACAAAGTCAATATTAGATTTATTGGTTTCAAGCTAGCCATTATGGGATTTTATTATAATCTAATAACTCCATTTGCTTCAGGAAGCCAACCAGTACAGATATATGTACTTAAAAAATGCAAAATGCCACTTAGTAAAGCAAGTGCAGTTGTTACAAATAAGTCTATTATTTTTCAAATAGTAGTTACTGTTTATTGCACAATATTAGTATTAATGAATCTAGCTATGCTAGAAAAACAAATGAAAGTAATCATGCCCTTAGTGTTTCTAGGAATAGCAATTAATTCATTTGTTTTAATTATGATAATTTTAGTTATTTTAAATCCTCAAAAAATAAAATATTTTATGAGAGTTTCAATAAAGTATTTAGCAAAAATTAAGTTTTTAAGATTCCTAGAGAGTAAAGTAGACTCTATAGAAAATTTTATAGATGATTATAGTAAAGCAATAAGTTTTTTTGCTAAAAATAAAAAAGTATTGATTTTAACTATTATAGTGACTTTTATTCAATTAAGTGCTTACTTTAGTGTTTCTTTTTGGATATATAAAGCATTTAATTTACAAGGTTATAGCTATATTTATATATTAACACTACAAGCTTTTTTATATATGGCAATATCACCAATACCAACACCTGGTAATGTAGGAGCTAATGAATTAGCATTTTTCACTATATTTAAATCAGTATTCCCTCAACCTCTAATGGGTTATGCAGTATTTTTATATGGTGGATTTATGTACTATTTGATTCTGATTGGAAGTGGTATCTTTACTGTAATCACTCACTATAGAATGAAAAATAGAATTGGTAGAAATGCCGTTTTAAGTGAAAATTAGATAAATCTAAATAAGCATATATTAAAAAATATGTCATAAGAACTATAATATTTTAATTAGATGATTAAAATATAAGAATTATTATGACATATTTTTTTTGAAATTTAAAAGGAATTGTGAGAAAATTGTTGAATTTAATAGATAATATTGCAAAATATTTGTAAATTTTGCATATTATAAAAATACTTCATTATCTTTAAGGTAAATTTTACTCATCAGGGGATAAATCTAAGGGGGGAAATGTATGGAGAAGAAAATTTTAACAGTTTGTCCATACTGTGGAGCTGGATGCCAATTATATCTAGTAGTAAAAGATAACAAGATATTAAGAGCAGAGCCAGCTGATGGTAGAACAAATCAAGGAAGTTTATGTTTAAAAGGTCGTTATGGATGGGATTTTCTAAATGACCCTAAAATTTTAACACCTAGACTAAAAAAACCAATGATAAGAAAACAAGGTGTGCTAGAAGAGGTTGAATGGGATGAAGCTATAAGTTATACAGCTTCAAGATTAAACGAAATTAAAGAAAAATATGGTCCTGATTCTATTATGGGGACTGGTTCTGCAAGAGGACCTGGTAATGAAGCAAACTATATAATGCAAAAATTTATGAGAGCTACAATAGGAACCAATAATGTTGACCATTGTGCTCGTGTCTGACATGCACCATCTGTAGCCGGTCTGGCTTACTCATTAGGTAGTGGTGCAATGTCTAATTCTATACCAGAAATAGAAAACGCAGATGTTTTATTTATATTTGGATATAATGGAGCAGATTCACATCCAATAGTTGCAAATAGAATAATTAAAGCTAAGAAAAATGGAGCTAAGTTAATTGTTACTGACCCTAGATTAACTGAGTCTGCAAGAATTGCTGATATACATCTACCTATAAAGGGTGGAACAAATATGGTTTTAGTAAATGCTTTTGGAAACGTTTTAATAGAAGAAGGTCTTTACAATAAAGACTTTGTTCAAAACCATACACAAGGATTTAATGAGTACAAAGAAATTGTTAAACCATATACAGCTAAATATGCTGAGAAGATGACAGGAATTCCAGAAGAGCTTATAAGAAGAGCTATGAGAGAATATGCAAAAGGTAAGAAGGCCATGATACTTTATGGAATGGGTGTCTGTCAATTTGGACAAGCTGTTGATGTAGTTAAAGGGCTTGCCTCAATTGCTCTACTTACAGGCAATTTTGGTAGAGAAAGCGTTGGAATAGGGCCTGTACGTGGACAAAATAATGTTCAAGGAGCTTGTGATATGGGAGCTCTTCCTAATGTATATCCTGGTTATCAAAATGTAACTGATGATAAGATAAGAGAAAAATTTGAAAATGCTTGGGGAGTAAAGTTATCTCCTAATAATGGATATAGTTTAACTCAAGTTCCAAATTTAGTGTTAAAAGAGAAGAAGCTTAAAGCTTATTATATATTTGGGGAAGACCCAGTACAAAGTGACCCAGATGCATCAGAAGTTAGAGAGGCTTTAGACGAGTTAGAGTTTGTTGTTGTTCAAGATATATTTATGAATAAGACAGCGCTTCATGCTGATGTTATACTTCCAGCTACTTCTTGGGGCGAACATGATGGAGTATATACATGTGCAGATAGAGGATTCCAATTGATGAGAAAAGCTATAGAGCCACAAGGAGATGTAAAACCAGACTGGCAAATTATAAGTGAAATTTCTACAGCAATGGGATATCCTATGAACTATAAAAATACTAAAGAAATATGGGATGAACTTAGAGCATTATGTCCGAATTTCTTAGGGGCTACTTATGAAAAAATAGAGGCTCAAGGTTCTGTTCAGTGGCCTTGTAAGAGTGAAAGTATGGAAGACAAAGGAACTATGTATCTATATGAAGGACAAAAATTCTCTACTCCTAATGGAAGAGGTAATTTATTTGCTGCAGAATGGAGACCTCCTATGGAAGTTGAAGATGATGAATATCCATTTAGTTTATGTACTGTAAGAGAGGTTGGTCACTATTCAGTAAGAACTATGACTGGTAACTGTAGAACACTTAGTTCATTAGAAGATGAGCCAGGTCGTGTTCAAATAAATTGTAATGATGCAGATAGATTAGGAATTGAAGATGATGAATTAGTTAGAATTAGTTCAAGAAGGGGAAGTGTAATCACAAGAGCGACAGTAACTGATAGAGTTAAAAAAGGAGCGACATATATGACTTATCAGTGGTGGGTTGGAGCTTGTAACGAGCTTACAATAGCAAATTTAGACCCTATATCTAAAACACCAGAATACAAGTATTGTGCTGTTAGACTTGAAAAACTTGATGACCAAGAGTTAGCAGAGAAATGTGTAAGAGAAGAATATCAAAGTCTTAAAGATAAAATGACTGCCACAAATGTTTAGTAGTTATTAGATTAAAGATTTATAAAAAGTGGAAGGGTAAATATCTTATGGAGAATATATACTCAAAAGCTAAGTCACAAGAAAATAGTAAAGATGAAGTTTTTGAAAACAGTTATACTTTGGTAGATTATAAATACATGAATTCTTTTAAGTTAGAAATAAACAAAATAAATGAATATAATTTATCTAATGAATATGAAGAAATAATTGCAGAATATCCACTTAGCTTTATTTTAAATGATAAATACATAAATACATTTTTATGTACACCATATAATTTAAAAGAGCTTGTAGTTGGTTTTTTGAGAACAAAGGGATATATAGAAAATAAAAAAGACATATTAGATATAGAAATAAATGATAAGGAACGGGTTACAAAAGTAACTATTCAAGAGAAACAGGATGACGAAGAGGAACAAATTATATTTTTAAACTCACTAGACTATATAAGGTGTACTCCTGTAGAGAGTAATATAAAAATAAATTATGATGCGATTTACAGTATAATGGATAAAAACTTAAATTCGTCAGAATTATTTAAAAATACGGGTGGAGTACACAGTGTATCCATATTTGATAATGATAAAAAAATAGTGACCTGTGAAGATGTAGCAAGGCATAACGCAATGGATAAAGCAATAGGATTTTGTGTTTTAAATGAAATATCATTAAAAGATAAGACTGTAGTTGTAAGTGGGAGAATATCTTTAGAGATGATACTAAAGGCAGCTATGACTCAAATCCCTATTGTAATATCAAAATCAGCACCAACTAATTTATCAATAGAGCTTTCTAAAAAATTAAATATAACTCTTATTGGATTTGTAAGAGGAAGACGAATGAATATCTATGCAAATTCACAGAGAGTTATCAAAAAGTGAGACTGAAGCGTATGTGTGCTAATAAAGAAGAAAAAAAATATTCAAGATGTGAAGTGTGTGGAGTAGTAATTGATGATACTGACAAAGTATATGCCAATAAGTATAATTTGTGTAAAAATTGCAAGCGAAATATAAGTATTGAAAAAACACTAAAATATATAAATATATATAATAAAAATAACTAGGGACTTAGAAATATACAAATTGAAAGGTGGGATAATATGAATAATAAAATAGGCTCTTTTGTAATAGCAGACCCAAGTAAATGTACTGGTTGCAGAACTTGTGAAGTAGCTTGTTTTACGATGCACAACCAACATAATAATGTAGGATATACGGTTGGGACAGTTGACATACCAGTTATACCTAGACTTTATTTAGTAAAAGGTGATACTTTCTGTATGCCAATACAATGTAGACACTGTGAAGATGCTCCTTGTCTAAATTCATGTCCACAAAAAGCTATAAACAAAGAGAACAACGTCATGTTTGTTAATGAAGAAAAATGTATAGGGTGTAAAACTTGTCTCCTAGCATGTCCTTTTGGAGCTATAGATTTACTTCCACAATATAAAGATGGGAAAGAAGTAGAACAAGTAATTTTGGAAGAAAATAAAAAAATAGCATATAAGTGTGATTTATGTAAAGACAACGAAAAAATAGCTTGTATAAGCGCATGTCCTCAAGATGCATTAAAACTTGTTACTCCAATAGATGACAAAAAAGCTAAGAATAGACAAGCTGCACTTAGCTTATTGTTGACAAATAAATAAAGGATAAAGGGGTGACGTTTATGATAATAAATATAGATAAAGATTTATGTACTGGATGCAGAGAATGTTCAAAGGTATGTCCAGTAAATGCTATTGAGGGGGAAGAAGGAAAACCACAAGAAATAAACTTAGATAGATGTGTTATGTGTGGTCAATGTGTTCAAATTTGTAAATCTTATGCTTCAGTTATAGATGAAGGATTTGAGTTTTTGAAAGATAAAAAACAAGAACGAAAAATACCAGAATCAATAAATGAACCTATATTCGCAGCACATAATGTATGTGATGTAGATAGGGTAAAAAAAGCTTTGAGTGACCCAGATGTATTTACCATGGTTCAATGTGCACCAGCAGTTAGAGTAGCTTTAGGAGAGGATTTTGGATACTATCTAGGATATTTAAGTGCTGGAAAAATGGCAGCAGCACTTAGAGCATTAAATTTTGATAGAGTTTATGATACTAATTTCGCAGCGGATTTAACTATAATGGAAGAAGGTAGTGAGTTAATTAATAGAGTTACAGAAGGTGGAACTCTTCCAATGTTTACATCTTGTTGTCCAGCTTGGGTTAAATTTATAGAAAAAAATTATCCTAAATTAACTAATCACTTATCTTCTTGTAAATCACCTCAGCAGATGGGTGGTGCAATATTTAAGACATATGGCGCAGAAATAAATAATGTGGATGCATCTAAAATATTTAGTGTTTCTATAATGCCATGTACATGTAAAAAGTATGAATGTGATAGAGAAGAGATGGATTCTAGTGGATATAGAGATGTAGATGTAGTGTTAACTACTAGAGAGCTAGCTTACCTAATAAAAGACATGGGAATTGATTTTAAAAATTTAGGAGAAGAAAAGTTTGACAGCCCTTTAGGTAGTTACAGTGGAGCTGGAACTATATTTGGTGTTACTGGTGGAGTTATGGAAGCAGCTATAAGAACAGGTTATGAGCTTATAACTGGAGAAAGTATACCTAATGTAGAAGTAAAACAAGTAAGAGGAGAAAGTGGTTTTAGAAAATCAACTATTAAGGTAGGAGATTTAGACTTAAGAGTTGGTGTAGTAAGTGGACTGAAAAATGTAATACCAGTACTTGAAGATTTAGAAAAAGGAAAGTTGGATATAGATTTTATAGAGGTTATGACTTGTCCTGTTGGATGTGTAAGTGGTGGAGGTCAGCCAAAAATTTTACTAGAAGAATATAAAGACTTAGCCTATGAAAATAGAACAAAAGCAACATATGTGCATGACGAACACTTGGCAATTAGAAAATCTCATGAAAATCCTGACATTAAAAAATTATATGCTGAATATCTAGTAGAGCCATTAGGAGAAAAATCTCATCATTTATTACACACTACATATTGTATAGGAAAGGAAGTGGCTAAATAATGAATTATTTTGTTATAGCAGACCCTGATAAGTGCATAGGATGTAGAACTTGTATGATAGGATGTGTGGTTGCACATTCAGATGAAGATATTTTTTACAAAAGTCCAGATGAGATAAACTTTAACCCAAAACTTTCTGTCATAAAAACAAAGGAAGTTAGTGCTCCAATACAATGTAGACATTGTGAAGATGCTCCTTGTGCAAAGGCCTGTCCAAATGGAGGTATAGTTAGGGTGGGTAATACAATAAAAATAAATGAAGAAAATTGTATAGGATGTAAGACTTGTATGCTGGCATGTCCTATAGGAGCGATAGATATAGTTACACTAAAAGATGTAGATAAAGGAAAGCTTTGCTTTAGAGAAAGAATGACAGCAAATAAATGTGATTTCTGTATAGATTCACCAGAAGGACCAGCATGTGTAAATGTATGTCCAACAAAAGCATTTACTATAGTTAAAGATGAAGATATAGATAACACTGTTAAAAATAAAAGAAAGTTAGCTATATTATAATATAATTAATAAAAAGATGGAGTTCTAGTTGTTATTAGAGCCTCCATCTTTTTTGTATAATTTTTATAGAAATTAAGAATTAATTATTGTACCAACTTATCTAACCTATCCTTATTTAGCTTTGCCATTCCTATAGAAGCTGTGATAAGTAAAGCATAAGCGATTATAACTGATAAAATTATAATAGACCAAGAGAATTTATAACCAAAATTATCAACGAGCAATCCAAATAATGTTGAACCAAGTGCAAATCCAATTGCAAAAATTAATTGAACAATCCCAAAAATACTGCCAAACTCCTTTTGACCAAAAAAAGTACCAGTTAAATAAGCAGGTCCAATCATATAAGCAAATACAGAAAGACCCTTTAAAATAGCAAATACAAATGCAAGATTAGCAGATTTATCAACAAATAGTAATGATAAAGTAGCTATAAGTACAAATATAAAAGATATAATCAGTGGTTTTATTTGACCAAATTTATCAAATAATAATCCTCCAAATAAATTACCAATAAGAGCAAATAAGGCAAAAGTAGAACCTACTGTTCCTATTAAAATTGGATTTATATAATTTCTAAGGTAGGTTGGATATTGTACAGATAATGATGAAACATATATACCTACAAAAGCAAATCCAATTGTCATAATCCAAAAATATTTATTCTTTCTAGCTTCTTTTAATGTATAACCCCATACTGAAGGGGACTTTTTATTAGATGTTTTGTCATTTTTTATTTTAGAGCTTATTTTCTCATTAGTATCTTTAGGCATTTTAAGCATAAATAATGTTACAGGTATACCAACTATTAGTGCTACAATCCCAAATATTAGATAAGAACGGCTATATCCTTGAGATGCTAATGAGCGAACTACAAGTTGTTGTAGAAATATACTACCAATAGAGCCACCAGCAAAAGCAAATCCCATAGCCTTTCCTTTACTTTTTTCATCAAACCAAGCACTTATTAAAATTGGTATTCCTATCGCAGATATAATTGTAGCTCCAATTTGTACAATGCATGATACCGTATAAAATTGCCATAGTTCAGTACATATAGAAAATGTAGCAAAAGCAATGCTAGAAATTATACAGCCTAATAAATATAATATCTTAATATTGACCTTAGAAAATAATTTACCTATAAATGGTGATGCAATTGCTGAAGCAATAGTACCAAAAGTAAATATTAGAGAAAAAGATGCTAAGCTAAAACCTTCTCCTTCTACAACATAACTTATAAATTGGGGCTGTATACTTGCTACAATACTAAATGGTATAGCTTGTATCAACATACAACCAAGTACTATAATCCAAGCAGATGAAAAGTTTTTAATGCTAAAATTCTTGTTTAGTAGTGTCTTCATGGTATCATATCTCTCCTTTAGATTATAATTTGTAAATATTAATCTAATTATTCTAATTTTATATATTAGTTTTGGATAGTTGAATTAGTTATATGTAATTTGGGGTATTAATATAAAAATTATCTGTAAAAATTGATTATTTTAAATAGATAGGGTAAATTAAAATATATAGATAAATGAAAGGATGGATAAAATGTCATTTGAAAAAATAAATAATAATAATCTAGATAAAATACACAGCAGGAAGTGTATTATGTTTGTAAATTTTAATAAAAAAGAATTATCACTAATTAAAAATGTTAGTAATTTTGCTGGAATAAGAGACCATATCATTTTAAGTGATAAAAATGGTGAAAACATAGTAAGAGACATTTTGGATGGGAATATATCAAGTGAATGTGATAATGGAATTAAAAGTAAGTCTGTAATATTTAATAATATTTCCAGTACACAAGTAAATGCATTTTTAGAAGGATTGAAAAAAGTAAGAATAAATAGACCTTTTACAGCAATGGTAACTGAGACATCTATTGATTGGACATTAAATAATTTAATAGAAAATTTAGTTCAAGAACGCAATGCTATGTCTTCAGGAAAAACAATTGAGCATAAGTAAATTAGTTTTTAGAACCATCTTCTAATAAATTTAACCTCCTATGGCGAAATTCCTTTTCCTCGCCATAGGAGGTGGAGGATGTAAGCCTAACCGATAGGTTATTTATTTTACTTGATTTTCAAAAAATGTATTGTATTATAAAAACAGTAGTAAAAACTGAAATGAAGTAATTACAATGAAATTAGATAGTAATAATCATTCAGTATTTTTGTTACACTATCACTTAGTTATGTGTATAAAATATAGAAGAAAAGTAATAGATAACTCTATATCAGATAGACTAAAAGAAATCATAAGTTAGCGAAAGCTATAAGCGAAGCAAGTTGGTCGGAGCTCAGAAGAATGTTAGAATATAAAGCTAATTGGTATGGTAGAGAAATAATAGTAGCAGATAAGAATTTCGCATCTAGTCAATTATGTTCTAAATGTGGATATAAAAATCCATTAGTGAAGAACTTAGGACTAAGAGAATGGGAATGTCCAGAGTGTGGAGCATTCCACGATAGAGATATCAATGCAAGTATCAATCTACTAAACTTAGCCATATAAGTGGTAATCATAAGGGTTAGGAACTAGCCCAATAGCTTGGAGATACTGATAACAATAGTTATCTTGACCAAGAAGCCACCACTTCAAACATTACCGTAGGTAGTTAAGTGTATGGTAGTTCACCTAATATGTGTTAAGTATCATATTATACTGTAAGATATAAAAATCTTAATACAAGTGGATGGAGGAAAGTAAAATGAAAGTATTATTTACAATAAATTATGGAGAAGAAAAATTTAAAAAAATAAATGAATTAGGATATGATGTTATACATTATTCCGAAGATAGTATAGAAAATAATGAAGATGTAAACACTGCAGATGTGCTAGTTACATATAATCCTTTTGACAGACTGGATATTTCTAAAATGGAAAATTTAAAATATATACAAACAACAAGTGTAGGTATAGACCAAATCCCAAAAGAAGATGTGTTAAAAAGAGATATCAAGATAGCTAATAATAGGGGAGGGTATAGTATACCTATTGGTGAAAGCATCGTTATGTATATTTTAGAAATTTATAAAAATAGTGCAAAATTTTTTAAACAACAGCAAAATAAAGAATGGAAAATGGATTTTTCTGTATCAGAATTATATGGTCAAAGGGTTGGATTTCTTGGAACAGGAACTATATCATCAGAAGCAGCTAAAAGGTTAAAGGCCTTTGGTGTAGAAATATGGGGAGTCAATACTGATGGAAGCAACAAAAAATACTTTGACAAGTGTTTTTCTACTGAGGATATGAATGTTGTATTTAAGGAAAGTGACATAATAGTTGTAGCAATGCCTTCTACAAAGAGTACAGATGGAATAGTAAATAAAGATATGTTTAATCTTATGAAAGAAGGTTCTGTATTTATTAATGTAGGTAGAGGAAATACAGTTAATCAGAAAGATTTAGAAGAATGCGTAGAGAAATTTAGAGGTGTAGCATTAGATGTATTTGAAAGTGAGCCTTTAAGTAAAGATAATAAACTATGGGAAAGTGAAAATGTTATAGTAACTCCTCATAACTCTTGGGTGTCTGATAAAAATAAAGAGAGAACATTTAATATGGTCTATAATAATTTAAAACATTATATAATAGAAAATAAACCTGTAGATAATGTTGTTGATATATCAAAAGGTTATTAAATATGTAAAAATTCTAATGAAAATAAAAAACTCTTATTAGTGTTATTAGAGATACTATAAGAGTTTTTTTTGTAATAAATTTAAAGTCAAAAAAGTGATATACTAAAAAATATATAAATAGGAAATAATTAATTATAGGGAAATTTTAAAATGATTCAATTTAAAAAATATGAAGAGGTGCTAAGAGTGAGCGTTAAAAATGAAATTAATAAACTTATAGAACAAATAAAATATCATAATGAAAGGTATTATAACCAAGATAGCCCAGAGATATCTGACTATGAATATGACAAGCTAATGAAAGAACTAATATCTTTGGAAGAACAAAATCCAGAACTAAAGAGAATTGATTCTCCAACAAATAGAGTAGGAGGTAAGCCATTAGATAAATTTAATCAAATTGTACATAAAACTCCTATGCTGAGTTTATCAAATGCTTTTTCAGAGCAAGATTTGAGAGATTTTGATAAGAGAGTTCAGGAATATGTGGGAGATAGTGTTGAATATGTCGTTGAATTTAAGATAGATGGGCTTTCAGTAGGTCTTACCTATAATAATGGAGCATTTGAAAAAGGAGCAACTAGAGGTGATGGAGTCGTAGGAGAAGACATTTCTCAAAATTTAATGACTGTCAAAAGTATACCTCTTAAAATAGATGAAAAAAAAGAGTTAATAGTTAGAGGAGAAGTATATATATCAAAAGATAATTTTAGAAAAGTGAATGAACAACAAGAAGAACAGGAACAACCACTATTTGCTAACCCAAGAAATCTTGCAGCAGGTTCATTAAGACAACTAGACTCGAAATTAACTGCAAAGAGACCATTAGATATATTTGTATTTAATATGGAAAATATAGAAGATTATACTTTAGAGAGTCATAGTGAATCCTTAGAATATTTAGAAAAACTAGGTTTTTCAGTAAGTCAAAGTTATAAAGTTTGTAAAAATATAGATGAAGTTATTGAACATATTGAACATTGGACAGAAAATAGAGGTAATTTAGAATACGAGATAGATGGAATGGTAATAAAAGTAAATAATATAAAACAAAGGGAAGAGATGGGATATACTGCAAAGAGTCCAAGATGGGCAATTGCATATAAATTTCCAGCAGAAAAGAAAAAAACTAAAATAGTAGATATAATAGTAGAAGTTGGAAGAACTGGTACAATAACACCATCAGCAGTACTTGAGCCAGTTAGACTTGCTGGGACTACTGTAAGTAGAGCAACACTTCATAATGAAGACTATATAAAAGAGAAAGACATAAAAATAAATGATACAGTATTGGTTCAAAAAGCAGGAGATATAATACCTCAAGTTTTAGAAGTTATAAAAGAAGCTCGTACTGGAGAAGAAGTAGATTTTAAAATGCCAGAAAAATGTCCTGTTTGTTCAGAACCAACAGTAAGATTAGAAGGAGAAGCTGCTGTAAAGTGTATAAATATGTCTTGTCCTGCTCAAATAAGAAGAGGGATTATACATTTTGTATCAAGAGATGCAATGAATATAGATGGTTTAGGAGAATCTATAATTACATTGTTGCTAAATGAAAAAATAATTCAAGATGTGTCTGATTTATATTATATAAAAAAGGAAGATGTAGTTGATTTAGAAAGAATGGGTGAAAAATCTGCTGATAATTTAATAAATTCAATAGAAAAGTCAAAAGAAAATGATTTATGGAGACTTATAAATGGTTTGGGAATTAAATTTATAGGTGTTAAGGCAGCTAAGATACTTGCCTCAAAATTTAAAGATTTAGATGATGTGATTTCTGCAACAAGTGAGCAATTAGAAGATTTAGAAGAATTTGGGGGTATAATGGCAAATAGTGTTGTTGAGTTTTTTAAGGAAGATAAAAATATAAATGTCATAGAAAAACTAAAAAGTGTAGGAGTAAATACAAAATCATTAGAGAATACAGGTGAAACAGTAGAAAGAATATTTGAAGGAATGAAAATAGTATTGACTGGTACACTTCCTACATTAAAAAGAAATGATGCAAAAGATATGATAGAAAAAAGAGGTGGCAAAGCTACATCTAGTGTAAGTAAATCGACAACTTTTGTTTTAGCTGGAGAAGAAGCTGGCTCTAAACTTACAAAAGCAAATGATTTAGGAATTAAAGTTATAGATGAAGAGAGATTTTTAGAATTATTAACTTTATCATCGAAAGATGAAGTAAAAGCTGTATTAGAGGGCTAAAAAGTCATTTAATTTAGTAGAAAACTACTATAATTAATGATAGAATAGTTCAGTAAGCTATCGAATTATGAAAAATGACATTATATAAGATTAATAAAATTAAAACTTATAAAAATAAATTTATAAAATATATAAGGATTAAGAAAGGATATAAAAAATGACCAGAAGTTATGATAGAACTAATGAACAGATAAGACCTGTAAAGATTACTAGAAATTATACAAAGTATGCAGAAGGTTCTGTTCTTATAGAAATGGGAGAGACAAAGGTTATATGTACTGCATCAGTGGAAGAAAAAGTACCTCCTTTTTTGAGAAATAGTGGTACTGGATGGATAAATGCTGAATATTCAATGTTACCAAGGGCAACTCAACAGAGAAAAATAAGGGACGCATCTAGAGGAAAAATCGACGGAAGAACTCAAGAAATACAGAGGTTAATAGGAAGGGCAATAAGGTCTGTTATAGACTTAAATAAACTAGGAGAAAGAACTATTTGGGTAGATTGTGATGTGATTCAAGCTGATGGTGGAACTAGAACTGCATCTATAACGGGGGCGTTTGTAGCAGTTGCTGAAGCAATCTATAAATTATATAAAGCAAAAACATTAAAAGAAATGCCAATAACAAATTTTGTATCTGCAATTAGTGTTGGAATAGTAAATGAAACCCATATGCTAGATTTATGTTACGAAGAAGATTCTAAAGCACAAGTAGATATGAATATAATAATGACTGACAAGTATGAGTTTGTAGAAGTACAGGGTACTGGTGAAGAGAAACCTTTTTCAAGAAAAGATTTAAATTTATTGTTAGAGTTAGGAGAAAAAGGGAATAAAGAACTAATAAGACTTCAAAGAGAAGTTTTAGGTGAAATAGCAGATGAGATATTAGGAATGGATTATGGTAATGAAGTAGTGATTGCTACTAATAATGCTCATAAGCTAGAAGAAATAGGTGAAATCTTAAAAGATTTTGAATATGAGGTGTATTCTCTAAAAGATGTTGATTTAGCAGGTATAGAAATCGTAGAGGATGGAAAAACATTTGAGCATAATGCATTAATAAAGGCTAGAACAATAGCTAGAAAAACTAAACTTATAGCTATAGCTGATGATTCTGGCTTAGAGGTAGATGCTTTAGGAAAAAAACCAGGCGTTTATTCAGCTAGATATGCAGGAGAGCATGCTACAGATGAAGGAAATAGAGAAAAGCTATTAAAAGCCATGCAAAATGTGCCAATGAGTAAAAGAAATGCAAGATTTGTCTCTGCAATAGCAGTAGTTTTTCCAGATGGAAAAGAATTTGTAGTGAGAGGAATTTGTGAAGGAATGATAGGCTTTGAAGAAAAGGGCAAAAATGGCTTTGGATATGATAGCTTATTTATAGTAAAAGGATATAATAAAACCTTTGGTGAAATACCTAGTGTTATAAAAAATTCAATCAGCCACAGAGCAAATGCACTAAAAATTATGAAACAAGAGTTTATGAAAAGGGTAGTGAAGTAATGAAAATAGGCATAATAAGTGATACACATATGATGATTAAAAATATGGAAAAGACAATACCATATTTAGAAGAATGTGACTTAATAATTCATGCAGGAGACAACTTTACAGACTCAAGATATCTTCATAATATGACTAAGGTTGGAATTATTGCAGTTAAAGGAAATTGTGATTTTGATGCTATAGAAGAAGAAATTGTCTTTGAAGTAGCAAATAAAACTATATTTTTATGCCACGGAGATAAGTATGGTGTAAAATATGGCACACAAATGTTAGAAAATAAGGCTGCTGAGGTTAATGCTGACATAGTTATATTTGGTCATACTCATACTCCATTTAGAGAAATTAAAAATGGTGTGCTTTACATAAATCCTGGAAGTACTTCACTTCCAAGAGGAGTATCGTATAAGAGTTTTGTAATTATGGAGATAGAAGAAGAGGACATAAATATAGAGGAAATACGCATATAAAGGTGTATTTATCCAAAAAAATGGCAAAAAACACTCAAAAAATTAAATTTTATCAAATAAGTACAACGATATTAATGGAACACTTGTAAATAAAAAAACTTATGTGATATAATTAAGTGGTTGAATTATAAATAGAATGAATTATGATACCATTATCGGGTATTACATAAATATCACTAGGAGGATTAGAAGGATGAAAGCAGAACTAATTAAAAAAGAGGGTAATAAAGTTACTTTAAAAATAACAGTAGATAACAATAAATTTGAAGCAGCAGTAAATAAGGCTTATAATAAAAGCAAAGGCAAATATAATATACCTGGATTCAGAAAAGGTAAAGCTCCAAGAATTGTTATAGAAACTCAATATGGAAAAGGTATCTTCTATAATGATGCTATAGAAGTGTTATTCCCAGAAGTTTATCCAGAAGCTATCAAGGAATTAGATATAGATCCAATAGACAATCCAGATTTAGATATAGAAGAAATAAGCAAAGACAATGGATTAGTTATGGTTCTTAATGTTGAAGTTAAACCAGAGTTTGAATTAGGAAACTATAAGGGTATAGAAGTAGCTAAGGTTGAGAATACTGTAAGTGATGAAAATGTTGAAGCTAAATTACAAGAAATGGTTGAAAAAAATGCTAGATTAGTAAGTGTTGAAGACAAAGCTTTAGAAGATGGCGATACAGCTATAATAGACTTTGAAGGTTTTGACAATGGTGTAGCTTTTGATGGTGGTAAAGGTGAAAATTATAACTTAGTTATAGGTTCAAACACATTTATACCAGGATTTGAAGAGCAATTAGTAGGTAAAAAAGTTGGAGAAGAAGTTGAAGTTAATGTTACTTTCCCAGAAGAATACCACTCAGAAGATTTAGCTGGAAAGCCAGTTGTATTTAACGTAAAAGTAAATGATGTAAAAGTAAAAGAATTATCTGCATTAGATGATGAATTTGCTAAAGATACTAGTGAATTTGATACTTTAGATGAATTAAAAGCAGATGTAAGAGCTAAATTAGAAGAAGAAGCAAAAAATAAAGCAGATGCAGAAATTAGAAATTCAGTAGTAGAAAAAGTTGCTGAAAATACAGAAATAGAAATACCAGAAGTTATGGTAGAGCATCAAATAGATAATATGTTAAACGAACTTAACTACCAATTACAATATCAAGGATTTGGATTACAACAATTACTAGAGATGACTGGTAGAACTATGGAAGAATTAAGAGAAGAAAGAAAAGAAGATGCTAAAAAATTAGTTAAATCTTCACTAGTATTAGAAGCAATAACTAAAGCTGAAGGAATTGAAGCAACAGAAGAAGAATTTAAAGCTGAATTAGAAAAAATGGCTTCTGCTTACAATATGGAAGTAGAAAAAATAGAAACTACTTTAAGAGATGCTGATAAGGAAGATATAAAAGGACAAATAAAAATAAGAAAGACAATAGACTTATTAGTTGAAAGTGCAACAATAGCTTAATAAAATAACCGCTATAACTAATATAGTTGACGTTATAGAATGTTTAGTATATAATGTTGTGCAAATATAATTTAGTTAAATGCGTAAAATAATTTACAGTAGCTTAAAAAAGCTACTGTAAATTATATAGAATAAAGGGGGTATGAAACCATGGCATTAGTACCTGTAGTTGTTGAACAAACAGGAAGAGGAGAAAGATCTTATGATATCTTCTCTAGACTATTAAAGGACAGAATAATCTTCTTAGGAGATCAAGTTAATGATGCCACAGCAGGGCTTATAGTAGCACAGCTATTATTCTTAGAAGCTGAAGACCCAGACAAAGATATACATTTATATATAAATTCTCCAGGAGGAAGTATAACTTCTGGAATGGCTATATATGATACTATGCAATACATCAAACCAGATGTAAGTACTATATGTATAGGTATGGCTGCTTCTATGGGAGCATTCTTGTTGGCAGCAGGAGCAAAAGGAAAAAGACTAGCACTACCAAATAGTGAGATAATGATACATCAACCATTAGGTGGAGCTCAAGGTCAAGCAACAGATATAGAAATTCACGCAAAGAGAATTTTAAAAATAAAAGAAACTTTAAATGAAATATTATCTGAAAGAACTGGTCAGCCATTAGAGAAAATAAAAATGGATACTGAACGTGATAACTTCATGAGTGCATCAGAAGCCAAGGAATATGGCTTAATAGATGAAGTATTTACAAAGAGACCGTAGATAGAGAGAGGTGTTAATATGTCTAAATACGAAGAGAAACGACAATTAAAGTGTTCATTCTGCGGTAAAAATCAAGATCAAGTAAGAAGATTAATTGCAGGTCCAAATGTATACATTTGTGATGAGTGTGTTGAACTTTGTGACGAAATTATTCAAGAAGAAATAGAAGATACTATAGATGAAGATACTACATCTTTACCAAAACCAAAAGAAATGATGAATATATTAAATGATTATGTAATAGGTCAAGAAAAAGCTAAAAAAGCTTTATCAGTTGCGGTTTACAATCATTACAAGAGAATATATAGTAAAAAGTCTAGTAGCAAGGATATAGAAATCCAAAAGAGTAATATACTTTTATTAGGACCTACAGGTTCTGGTAAGACGTTATTAGCACAGACTTTAGCTAGAACTTTAAATGTACCTTTTGCAATGGCAGATGCTACATCACTAACAGAGGCTGGATATGTTGGAGAAGATGTTGAAAATATACTTTTAAAACTTATTCAAGCTGCTGATTTTGATATAGAAAAAGCTGAAAGAGGTATAATATATATAGATGAGATAGATAAGATTGCAAGAAAATCTGAAAATCCATCTATAACTAGAGATGTTAGTGGAGAGGGTGTTCAACAAGCTCTTTTAAAAATATTAGAAGGCACTGTTGCAAATGTCCCACCACAAGGAGGAAGAAAACATCCTCATCAAGAATTTTTAAAGATAGATACTACTAATGTATTATTTATATTAGGTGGAGCTTTTGATGGGCTAGAAAAAATAATCCAAAAACGTGGTGGAGATAAGACACTAGGGTTTGGAGCTAAGATAGAAAGTAAAAAAGAATTAGATTTAGGGAAGTTATATGAAAAAGTACTTCCAGAGGATTTATTAAAGTATGGTATAATACCTGAATTTATAGGAAGAATACCAGTTTTAGCTACTTTAGAATTACTGGATGAAGATGCACTAATGCAAATACTACAACAACCTAAAAATGCTCTAGTAAAGCAATATAAGAAATTATTAGAGTTAGATGATGTTGAGCTAGAATTTGAAGATGATGCTCTTCGTGCAATAGCTAAAAAGGCTATAGAAAGAAATACAGGAGCTAGAGGACTTAGAAGTATAGTTGAAAGTGTAATGATGGAAACTATGTTTGAAGTACCATCTAGAGATAATATAAAGAAGGTTATAGTAACAGAGAAATCTGTGAACGAAGACTCAGTAAATCCTATCATAGTACTTAAGGATCAAGAGGAAAGTGCATAAGATGATGAAAAGGAGCTTTAAAAGGCTCCTTTTTTTATGCTAATATGAAATTAGGTCTTATTATGATAAAAATGTGAGTAGAATACCTATAATACCAAAGACGAATACAATTGCAATAGAGCCAATTTTCCCTTTATATAGAAGGTAGAATGATGCTGCAAATGCGATTATTCCATATAAGTCCCAACTAACTTCTTTTGCAGATGAAAAAGCGGCTGACAGTATAAAACCTAAAGTAATTGGTCTAAGTACCATTAATAAATTTTCTACTTTTTTATTATTTTTGAACTTAGCAAATAACTTTGATATAATGGTTAAGCCTACTAATGCAAATATTGTAACACCGATAGTTGCAGATAGAGAACCAAAAAAACCAGCAGTTTTAAATCCTACAAATGTAGCACTATTTATTGCTACAGGACCTGGTGTAGATTGCGATATAGCAAGTAAATCTAAGAATTCTTGATTAGTTATAAGGTGGTATTTAGATATAAATTCTTGTTGAATAAATGGTAGCATAGCATACCCACCACCAAAACTAAATGCTCCTATTTTAAGGAATATTAAGAAGAGTAGTGTTATTTCTGACATAGACTATATACACCTCCTCCAATTATTAAATAAATAGGACTTATATTGAATACACCAACAGATAAAACTGCTATAATTAATAGTAGTATGTTAGTTTTAGACTTTGGCAGTTTCTTAAACATGCTCGTAAAAGAATACAATATAAGAGCTATTACTACAGGCGCAACTCCTTTAAAAAATCCATCTAAAATTTTAGATGAGGAATTTTTAAAATATAAATATGACAACACTAAGACTATACAAAATGACGGTAGAGCAGAGCCTAGGGTACATATAAGAACTCCTGGTATACCATAAAGCTTATATCCTAATAATACAGAGATATTAATTGCTAGTACTCCAGGATAACTTTGAGCTATGGATAGATAATCGATAAATTCTTCCTGCTCTAAAAGTTTTTGTTTGTTTACAAGTTCATCTTGTATAAGAGGAACCATAGCGTATCCACCACCAAATGTAAACGCACCAATTTTTAAAAAGGTTAAAAACAATTTCAACATAATAGAAACCTCCAAAAGATAAATAACATCTAAGTATACTAACACTAATATTATATCATAATAAAATAATAATATAATATGCTAAGAAGTTATCATTAATGTTGAAAATTAACATGTGCAAATATATAATATAAAATGCAAAATAATTAGACTAGAAAAGGAGTAATGTTGATGGAACAAAATTATACTAAAATAGATCATGAATTACCATTAATCCCTTTGAGGGGATTAGCAATATTTCCATATATGATATTAAATTTTGATATAGGAAGAGAAATATCTCTTAAAGCTTTAGACCAAGCTATGATGGATGAAGAGCTTATATTTTTAACATCTCAAAAAGAAGCAGATGTTGATGAACCAGGTGAAGAGGATTTTTATCATGTAGGAACAATTTGTAAAGTTAAACAAATGATAAAATTACCAGGAGATACAGTTCGTGTCTTGGTTGAGGGTGTATCAAGAGGTAGAGTAAAAAAAATAGAGCAAGAAGAAGGATACTTTAGAGCAGTAATAGAAGAAATTGTTTTTGATAGTGATAATTTAGATAGTGAAACAGAAGTTGAAATTGAAGCATTTGTAAGAAATGTATTTGATGCTTTTGAAGAATATATAAACATTGGAAATAGAGTATCACCAGAAATATTAATATCTTTAGCTGATATAGAGGATGTAGATAGATTTATAGATACAATAGCTGCAAATATTTATCTAAAATCAAGTCAGAAGCAGGAAATATTAGAAGAATTTGATATTAAGAAAAGACTTGAACTTATATATTCTATATTATTAGAAGAGATAGATATATTAAAAATAGAAAAAAAGATAACTTTAAGAGTTAAAAAACAAATGAATAAAGTTCAAAAAGAATACTATCTTAGAGAGCAATTAAAAGCTATACAAAAGGAATTAGGCGAGGAAGAAGACATAAATTCTGAAGCAGATGAGTATAGAGAAAAGCTTAAAAAAATAAAAGCACCTAAAACTACTAAAGAGAAAATAGAAAAAGAAATTGATAAATTTTCAAAGATATCTTCAATGTCTCCAGATGTATCTGTAAGTAGAAATTATTTGGATACTATATTCTCATTACCATGGAATAAAGAAACAAAGGATAAACTAGATATAATTAAAGCACAAGCTATATTAGATGAAGACCATTATGGGTTGGAGAAGGTTAAAGAAAGAATATTAGAGTATTTAGCCATAAGAACTCTTGCTAAATCACTTAAAGGTCCTATAATATGTCTAGTTGGACCTCCAGGTACAGGGAAAACATCTATAGTAAAATCAATAGCTAGAGCATTAAATAGAAAATTTGTAAGAATATCTTTAGGTGGAGTTAGAGATGAAGCCGAAATAAGAGGACACAGAAGGACTTATGTAGGTTCTATTCCAGGAAGAATAATTAATGGAGTCAAAGAAGCTCAGACTAAAAATCCTGTGTTTTTATTTGATGAGATAGATAAAATGGCAGCAGATTATAAAGGTGACCCAGCTTCAGCTATGCTAGAAGTATTGGACCCAGAGCAAAATAAGGATTTTGTGGACCACTATTTAGAAATACCTTTTGATTTATCAAAGATACTATTTGTTACAACAGCAAATAGTTTAAGCAATATTCCAAGACCACTATTAGATAGAATGGAAGTAATAGAGGTATCTGGATATATAGAAGAAGAAAAATTAAATATAGCAAAACAATACTTACTTCCAAAACAAATTAAAGAGCATGCTTTAAAAGAGAATTTTATAAAAATGGACGATGAAACTTTAAGAAGTATAATAAATCATTATACAAGAGAAGCTGGAGTAAGAACATTAGAAAGAACTATTGGTAAAGTTTGTAGAAAAATTGCCAAAAAATATGTTGAGGACCCAACACTTGAAGAAGTTGTTGTAAATAAGTCTGACTTAGAAAAATATCTTGGAAAAGATATGTTTAAATACCAACTTGCAGAGATTAATCCTCAAATAGGGCTTGTAAATGGACTTGCATGGACAGCAGTTGGTGGAGTTACCCTTGAAGTAGAGGTAAATGTGCTTAAAGGAAAGGGTGAAATTGTATTAACTGGAAAACTAGGAGATGTTATGAAAGAATCTGCTAAGACAGGTATTTCTTATATAAGATCAATAGTGGACAGGTTTGATATAGACCCTGATTTTTATAAAACTAATGATATTCATATACACATTCCAGAAGGTGCTGTTCCAAAAGATGGGCCATCAGCTGGTATAACTATGGCACTTGCAGTAATTTCAGCACTTACTAAAAGACCTGTGCCAGGTAATATAGCTATGACAGGAGAAATAACTTTAAGAGGTAGAGTGTTAGCTGTAGGAGGAGTTAAGGAAAAACTATTAGCAGCTCATAGAGCTGGTATAACAAAAGTATTAATTCCTAAAGAGTGTGAAGCTGATTTAGATGATATACCAGAAAATGTAAAAGAGAAGATGGAGTTTGTACTTGTAGAGCATATGGATGAAGTATTAGAACAAGCTTTATTAAAGAGTGGTGAAAAAAATGAAAATTAGAAGTTCAGAGATAACTATGAGTGCTGTGAATAAATCACAGTATCCAGCAGAAGGTATACCAGAGATAGCACTAGCTGGTAGGTCAAATGTTGGAAAATCATCAATAATAAATACATTACTTAACAGAAGAAACTTTGCTAGAACTAGTCAAACACCAGGAAAAACTAGAACTATAAATTTCTATCTTATAAATAACGAATTTTATTTTGTAGACCTTCCAGGATATGGGTATGCTAAAATAGCCAAATCTGAAAAAGAAAAATGGGGAGGTATAATGGAACGATATCTAGAAAGTAGACAAGAACTATGCTCTATATTCCTACTTGTAGATATTAGACATGAACCTACAGCAGATGATAAACTTATGTACGAATGGATAAAACATTTTGGATATAACTGTGTAGTTATTGCAACTAAGGCAGACAAAATATCTAGAGGACAATATCAAAAGCATATAAGTATTATAAGAAAGAAATTGCAAATGGAGAGTAGTGAAAAAGTAATCCCTGTTTCTTCATTAAAAAAGACTGGTGTTGAAGAACTTTGGGAAGAAATTGTAAATCAATACAATCAACATGGATATGAAATAACAGTAGATTAATTTTAAGTGTTTATATATATTAAAATCAAATAAAGGATGCCTCAAAATGTTTTTAATGGAGATTTTGTGGCATCCTTGTTGTTTATAAACAATAAATATAAGTAATTATTGTTAGAAACTAATAAAATTAGTGTAAATTAGTTTGTTTAAAGATTTAGTGATTTATATAATTAGCAATAAATCTTTACTGAGAAGTAGTTTTTTCTGTCTTTTTCATAAAGAAAATTGTAAGTATAAGTCCTATAAAGCATACTGCTGCTGCAATCCAGTAAGATTGATTACTAGCTGCGACATAAGCCAGTGTATGACTTGTAGACTTTTGATGATATATAAGTCTTTGTGCAAAGAAACTACTGAAAAATGCTGTCCCAAGGGCAAATGACAAATTACGAACAGTTGCTAGAAAACTTCCTCCATATCCTTGCTTTTGAGGTGGAACATCTGCCAAGATACTACTATTGTTTGGTGAGCTAAAAGAGCCTAATCCAAAGCCAAAAATAATTAAGCATAGAATCAAAAGATATAATGGAGAATCAGCTTTTAAAAGTGCCATTCCAACCAGAGCAATAGTCATAAATGAAAAAGATACAGTCAGAATATTTTTTGCACCATGTTTGTCAGAAAGAGAACCTGCAATAGGAGCTATAAGTACCATAATAAGTGGATGAACAGTCATGACAGAGCCAGCCATCATAGGAGATAAATTTTTTAGTTGTTCTAGATAAAAAGGAAGTAGGAAAGATACTGCCATTTGAGGAAAATAACAAGCTATTCCAATAATATTGCCTACAGTGAAATTTCTATTTTTAAACAAAGGTAAATCAATAAAACTTTGTTCAAATTTTACTTCTCTCAATACCAACAATAAAAATGCTATAATTGCCACTATTCCTAGATACCATTTTGTATTTCCTTCTCCATTCATTGCAAGCAATATAAGTGTGGTACAAGATGCAAATAATAGAAGACCTGGAATATCGAAACTTTTGTTTTGTTCATCTAAAATAGGTTTTGGTAGAAATTTTATCCCAAGAAAGACTGCTATAATACCAATAGGTATATTGATGATGAAAATAGAAGGCCATCCAAAGTGTTCTAAAAGTATTCCACCAATTACAGGACCACTCATATTTCCTATACCAACTACTGCTCCAGTAATTCCTATAGCCTTTCCCTTTTCATTTGCTGGAAATGCATTAGAAACTATACCAAGTCCAGTTGCCATTAAAATACTTGCTCCAATTGCTTGAAATATTCTTGATAAAATCAATGTTACTAGGTTATTAGATATACTACATAGAAAGGAACCTATTGTAAATATAAAAAATCCTAACGTATATAGATAATTTGAACCTACCTTATCACCTAGCTTTCCAAAAAACAACATAGTAGCTGTTACAACCAACATATAAGCTGTAACTACCCATTGGATTTGCGACATGTTAATTTTAAAGTCGGCAGCAATTGTAGGATTTGCGATATTTAGTATACTTCCATCAAGAGTAGACATAAATATACCAATACAGATGATAATTAATACTATCCATTTTTGTTTCACTGATAACACTCCAATCTTTTACATAGTAGATTTTGTTTTATAAGTACAGTATAGTTACAAAATAAACAACAAAAAAGCACCTATTTCTTAGGTACCTTAGAATATGTTTATTTTCATGAATAAATGCGGTAGTTGAAGGATTTGTATAGATTACTCATGTAAAATTACATAAAGGTACTCATATACTATTTTCTTCTACCATCCAGATTTTACTGTCGGCTTTGGAATTTGACCAAATTCTGCCATAAGGCTCGCGGGCTTTTACCGCCGATAGGGAATTTCACCCATTTCTGAAGAAAAACAGATGTATTTTTTAATTTTATTTTAACATAAAATAACAGTCGAGACAATTAGATTTAAGCAATACAGACAACTACACCACAGTATAGACAGTTTTATTATACTTTTGGACAAAACCTAAATTAGAGTATAGTAATAGATTGAAATTAAGTAAAACAAGTTATTGCCATTGCTGAATGATAAGTTTTATATTTAGCAAAAGCATAAAGCTGTAACAAAACTCGTATAATATTAATATCTTAATTAAGAGGTATGGTAAATTATGAGGAGGCGCTAATATGGAAGGAAAGATAAAAAAGGCATTTCCAGGTGGAAACACATCACAAGGGTCATATTCTTTTTTTGACTATATAATTCCTGAAAATGTAAAAAGAGTTTTTTGTTTAAAGGGTGGACCTGGAGTAGGAAAATCCTCACTAATGAAAAAAATTTATAAAGAGTTTTTGCATAAAGGATATGATATTGAATTATATCATTGCCCTTCTGACCCAAGTTCGTTGGATGGTGTAGTTATAAAGAAACTAGGCGTGGTACTTATGGATGCAACTGCTCCACATACTGTAGACCCTAAACTCCCAGGTGCTTTGGACGAGATAATTAACTTAGGCGATTACTGGAATACAGAGGAGTTAGAAAAAAATAGACAAGAAATTTCAAGCTATGATAAAGATATTAGTAATGCTTTTAAAAGAGCATTCAAATTTTTAAAATCAGCAGAACCAATTTTTAGAGATATCGAGGAAAAATATTCCGACTGTATGGATTATGGAAAAGTAAATTTAGTTACAGAAGAATTCATAAAAAGATTATTTGATGGAGTAGATAGTACAGGAAAGTTAAAGAAAGAAAAGCATTTATTTGGATCAGGTATAACTCCTGTAGGATGCTTAGATTATACAGAACATATTTTAAAGGATGTAGGTAAGGTTTATTATTTATCAGGAGAAATAGGCGCTGGGAAAACTACACTTTTGAGTAAAGTGTACAAAAAAGCCATTGAGAAAGGCTTGAATGTAGAAGTTTATCACTATCCACTTATTCCTGAAAAAATTGAAACCATATTATTAACTGATTTAGATATAGGAATAACTATAAGTAGTACTTTTAAAGATGAAGATACAATTGATTTGAATCAATTTTTAAATAGAGAAAAATTACTTAAGTATGAAGAAGACATTAAATTTGATGAAAAAGTTTTAGATGACTTAATTTGTTGGTCAGTTTTAAATCTTAAGAGAGCTAAATCAAAACATGATATTATAGAAAGTTACTATAGTCCTAACATGAGATTTGATGAAGTAGGAAAATTGAGAGATGAACTAGTTAAGAGAATTTCAAAGTATGAGGAAAATATATAAAATATGTCTGTTTAAAATTAATATTAACTAGTATATATAATCAACAGCAAACTGCTATAGCTTTGAAGCTATGGTAGTTTGCTGTTTTTTGCTATAATTTAAACAGATAAATCTTTGCACAAAAAGACAAGAAAATTTAGAGAATTTATTATAAAATATGGGGGTACATATGAAATGCAGTGGTTAGAGGGATTACAACAATCTATTGATTATATTGAAGACAATATTTTAGAAAAGTTAGATTATGAATATTTAGCAAGATAACATTAAAAATATCTTTAGATGGAGGAAATACTTTAGATTACAAAATTGTCGATAAGAGAGAATTTTCAGTAATTGCTTTAAAGAAACAATTTTCTAAAGATGAAGATGTATTTAGAAAACAAATACCAAGGTTTTGGCAAGACTTGTTTAATAGTAGTTTGTATAGAGAGCTAATTTCTTATGTGAAAGAAAACACTGTTACAAAAGGTGGTGTTTTGGGAATAGATGAAATGGCAGTTTCACAAAACAAACAATTATTTAATTATTATGCAGCTGTTGAGACAGATGAAAAACCTAAAAATGATAAATTTACCTTATTTACAATACCTTCTCATAAATGGGCTATTTTCAAGTGTACAGGTGCCATGCCAAATTCTATTCAAAATCTATGGGTAAAAATATATAGTGAGTTTTTCCAATACTCTAGCTATGAGCCAGTTGCTGATTTCAATTTTGAACTTTACTTTGAAGGAGATAGTAGTAAAGATAATTATGTTAGTGAAATTTGGGTTCCAATAAAAAATAGGAGGAGTTTATGAAAAAATGTAGAGTATCTGAGATAACAGCTTATTTTAATACAGACGTGGAAACAGTTTGGAATATAGTTACAGACAATCGTGATTATAAATGGAGAAGTGATATAAGTAAAATTGAAATATTAGATGGCAGAAGTACTTTTATTGAGTACAATAAGGATGGAAACAGAACAAAATTTACTGTTACAGAAAAACTAAAAATAAGCTTTATAAATTTGATATAGAAAATAAATTTTTCTATGGTAATTGGCAAGGCGAATTTTTTGAAGAGAATGGAAAAACTAAAATAGTGTTTATAGAAAATATATATGTTAAAAATCCTATTATAAAAGTTTTATCTTATTTCTTTATGAACTTAAAAAAAATACAAATACAATCTGTTGAAGACTTAAAAAGAAAATTAAATGAGATGTAAAATATTTTATTGTGAAAGTTGCAATAATTATATAATTGACCTTGATGATAATATCTAAAGTTGCATTTAAAAAAGTTACTATTATGAGTGACTTTTTTATGTAAACAAGAGTATATTCTAGTATATAACTAAGTTTTTATGGAATATATAGATGATTTTTGTATATTACTGTAGTATTATTGATATTAGATTTGTATTATAAATTAAATATAATAAAGAATGAAATTAAGATTTATACTAAGAAAAAATAAAATTGGAGGATTTATGAAAAATAAAATAATTATAGGTATTACTTTTTTGTCTGTATTGCTAATGTCTGGATGTGCCTCAAAACAAACAACAGAAATAAATGTATTAGCAACTACCGATTTACATGGAAATCTACCTTATGAGTTAACTTCTTATATAAAAGAAGAACGAGAAAAAGATAAAAATATAACTCTAGTAGATGCGGGAGATTTCTTTGATAGTGGGCCAATAGGTTCACCTATGGAAAAATATTTTGATGATAGACGAACAGATATTGATAATAAAACCGAGAAGTATATAGAAACTCCTATTGCAAAAGAAATGAAAGAATTGGGATATGATTCTGTAGTTCTTGGAAATCACGAATTTGTATCTAACTCTAAATTTTATTTAGATAATATGATATCTGATTTTAATAAACAAGGTATTGATGTATTATCAGCTAATACTTATAAAAAAGATGGGAGTAATTACACAAAGCCATATATAATAAAAAATATTAATACTCCTAAAGGTAATGTTAAATTAGGTATTTTAGGTCTTACAATAAAAGAAGTTGGAGAGAGTGTGGATTCTAAATCTTTGGAGTTAAAAGACCAAGGAGGCTATAATGGTGAGCTATATATGAATGATTTAGTAGATGATGCAAACAAATGGGTCGATGTAATGAAAAAAGATAAAGCAGATGTTATAGTTGCTGTAGTACATTCAGGTGAGAAACCTAAAAAACCTAAAAATCCAGGAAACAGAATACAAGAATTGGCTCAAAATGTTGATGGTATTGATGCAATAGTAGCTGGACATACACATGTTCAAATTAAACAACATGACTATAAAAATAATTTAGGAGAAAAAGTTATAGTTACGCAACCAGGAAAACATGGAGAATGTGTTTCTAAAATTAACTTTAAACTAGAAAAAAATAATGATAAATGGAATGTTGTTGATAAATCTAGTGAGTTATCCACGTTTGAAAAAAATCAAGAAATAGATAGAGTTAGTGAATTTTTTGGAAGTATTTTCAGTCTAGATAGCAAAACTAAAGAAATTAGCTTAGGGAAATTGCTTCCTTTTAAATGGGATAAACTATATATATTTGAACCATATACACCTGTTGAAACAATATATAAAACTGTAGGATATAAATGGAGAAATATCATACCAACAGATAGTGAGGATATAGTACAAATGGTATTTATGAGTAATAAAAAACCTATTTGTTATATATATGGTGACTCTAATAAGACAGGATTAAGTTTAAAGGTTGATAAGTCTGAATATAAAAATAGTATTATAACAGTTTTACCTAATGATAATTTTAAAGTTCAAAAAGATGAAAAAACTTTTAAAGTGAATCTTGAACATATCAAAAAGGATATATAAATAACTCATAGAAATTCTATGTTTACATAAAATATTTAATCTTCTCTTACTACTTTTTATAAGGATTCAATTAGAAATTTTATTATGATTGAATTTTTACAATGTACAGAAGATTTACTTTTAAATATATGTACATAAATGTTTGAAATTTTTATATAATTATATTGGAGAAATATTTTAATTTATAAATAAAAGGAAATGAATTAGTAAAAATTCATTTCCTTTTTCTATTTTAGATTTTAACTTTTTATAAATTTATATTTACACTATCGTCTACTTTTGTATAGTAAGAAAGATATTTTATAAGAAACTACTAAAATAATAAAACTAGCAATAAGCCCAAGAATAGAAAATATACCTTGGTTGTATATTATAAAATCTATTACAAATGATATTTTATCAATCAATGAGGTCATTAAAACTAATGTCAATACAATAATATATGGAATTAATGACCAAAATCTTGCTTTTAGGTATCCCATCTTAAAAAAGATAGGTATTTGAACTCCTACTATAGCAGAAAAAACTAAAAAAGAGGTACTTATTCCTAGTATAATCTCTTGAATATCAATAGATTTACTTTTAAAAAATAATACGACTATTGAAAGTATAGTAATTATAAATACTGTTAATACGAAGTTAAGTAAAATGAAAATATAGCGACCTAAAACTATATCTCTTAATTTAATTGAAAGAGTACCATATAGGCGACTTAAGTTGTTTTTTTCTTCTATGGCAAAAACGTTAGAAATCATAAGGGCAACAAACCAAGAACAAGTAATATAAAGTGTTAATGTTGATGAGCCCATATATGAAAAAAGCATTATAACAGGTAACAAAACTAAATTCATATTAAAATAAGATTTCATTGTAAAAATATCTAGTTTAGTAAATTTAATTGAATCGGTCATCTTACTACACCTCTCTTGCTAACTTTTATAACTATATCATCAATAGTAGCAGTATCTATGATACAGTTATTATATTTAATAGTATCATTTGTATGAATTAATGCATCAAATCCAATATCTGTTTCACGTAGACCAATAACATCTTTTTTAAGTGTTTCTGTTAAATCTTTTGGTCTTCCTTTAATTAATCTAAATTTTTCTAATAAATCTTGCAAACTTCCAGTATAAAATAATTCTCCATTATTTATAAAAGTAATATAATCAGCAACTTTTTCCAAATCAGTAGTAATATGTGTAGAAAATAACACACTTCTATCTCCATCTTTTATGTAGTCCTGTAGAATTTCCAAAAGTTCATCACGAGTTACTGCATCAAGTCCACTTGTTGGTTCATCAAGTATAAGCAACTTAGCATTATGAGAAAATGCACATGATAACATAAGTTTCATTTGCATACCTCTAGATAATTCACTTATTTTTTTATTTAGAGGTAAATTAAATCTGGTTATCATACTTTTAAAAATATCGTGATTCCAGTCTTTATAAAAAATAGATATAGCTTTTTCAGTATCTCTTATTGTCCAATTATCTGCATAAAATATATTGTCAAATACAACACCAATATTCTGTTTAATAAGATTTTCATTTTTAACATTGTCCATATCAAAAACTAAAATCTCTCCTTCATCTTTTTCTAACATATTTAGAATTAATTGTATAGTTGTTGTTTTACCTGCACCATTTGGGCCAATTAATCCCATTATATATCCCATTGGTAAGGTAAAATTTATATTTTTTAGATTAAAATCATTAAAGTTTTTACTAACATCCTTTAGTTCCAAATAATTATTCACCTTTTTCCACCTCCAATAATAATCTCAAAAGACTTATAATTTCTTTATCTGTCATAGACGCTCTTTGTGCTGCTTGTATTGCGCTATTAAGATTTGATTCTACTTCTTGTATTAACTGTTCATGAATAAGTTCAGAACTACTTGACATAACAAAAAATCCCTTGCCTTGACGGCTCATAATAAAACCTTCTTGCTCAAGTTCATTATATGCTCTAGTAGTAGTCAAAACGCTAATCTTTAAATCTCTTGCTAGTTGTCTAAGTGAAGGTAGAATTTCATTTTCTTTTAATTCTCCTGAAAGAATTTGTTTTTTTATCTGTTCTTTAATTTGTTCATAAATGGGTAAGTTAGAACCATTTGAAATAATTATATTCAAAAAAACACCTCTTTAACTGTATATTTTTATACAAGTACAGTATAAACAGTTGGATGTTTTTTGTCAATATAAAAAATTACAATATACATTTACAATAATAATCTATATGTATGTACTTATTTTGAAAAGTTTTTAAATTAAAGTGTGTAAGCTGAAAATAAAGTATGTAAGCAAAAATATTATCAATATACATTTTAAGCTTAGTTTATATTTATTTAGCTAGACATTATACTTTAACAGATATTAAAAGTATAAGTTATCTAATTAAATTATATGATTTTTACTATTTATAACAGAATCCTTTATATTCAATGCTAGTAGGGTGGGGACATAAGTATAATGTATGATATTATATACTAAAGATGAATTTTAACATATAACTTTGATATAATAAGCATATGTAAATGTTTAATATTTAATTAAAGAAAATTATCATATAAAAATAAATTTGTAAGGAGTAATACAGTATGAAAAAACAATATGTGTTTATAATACTAGCAAGTACTATTTTAGGTATGCTTGTTGGAACCATATTTAGAGATTATAGCAATGAAGAAACAGTTTATACAAGTAAGGATAAGTCAATAAGAAAAGAAATAAGAATAACAAGAAAATCTATAAAAGAACTGGCAAAAGAGAAAGATAAATTAGATAAAGAAATTAATTCGATGAAGAAAAATCAAAAAAATTCTAATGAAATCTCTAAAATAGAAAGTCTTAGGGAGAGTCTTTCATATTCAAATGTAAACGGTAGCGGAATAGTATTAAGTATAGATGCCATAGATGAAAAAACAGGAAACATTGCCAATAGCATAGACTACAATAAAATCTTAGTAAAAGTCATAAATGAATTAAAAACAAATGGAGGAAAATACATAGAAATAAATGGTCAAAGAATTAATCAGTACTCAGAAGTTGTACTTGCAGGTAGCCATATAAATATAAATGGAGTTCCAGTAGCGCAACCCTATGAAATAAAATGTATTGGTGATAAAGATAAACTATCTAGTTACATAGACAAAGGTAGTAAATATTTAGATAGTGTACAAAGTACTTATCCAATGAAAGTTAGTATAAAAGCTGAAGAAAATATCTCTATGAAAAAACTGAAAATACCTAATAAATTAAAGTATATAAAGGGTGATTAAGATTATATTAGAGGAAAGCAGTTTACCAATGTTAATACCAGAAAAACTTGCAAAAAAGTATAATGTATTTCCAGTAGAATTTCAAGATGATAATCTAGTAGTAGAAATAGAAGATGAAGATATATATGCACTACAAGACTTGAGATTAGCAACGGGGAAAGAAATTATATTAAAAAAAGAAAGAAGAGAACTTATAAGTGAGAAGATAGAAAAATATTATAATAACTTTGAACTTGATGAGAATTATGCAAAAAGATTATTTGAAAATCTTCTAGAAAAAGCTATAAAAGAGAACGCAAGTGATATACATATAGAACCATTTAAAGAACATTTGATAGTTAGAATGAGAGTTGATGGAGAGTTAAAAGAAATATCAAAGTTTTTAATAGATGTTTATCCAGCATTAGCTACAGTTGTTAAATTAAAGGCTTCAATGGACATAACAGAAAAAAGGCTTCCTCAAGATGGAAGAGTAGACATAAAGCTAGATGATAGCTTAATTGACATTAGGGTTTCATCAATCCCAACTGTATATGGTGAAAAAATTGTTTTGAGAATACTTAATAGAGATACTTTTTTAAAAGATAAATCAGAACTTGGATTTTCAGAAGAAGCGATAAACTCTATAAATCGTATAATAAGTAAAAGAGCTGGAATATTATTAGTGACAGGACCTACAGGGAGCGGAAAGACTACTACAGTATATTCCTTACTAAATGATTTAAAGGGTATAAATAAAAATATAATGACTATAGAAAATCCAGTAGAATACAAGATGGATGGAATAAGTCAGATACAAGTAAATTCAAAAGTAGGGTTGAGTTTTGATGTAGGTCTTAGAGCTATATTAAGACAAGACCCAGATATAATAATGGTTGGAGAAATAAGAGATGCAGAAACAGCTAAGATAGCAGTAAGAGCTGCTATAACAGGACATTTAGTTATAAGCACTTTGCATACTAATGATGCAGTATCTGCTATAGCTAGACTATTGGAAATGCAAATTCCACCATACCTTTTAAATGCATCTCTTATAGGTGTGATATCTCAAAAGTTGGTTAGAAAAGTTTGTAATCATTGTAGCCATGAGATTATGATAAAAGATGATTTTAGTGGAGATGTAAATACTAAAGTAGCTGTAGGATGTGAGAGATGTAATGATAAAGGTTATTTTGGTAGAACAGCAATTTATGAAATTCTAGAAATTAATGATGATATAAAAACATGTATAAGGGATATGAAGGATTCTAGTATTGTTAAAGAAGTAGCACGAAAAAATGGAATGATAACATTTGAAGATAGCTGTAAAAGGCTAATAAATGAAAAAATAACAACATTAGAAGAATGTTTAGTGGTAAATGAAATAATTTAGTTAAACAGTGTAACCAAATTTCATACAATCGATTTTAATTAAAAGTCTCGATTGTAAATTGTATCTAGATAAAATAAAATTAACATATTAAATTAGAAAATATCGAGCCTATTTAATTATAATTAATATAATTTGGAAGGAATTATAATACATGAAAGTATCTAAAAGTATATTTTATAATTTAAACAAGATTCATTTAGTATTAAACAAGATTAGTAATAAAGAGCTTAGAGTAATTTGCAAAGAGATAGGTATTTTACTGGAATCTGGATGTGAAATTACAAATATATTTCAAATTATTGAAGGACAATCTAGCAAAAAAGTAAAAAGTTTGTTTAATACAGTATCAAATCATATTCAAAATGGAAATTCTATAGCAGAATCATTTCACATCACAGGAACATTTTCTAAATTTTTTATAAGCATGATAAAAGCAGGAGAAACTAGTGGAAACTTAGATGTAATAATGAGCGATTTATCTAATTATTACGATAAAGAATATAAATTAAAAACAAAAATAATAACTATTTTAATCTATCCAATGATACTTATCATATTATCAATAATATTAATAATATTTATCTTTATATTTGTGATACCAAATTTTCAGGTGGTTTTTGCCAGTAATGGGATTGAACCACCTTTCATAACTAAGATTTTAATAGGAATTTCTATGATAGTTACAAATTATCTAGGTTATTTAATACTTAGTTTTATATTGATTTTAATAGGAACTATTTATTTTTTTATAATGAATAATAATCTAAAAAAATTAATTAATTCATTTAAATTCAAAATACCTTTTTTAAAAGGCATTAACCAATTAGTAGCTACAACCAGATTTTCAAGAGCGTTGTCTATTTTACTTAGTAGTGGCATACAAATAGTGGATGCAATAGACATGTCAGCAAGTGTCATAGATAATGAATTCATTTATGAGAGACTAAAGATTTCTAATAATTATATAAAAAAAGGAAATAGTATAGGTAAGTCTTTGAATCTAGCAAATATTTTTCCTAAGTTATTTGTTTCAATGGCAAATACAGGGGAAGAAAGTGGAAAGCTAGATAAGAGTCTAGATGTAATAAACAGATTTTATGAAAATGAATTAAATAATAAAATAGAGCAAATAATGAAATTTGTAGAGCCTGTAATAATTGTATTCATGGGATTGATTGTTGGAGTTTTTATTTTATCAATGGTTATTCCTATGTTTGATGCAATTACTAGTTTCTAATATAAAAATAAATTTTACTAAATAAAACTTTTAAAAAGGAGAGAAAATTTAATTGATAAATAAAAAACGAAAAGGGTTTACACTTGTTGAAATGATTGTAGTAGTAACAATTTTAGGGGTTATATCTAGTATAGCATTAGTTAAATATGGTAAAGTTCAAGAAAGTGCCAAGATGAATGCAGACTATACAAATGCAGCTAATATAGTAACTGCAGCTAGTATGGCTATTAATGATGATGAAAATATAGCAGAATCTCTAAGCGTAGAATCACTTAAAGAAAAAGGTTATTTAAGTACTGTTCCAGTTCCTCAAAGTACATCAGGTAAGTTTGAACTTGTTATAAGTGATAATGGTACAGATATAAGTGTAAATGTAAATTCAAAACAATTTTATCCAAGATAATATTTGTTTTTATACGTTTTTAGTATCAAATTATAAAGATATTTTTAGTATTCAATTGTAAATGTAAATATATTAAGTTTAATTAAAAAATATACAAGTTATCATTACTTAAGAAGGAGATGGTTATAATTAAAAAAATTTTGACTTTAGAAATAAATGATGATTATATAAGGTCTGTATTTTTAAGAAAAAACTATAAAAAAATCTTTATAGATAAATCTAGTATAAAAGAAATTGGTTTTAATATTAAAAATGACAGTGATGAGATTGAAAAAACTAGTTATGTAGAAAACGTAGTTAAATTAGTAAAAGATGATATAAATAACCTAAAAAAATCATACAAAAATTTGTACTTTAATATTCAGACTCAAGATATAGTTATTAGAAATATTGAGATATTGAATACTAAGAAAAAAAGAGATATATTAAACATGATAGAATTTGAGATAACCCAATATATTCCAATAAATATAAATAACTATTCAATAAAATATAAAATTATAAACTCTAGTAATGATAAGTTAAATATACAAGTAATTCTTTTTCCTAAAAATATTATACAAGTAATTAAAATCATTTCAGAAAATCTAAATATGAACCCAAAAGCTATAAACATAAATTTTGATATACTACAAAAACTTATAAGTTTAAATCTAATAGATAATTTTATAGAAGATGGAGTATTTATAGAATGTAAAAGGAATCAATTTATTATAAACATAACAAAAAATAAAAAAATAGAAGAAACATATCTATTATCAAAAGAAATAAAATCATATGACTCAGTAAAAAAATTAATAAGTAGATTTAAATATATTTACTATTATGGCATAGAAAATTGTTTTATAGATGAATATCTTAAAGACACAGAAAAAATTGCTGAAGTAAATCCATTGAAATTAAAAAATAAAGTAAGGGTGGAAAATAATTTTGATAAGGATTTAAGAGATACTAGTATAACTTATATAAGTAGTATAGGGATGATTATTTAAATGAAAGCTTATAAAACAATAAATTTTTTAAATGGATTTAAAGAAACTAAGCAATATAATAAAATCTATAAAATAACGATAATCTTAATTTTAACATGTGTTTCATTAAAAATGTTTATGTATATGAAATCTATAAATGAATTAGAAAATTATATAAGTCACAATAAAACCATAAATGAATCGAAGTATACTGTACCAAAGCTGGAAAAAACAAAAGAAAAGTTTTCTAGAATAAAGCTTGATGAAATAAAAAAAATATATAAAATAGTTGGAACAGATAACATTACTAAAATATCTATAGATAAAAACAAAATGGAGATGGAAGGCGTGTGTGATAATCTAGATATTTTAGATGATTTAAGAAAAATAAATTACATAAAATATTACTACATAGACAGCATTATAAGAGATGGAGAATGTTATAAATTTAGAATAAAAAGTTAGACAGGTGATTAATTTTGAAATTAAATAAGAGAGAAAAAAATCTGATAAAAATATTGCTAATATTAATTATTGTATTAGTAGTTAATGTAATGTCCAGACCTCTAGAAGAGAACCTAACTAATTTGAAGAAAGAAAAACAAAATATAGTGAATGAAATAAAACGACAAGATAATTATAAAATGAAGGATAAAAAGCATAAAGATAATAGATATGTAAAAAATGTTGAATTAGATAGCAATACAGAATTAAAAAATAATTTTAATAATTCATTTTTAGATAAAAAAACAAATAAAGATATAGTATTATTAGTAGAAAATGAATTGAGAGATATTGTAAGTGTGGAATATATCAATCAAGAAAGTAGCTTAGACAACTACAATAAAAAACAAACTAATTTAGAAGTAAAAGTTAATGGGGAACTTGAAAATGTGTTGAAACTTGAAGGTGTAATGAAGAACTTAAAGTTACATAATAAAATTGAAAAAATAGAAATTAATAAATTAAAAACAAGTAATCTTGAGGTCAAAAATCTTTCAAATGAATATAAACAAGAAAAAAGCAATCTTGTAGAATGTAAAATGACAATTAGAGTCACATAACAAAAAAGAATAGATAAAGTAAAAAACTATTATCAATTCATAAAACTTTATAGAAGAATTAGTTTTACGATAATCCATTTCTGTAAGAGGGATTGTTAGTGATTTTATCGAAATCCTAATTAAAGTGAATATATTGTACCAAAATATAAGTAAATTTGAGATAATATTTGCTTATACTATAGATTGATTGATAAAAAAATGGTATAATAACAAATTGTACTTTAATTTAATAATAAGGGAGTGGAAGTCATATTGTTAGGGAGAAATGAGCTATGCCCTTGTGGAAGTGGCAAAAAATACAAGAAATGTTGTTTAAATAAAGATATTGTTTCAGAAAGAGCAAGCAGAAAAACTGAACTTTCACAAAAGCAATATACAGATTTATATTCAAAATTATATGATTATTCAAGACATGATAGATTCAAAGATGAATGTGAAAAAGCTAAAGAAATGTTTTATATAATGCAAAATGATAATGTAAATGAAAAGTTTGAAAGATTTTTTAATACGTATTTAATACAAGACCACATAATGGAAAATAAAAAGGTCATGACGGTTGGATTTCTTGAAGAGAATGGTGCAAACCTAAGTCAATCAGAAATTGCAATATTAAAAAGTTTGTTTGAATCCTATGTAAGCATTTACGAAGTAAAAGAAATTTCTACAGGAAAAATAGTTTTAAGAGATTGTTTAAGTGGGAAAGAACTTTACACAGAAGATGTAAAACTTCTAAGAAGCTTTAAAATCGGAAGCTGTATGATAGCTAGAATAATTGATGTTGAAGGAACTAATATATTAATAGATGTAACTATAAGTATATCAAATGAAGTTAAAGATATAATTTTAAATGATGTTATGAATTTATTCAATCAATATGAAGACTTATATAAAGATATGAAGACGTTCTTAATTTATCATACACATGTATTATATAAATATATACAACAGCTTTTAGACCCAAGTATAGCTGAATATTTAAAAAGAGAAAGAGATAGGAATAATAATAAAAAAGTTAATTCAGAAGGTGAATTAGCTGAAGTAGAATGTAAGGTTTTAGATACTCTTAAAGAAAATGTGGAAAAAGAAAATATAGATGCATGTATAGAGTTCTGGAATGAATATAAGAAAAGTCATGAAAATATAAAAGGAGCTGAAAGTGGTTGGGCAGCTGCGGTCGAATACTATGTTAAGAAAGAAGCAGGACAAGCTATAACTCAAGTACAAATATCAAAAAAATATGATATAAGCTCTAGTACATTAGGAAAAAGATACAAAGATTTAAAAATATCTTAATTAATTATAAAAAGCTTTAAGTCATAGATAAAGAATCTATAGTATAATATATGTATAATGTGTAGAAAGAGGTATTAATAATGAGTCTTAGTTTAGGAAATGCAATTGCTGTATCAACAAACTTTATAAAATCTAACCCAGCAGTACCTGTATACGACGGAGAAGAAATATATGCAGTTATTTATCATATAGAAATAGGATATAATAATGGTGTATCACCTGATACTAAACAATATATAATAATAGACTATAAAGAGTTCGATTTACCTATGGATAGAAAAAATGAACTAATAGAAGTTGCTAAAGAGTACTGCAAATCTAAAGATATTGTAGAAAATGAAAATCTTGAAATAAATCTTTTGGATAATGAAGAAGCAGAAAACTTCTTAGAAAAAGTATTTAATAACATGAAAGTTATAAGAGGTCTTATAACTAAAAGAGGATAAGTTAATGGAGTTTATTGGGATAGAAAATATAACACCATATGAAAACATATATGAATTTAGTATATATAAATACGATGATGAAATCACTTTAGGTAGTGAAGAGTTATATATATGTGAATTAAGGGTTATATTAATTAAAGTGAATTCTTTATACGTTGAAAGATTGAATAAATCGGTTGAAGCGATGGTTTTAGTGAAAAATCTAAAAAAGGATTTGGATAAAGAACTTATTGTAGACAAAATAAAGAAATTTGTGCTAGACGAGATTTGGGTAGAAAATCTAGTAAAAGAGAATATAGAAGTTATATTTGTAGAAAGCTAGGAGTAACCCTAGCTTTTTTATATTACAATCTAAGAGAGGAAAACAATATGTTAAGGGTATCTAATATAAAACTTGGAATCGATAAAGATATATCTTTATTAAAAGATATTGTACTTAAGAAGTTAAGAATAAAAGAAAAAAATTTAATAAAATACAGCATATATAAAGAATCTATAGACGCTAGAAAAAAAGGAAAGATGGAATTTGTTTATTCTGTAGATGTAGAAGTTAGAGATGAAAGTAAAATACTAAGCTCAAAAATAAAAGATGTAACAAAGATAAAAGATGTAAAATATGTAAATGTAGCTATGGGTAATAAAAAATTAAATAATAGACCTTTAGTAATTGGAAGTGGACCAGCTGGCTTATTTGCAGGGCTTATTTTGGCTCAAATGGGTTATGAACCAATTCTACTTGAAAGAGGTCTTGATGTTGATAGTAGAACTAAGGATATAAGTGATTTTTGGACAACTAGAAAGTTTAAAAATAATTCAAATGTTCAATTTGGAGAAGGTGGAGCAGGAACTTTTTCAGATGGGAAACTCACAACTAGAATAAAAGATATACGATGTAGAAAAGTGCTAGAAGAATTAGTTCAGTTTGGAGCACCAGATGAAATATTATATTCACATAAGCCACATGTTGGTACAGATATATTAAAAAGTGTAGTTAAAAATATAAGAAATGAAATAATAAATCTAGGTGGACAAGTTAAATTTGATTCAAAAGTGACAGATATAGTTGTATTAAATAATTCTATACAATCTGTAATTGTAAATGATAGCGAAAAAATAGATACAGATGCAGTTATATTAGCTGTTGGGCATAGTGCAAGAGATACTTATGAGATGTTGCATTCAAGAGGTGTAAAAATAATTCAGAAACCATTTGCAATAGGAGCTAGAATTGAACATCCTCAAGACCTGATAAATAAAGCACAGTATAAGGAATTTTATAATCATCCTCGATTAGGAGCTGCTGATTATAGACTTATAGAGCATGTCTCAAATGGAAGAACAGCATATACTTTTTGTATGTGCCCAGGAGGCAGTGTCATAGCATCTGCATCAAATGATTTTGAAATAGTTACAAATGGAATGAGTGAACATGCAAGAGATAAAATAAACGCTAATAGCGCATTTCTAGTAAATGTACTTCCTGAAGATTTTGATAGTGATAATCCACTAGCAGGGGTTCATTTTCAGCAAAAATATGAGAAATTAGCTTTTGAATTAGGTGGTAAAAATTACAATGCTCCAGTTCAACTTGTTGGAGATTTTATTAATAATAAGACTTCTGAAAATTTAGGAAGTGTTGAACCATCATATAAACCTGGATATAAGCTTACAAATTTGAATGAATGTTTGCCTAGTTTTGTGATAGAAACTATGAGAGAAGCATTTATCTCTCTTGATAAAAAATTAAATGGATTTGCAATGCATGATGCAGTTTTAACTGGTGTAGAAACTAGGTCATCATCACCAATAAGAATAGTAAGAGATGAAAACAGTTTGGAATCAATAAGTGTTAAAAATTTATATCCTTGTGGTGAAGGTGCTGGATATGCAGGTGGAATAGTCACAGCGGCAGTCGATGGTATAAAATGTTCAGAAAAAATAATACAAAAATATGCTAATAGCACAAAAATTTAACATAAATTTAATGATTTTTTAATATTTAACATGAATTTAACATTACTACTCCTATAATTTGATAAAATACAATAGGTTATAAAATTTTTAAATATAGTAATCTCTTTACAAGGAGGAAATAATTTGAACATTATAATAAGTCTAATGGGTGGATTAGGGCTGTTCTTATATGGTATGAACCTTATGGGAGAAGGTCTACAAAAATCTGCTGGGACAAAATTAAAAAAGATAATAAAATTACTTACTAGTAATCTATTTATGGGAGTTTTAGTAGGTACAGGAGTTACAGCAGTAATACAAAGTTCAAGTGCTACTACTGTAATGGTTGTTGGTTTTGTAAATGCAGGAATAATGACTTTAAAACAAGCAATAGGGGTTATAATGGGTGCTAATATAGGTACTACTGTTACAGCCCAATTAGTATCTTTTGATTTAACTGGAATGGCTCCAGTAGCATTAGGTATAGGTATTATACTTTATTTATTTGGAAATAAACCTAGAATAAAAAATATAGCTGAAATACTTATAGGTTTTGGGATATTATTTACAGGTATGGATTTTATGAAAATGGCAGTTGAGCCATTAAAAGACTATCAAGGATTCACTGATTTACTTGTTACATTTGGTAATTATCCACTACTTGGATTATTATTAGGGTTTGGTATTACAGCAATAATACAGAGTTCAAGTGCATCTATGGGTATGTTGGTTGCATTAGCAGCAGAAGGTTTAATCCCATTGGCAGCAGCATTACCAATTCTTTATGGTCAAAATATTGGTACATGTGTAACTTCATTGTTATCAAGTATTGGTGCTAATAAAAATGCACGAAGAGCAGCTATGATGCATTTAATCTTCAATGTTTTGGGAACAGTAATATTCTTAGTGTTGTTGAATAAACCAATTGTAAATTTAGTTACAAGTTGGGACCCAAGTAATGTTGCAAGACAAATAGCTAATACACACACATTGTTTAATATTATATCTGTCTTAATACTTCTACCATTTACAAAGATTATCATAAAACTAGCAATTAAGCTTGTTCCTGATAAAGCTGGTGACGCAGATGAAGATGAAGCTAAGACTATTAAATATATAGATGATAGAATGATAGAAACTCCTTCTATAGCTCTTGCTAATACGATAAAAGAAGCACTTCGTATGGGAGAAAAAGCTAAGGAAAGTTTAAATGCATCTATGGAAGCGTTAGTAGAACATTCAACTGAAAAAATAGATAAAACATACAGACGTGAAAAGTTAATAAATGATTTACAAAAAGCTATTTTAAATTACTTGCTTAAACTTTCAAAAGCACCTTTAGATGATCATTCCAGAGAAGTTGTGGATACCTTATTTAATACAGTTAATGATATAGAAAGAATTGGTGACCATGCTAAAAATATAGCTGAATTATCTCAAGTTGCAATAGATTCAAATATTTCTTTCTCTAAAGAAGGACAATCTGAACTTGATATTATGTACAATAAAGTCGTTTCATCATATACTTATGCCTTAGAATCAATGAGAACTGATAATGTAGACTTGGCTTATAAAGTTATAAAAATTGAAGAGCAAGTTGATATAATGGAGAAATCTTGTAGAGCTAATCATATGTATAGATTGAATAATAACTTATGTAGTATAGAGAATGGTGTTATCTATTTAGATGTAATAAGTAATCTAGAGAGAATTTCTGACCATGCTGTCAACATAGCACAACAAGTTATAGCTAAAAGGTTAGGAAAGGATTAAAAATAATATCTTAAAATGATGTAAGAATTAAAATAAAGAATAAACAAAAAATAAACTCTAGATGATAGTTTAGAGTTTATTTTTTTATTGATTAATTACTGAAAATCCAATCATCTTTATTGTATAACTGTTTATTGTTTACCATATTTTAATCAACCTAAGTAAATAGGATTCTAGTTTTCTAAACTAAATACTTTGAAAGAAATTTCTCTGATATTTCAGCAATTTCTTTATATACAAATTTATATAGATTATGTGGATAATCAAATAATTCATATTGAGCAATTTTAATATTATTTAAATATTGTAAAGGATGGTTTATCCAACTCTGTTTTTCTATCCCAGTTCCTTCTCCATTTGATATAAAGAAAAGCATTGGAATCTGTAAATATGGATTGTCCCTTTCTATTAGAGCAATCGTATTTCTTAAATTTTTGGCTTCACTAATCCAATTTTGATTGGCAAGATTATGATATAACACGTTTTCAAGCTCTTTCTTTTCTATTAATGGAATACAATGTTCTTCTACTAATTGCTCTATTAAAGCGTTGGTTGTTACTTTTCTGAGGTGTTCATCATTTGATAGCTCTATTAGTTTATTTGTAGCATCATCTATGTTAAAGTCTCTATTATAGCATTCTGGTGTTGCGGGATCAATACCAATAATACCAGCAATTTCAGAAGGATTTTGCTGTCCCCAACGGAGAGCCTCTAAAAATCCCACACTATGTGCTACTAGTACAATAGGTGTTTTTATTCCTAACTCTTGTAGTATGCATCTGTACTCATGAACAACAACATTTATATTTCGGTTATTCTCAGATAAATCACTATGTCCGTAGCCCAGTTTTTCGATTCCAATCACTCGATAGGTTTTTGCTAACGTTTTTGCTAAAGACATATATTCAAAATTTGGGAAAGGTATGCCTGAACCTGATAAAAGCACTAAAGTAATGGAACCTTGACCATATGAATATATAAAATTCTTCTTACCATTTATTTCAATAAATTTTTTCATGAGAACTGTACCTCCAACTTAAGTTTATTTACATTTACCTATTGAGTATGTATAAAGCATATTTCAATCAGTTTAAACAAAACATTATTTTTTGTCAATCCTTACTGTAGTGTATTTTAATTCTTTATGAAATCCAGATAGGTATTTGAAGATATAACATCTAAAAATCATTTAAAGAATATGTTGTAATAGATGACAAATACCTTATCCATCCAGTATTTGGGAGTCATGTGCATCTAAAAGGAAGTTTGAAAGTGAGATAAAACCTATATTTGGTATAATTTTATTTAATTAAAATTTTATAATTGGCAAATAGTTGTAATATTTAGAAGAATCGATTTCCTAATAATGCTTGAGGATATATGTATTATTTTGTGGCAAACTTTTTAAAAAAACACCTAGATTTTGTGTTATAATCTCTGTAAAACGCATATGCTGAAAAGAGGGATTTAAATGGGAAAAATAAATTTTGATTATAGTAAAGCTACGGAATTTTTTTGCCAAAAAGAAATAGATGTCATGCAGCCGTATGTAGATGTGGCACATGATATGTTACATAATAAAACTGGTTTAGGAAATACTTTTTTAGGATGGATAGACCTTCCTAAAAATTATGATAAGGAAGAGTTTGCTAGAATAAAAAAATCTGCTGAAAAGATAAAGTCTGACTCAGAGGTTCTTTTAGTAATCGGTATAGGAGGCTCTTATTTGGGTTCAAGAGCTGCTATAGACATGGTAAGTCATTCTTTTAGAAATGGGCTTAAAAAAGAGCAAAGAAATGCTCCTGAAGTATATTTTGTAGGTCATAATATAAGTTCAACATATATTATGGATTTACTAGATGTAATTGAAGGTAAAGATGTTTCTGTAAATGTAATATCTAAATCAGGTACTACTACAGAGCCAGCTCTTGCTTTTAGAATATTTAAAAATTATCTAGAAAAAAAATATGGAAAAGAAGAAGCTAGAAAGAGAATATATGCAACAACAGATTCAAGTAAAGGTGCACTTAGACAATTAGCTACAGAAGAAGGGTATGAGACTTTTGTAATACCAGATGATGTAGGTGGTCGTTTTTCTGTATTGACAGCTGTTGGATTACTTCCTATTGCAGCTGCAGGACTTGATATTGATGCCATGATGAATGGTGCAAATGATGCTCGTGAAGCATTTCAAAATTCTGACTTAAAAAATAATGACAGTTATAAATATGCTGTAGCTAGAACAATTTTACATAGAAAAGGAAAAGATGTAGAGTTATTGGTTAACTATGAACCTCAACTACATTATGTGAGTGAGTGGTGGAAACAACTTTATGGAGAAAGTGAAGGAAAAGAAAATAAAGGCTTATTCCCTGCTTCTGTAGATTTTTCAACAGATTTACATTCTATGGGACAATATATTCAAGATGGAAAAAGACTTTTATTTGAAACAGTACTTAATGTTGAAAGTTCTAAGAGAAATATAACTATAAATTCAGAAGAAGTAGATTTAGATGGTTTAAATTATTTAGCAGGCAAAACTGTAGATTTTGTAAATCATAAAGCTTTTGAAGGGACTTTATTAGCACATACTGATGGAAAAGTGCCTAACTTAGTAATAAATATACCTCAATTAGATGAGTATAATTTTGGATACTTAGTGTATTTCTTTGAAAAAGCTTGTGGAATAAGTGGATATTTACTAGGAGTTAATCCATTTGACCAACCAGGAGTAGAAGCATACAAGAAAAATATGTTTGCTTTGCTAGGAAAACCAGGTTATGAAAAGGAAAAAGAAGAATTAGAAAAAAGACTTAAATAATTTTAGATAGTTAAGGTTTAATTAAGATTAGAATAATATAATGAAATCATCGAAAGAGAGTTTACTCAAAATAGATGATTTCATTTTTTTATGGAAAATTGGGAAAAATATATTTTGATAATTTATATTATATTAGATAGGGAGTGGTGTGAGATGTCAAGAAGAAAGAAAGGTATAAGTTTAGTAATATTAGTCGCTATAATAAGTTCAATACTTAGTAGTTTACTAACAATAATTTTAGTTAAAGATAATTTAGGAAGTAAATCTACAGGAAGTTCTACACCTATAGTTGTAAATGATGATGGAAAGAGCCAAAATATTTATCAAGCAGTTGCAGAAAAGGCAACACCATCTGTTGTAGGTATTACGACAACTAGTGTCGATACTAGTAATATGTTTGCAATACCAACTGAAACACAAGGAGTAGGAACTGGGATTATAGTAGATTCAAATGGATATATACTTACTAATTCTCATGTTATATCAGATGGTCAAGCAACTAGTGTTAATGTTTTATTTAATGATGGTTCAACAACATCAGGTAAAGTGGTATGGTTTGACCAACAACTTGATTTGGCTATAGTTAAAGTTGATAAAACTGGATTAACACCAGCTGAATTTGCAGATAGTGATAAAGTAAAAGTTGGAGATATATCAATAGCAATAGGTAACCCACTTGGACTAGACTTCCAAAAGACAGTTACTCAAGGGATAATAAGTGGATTAGATAGAACTATACAAACAGAAAAAACTAATATGACAGGATTATTACAAACTGATGCAAGTATAAATGCAGGAAATAGTGGAGGGCCGTTGTTAAATCAAAAGGGTCAAGTAATTGGTATAAATACAGCAAAAGCTTCTCAAGCAGAAGGGTTAGGATTTGCGATACCAATCAATACAGCTAAAAGCATAGTTGAAGAAGTAATAAAAACTGGAAAATATGAAAAAGTAACTTTAGGTATAAAAGGAACAGATGTATCAAATTATGAAGCAGCTACAGGTACAAAATTAAGTACTGACAAAGGAGTATATGTTGCAGAAGTGATATCTGGTTCATCAGCAGAAAAAGCAGGAGTAAAAGTAGGGGATATTATAACTAAAGTAGGAGATGCAGATATAACTGGTATGAATGACCTTAATAAAAAGTTATATACTTTCTCAAAAGGTGCTAGCACAAAACTTACATTAAATAGAGGCGGAAAAGCAGTAACAATAAATGTAAAATTCTAAATGTGACTAGAGAAACAGAGACTACATGGTAAAGTGTAGTCTCTATTTTTATTTAATTTTTATAGTATATATATCTAAATTAATTAAAATAACATATTGTTTATAGAGATTATCTATATTTACTTATAAAAATAAAATTAATAAATATTTAAATTTAATTTATAAAATCAATATAAATATCATAATAAAATAAAATTTTTTAATATTACTAAAAAAATATAGACAAAATAATAACAAATATAGTATTATGTAATTGTAGAAATGCTTTTCATAGAAATGACCTATGAAGATGAATTACATAAAGATGAAAAAAATGAAATGGATATTCTTTAGGGGTGAAAAAATTATGAATCCATTAGTTATAAATTTACAAAAATGTAGTATACATGATGGTCCAGGGATAAGAAGTACAGTTTTTTTTAAAGGATGCCCACTTGAATGTGTTTGGTGTCATAATCCAGAAAGTCAAACATATACAAAACAAGTTTTGTATAATGAAGAGAGATGTTCAAGATGTGAAGCATGTATAAATATATGTCCTCACAAAGCAATTTACAAAGGTGAAGCGAAAATATGTCTAGACCAAGATAAATGTAAGTTTTGTGAAACTTGTTTAGATTATTGTATAAACAATGCTAGAGAAATAGTTGGTCAAGAGTATTCTGTTAAAGAACTGGTTAAAGAGATAGAAAAAGATAGAATTTTCTATGAAGAATCAGGTGGAGGAGTAACTTTATCAGGTGGAGAAGTAATGGCTCAAGACATGGATTTTATTTATGGAGTAATAAACATGTGTAAATCAAAGGGAATTCATGTAGCAATTGATACTTGTGGATATGCAAAGTCAGAAAATTATGAAAGAGTTGCTAAATATGCAGATTTGTTCTTATACGATATTAAACTTATTGATGAGGAAAAACATATAAAATTTACAGGAAAATCAAATGATTTAATACTTAAAAATGTTAAACTTTTGAGTGAATCAGGAGCTAATATAAATATAAGAATACCATTAATTGTAGGAGTAAATGTAGATGATGAAAATTTAGAGGTTAAAAAAATGATAGAATTTTTAAAGCCTTTGAATATAAAAGATGTAAGTCTTCTTCCATATCATAATATTGGTAAACATAAGTATGATAAAATTTATAAAAAATATGAAGGAGAAGAGTTACAAAGACCTACTGAAGAAAAATTAGAAGAAATAAAAAGGCTGTTTGAAGCAAGTAATTTCAATACTAAGATTGGGGGGTAATAAAATGTCAAGAGGAACTTTTGAAAGAACTAAAAAATTAAGAGAAGAAAGTGTTAATGCAGAACCACACATATCTATTGAAAGAGCAGTACTTATGACAGAAGCTTATAAAAAATATGAAGGAAGTGTAGAAATTCCTGTACTTCGTGCTTTATCATTTAAACATTACATTGAAAATAGAACTCTTAGTATAAATGATGGAGAATTAATAGTAGGCGAAAAAGGAGATTCACCTAATGGAGCACCAACATATCCAGAAATTTGTTGTCATACAATGGAAGATTTAGAAGTAATGCATAATAGAGACATAATAAATTTTAGTGTATCTGAAGAATCTAGAAAAATACATCAAGAGGAAATAATACCTTTCTGGAAAAAGAGACAAACAAGAGATAAGATAATAAATGCTATGACACCTGAATGGTTAGCAGCATATGAAGCAGGTATGTTTACAGAGTTTATGGAACAAAGAGCTCCAGGACACACAGTTTGTGGAGATACAATATATAAAAAAGGATTTTTAGATTTAAAGAAAGATATAGAAGCAAGACTAAAAGAATTAGATTTCCTTAATGACTTAGATGCATACAACAAAAAAGCTGATTTAGAAGCTATGGCAATCGCTTGTGATGCAATGGTTATATTAGGAAAGAGATATGCTGAAAAGGCAAGAAAAATGGCAGAAGAAGAAACTGATGAAGCTAAGAAAAAAGACCTATTGTTAATTGCTGAAACTTGTGATGTTGTACCAGCTCATAAGCCAGAAACTTACCATCAAGCTATACAAATGTACTGGTTTGTTCATATAGGGGTTACTACTGAGCTTAATATATGGGATGCATTTACTCCAGGAAGACTAGACCAACATTTAAATCCTTTCTATGAAAGAGATGTAGAAAATGGAATATTAGATAGAGAAAAAGCACAAGAATTACTTGAATGTTTATGGGTTAAATTTAACAATCAACCAGCACCACCAAAAGTTGGTATAACATTAAAAGAGAGTAGCACATATACAGACTTTGCAAACATAAATACTGGTGGAATAAATCCAGATGGTCAAGATGGTGTTAATGAAGTTAGTTATATAATACTTGATGTTATGGATGAAATGAAATTAATACAACCTAGTTCAAATGTTCAAATAAGTAAAAAGACTCCTCAAAAATTCTTAAAGAGAGCTTGTGAAATATCAAGAAAAGGATGGGGTCAACCAGCATTTTATAATACTGAAGCAATAGTTCAAGAGCTTATGGAAGCTGGTAAAACTATAGAAGATGCAAGACTTGGAGGAACTAGTGGTTGTGTTGAAACTGGATGTTTTGGTAAAGAAGCATATGTTTTAACTGGATATATGAATATTCCAAAAATACTTGAATTAACATTAAATAACGGTTATGACCCAATTGCTAAAAAGCAAATAGGTATTAAAACTGGAGACCCTAGAGATTTTAAATCTTATGAAGAATTATTTGATGCATTTAAAAAGCAGTTACATTATATGATTGATATAAAAATACAAGGAAATGCTGTAATAGAAAATATATGCGCAAAACATATGCCTTGTCCACTTATGTCTACAATAGTTGATGATTGTATAGCAAAAGGCAAAGACTATCAAAGAGGTGGAGCAAGATATAATACTAGATATATACAAGGTGTTGGTATAGGAACTATAACAGATAGTTTAACAGCAATAAAATATAATGTATTTGACAAGAAAAAATTTGATATGGATACATTACTTAAGGCACTTGATTCTAATTTTGAGGGATATGAAGCTATACTTAACATAGTTGCAAATAAAACTCCTAAGTATGGAAATGATGATGATTATGCTGATGGAATAATGGAAGAAATATTTAATGCATATTACAATGAAGTAACTGGTAGACCAACTGTTTGTGGTGGAGAATATAGAGTAGATATGTTGCCAACTACTTGCCATGTATACTTTGGAGAAATTATGGGAGCAAGTGCAAATGGTAGACTTTGTGCAAAACCAGTTTCAGAAGGAATCTCTCCAGAAAAAGGTGGAGATACTAATGGACCTACAGCAGTTATAAAATCTTGTGCTAAGATGGATCACATAAAAACTGGTGGAACATTGTTAAATCAAAGATTTGCGCCATCAGTAGTGCAAGGTGAAAAAGGATTAGACAATATGGCTAATCTGGTAAGAGCATACTTTAATATGGATGGACATCATATACAATTCAATGTATTTGATAAAAATGTATTATTGGAGGCTCAAAAGAATCCTCAAGATTACAAAGACTTAATAGTTAGAGTTGCAGGATATAGTGACCATTTCAATAATTTAAGTAGAACATTACAAGATGAGATAATAGGTAGAACTGAGCAAACATTCTAGGATTGTTTGTAAATGAAACTTCTTACTATATAAAAATGTAGCTGGTATAATGGTATATATATTACTAGATAACATTTTAAAAAATTTTAGATTAATTCTGAGCTAACTTTCTGGATGGGAAGTTAGCTCGTTGAGTTTAATGAAAAAATCGTTAAATTTATATTTAATAAACTATATAAAGAAGTAATTTATAATAATCATAATAAAATTATATTTTATAATAACTAAGATAATTTTAAGCAGTTAAAATATTGTAAATTTAGCTACTTTAAAATAAAAACTAATAGAAAAAGAGGAGATTTGATATGAAAACTTTAGGATTTATTGGTTCAGGAAATATGGGAAGTGCAATGATAGGTGGTATAGTAAAATCAGGATTAGTAAAAGCAGAAGATATAACTGTATCAGACTTAAGTCAAGTTGCTTTAGATAAAGTAAAAGAACAATTTGGAATAAATACTACAACTGATTCAAAGGTAGCTGTTGCAAATTCAGATGTAGTGATAGTAGCACTTAAGCCTAATATATGTGAAAAAGCTTTAGCTCCACTTAAAGAATTAATAGATGCAAGTAAAATAATAGTATCAATAGCAGCAGGAAAAACTATAGAAACTCTTGAAAGCATTATAGGTTCAGATAAAAAGATAGTAAGAGTAATGCCAAATACTCCAGCACTTGTTGGAGAAGGTATGTCAGCTCTTTGTAAAAATGCAAATGTAACTGCTGAAGAATTGAATATGATTAAAGCTCTATTTGAATCATTTGGAGAAGCAGAAATAGTAGCAGAATATTTAATGGATACGGTTACAGGTATTAGCGGTTCTTCTCCTGCATATGTATTTATGTTTATAGAAGCTATTGCAGACGCAGCAGTACTAGCTGGTATGCCAAGACAGCAAGCTTATAAATTTGCATCTCAAGCCGTTATGGGCTCTGCTAAGATGGTTCTTGAAACTGGAAAACATCCAGGTGAATTAAAAGATATGGTTTGTTCTCCAGCAGGAACTACTATAGAAGCAGTTAGAGTGTTAGAAGAAGAAGGATTTAGATCAGCAGTTATAAAATCTATTGTTGCTTGTGTAGATAAATCTAAAGATATGAGCAAATAATTGATTTTAGATATATGCGTTTTTTCGCATTAGCTTGAAGCAATAGAAATTTGCCTAGACGAAAATGAAAATGTTAGTCTAAATTAGCTAGAAGAATACAGCTTTTTTATAAATTTTATAACTTTAAAATAAAAACGGTATAGCACTTAATTATGCTATACCGTTAATTATTCCAAAAAATTTTCTTATGAATCTATCCTTTAGAAGATAATACCATAATTTATTTACTTTTAAATATAAGATATCTATATATTAATGTATACTACTTTTTTTGTTATCATCTTCATCTATTGAGCAAGAATTAGAACCTGGACATCCAGAGCAACCAGAACATCCACTACAGCTACTTCCATTTTTTGTAGATTTAAATTTATTAAACAAAATTAAAAATGCAAGAACTATGATTATTCCACCAACTAAAGCTTCCATTATTGAATTTCCCATAAATAGTACTCCACCAATGCTTTTAACTATAAAAGCCATTATCCATGCTAATATAAATTGATATGCAAATGATGCAAACATCATCTTATTGCCATATTCTTTTTTCATAGTTGCAAGAGCAGCTATACATGGAGTATATAGAGCTGTAAATATTAAGAATGTATATGCAGTAACGCCATTAAATATTGTTGGCAATACAACAGTCAAATTACCATATAGTATATTCAAAGAGTTTACCACGATTTCTTTTGCTCCAAGACCACTTAAGATAGCAACTGAAGTTCTCCAGTCATCAAAACCAAGAGGTTTAAATATAGGAGATATAATATGCCCTATAGTAGCTAAAAAGCTTACATTTATATCTTCTGTAAATCCAAATACATTAAATGAAGAAAGTCCCCAAATAACAACTGACATTGCAAACATTACAGTAACAACTCTTATTAAAAATCCTTTTGATTTATTCCAAGTATTTTTAATAAGTGCATCTATAGTAGGTATTCTATATTCTGGTAACTCTAATATAAATGGTTCAGCTTCTGTCTTAAAAGCTGTTTTATTTAAAAATAGTGCAACCACAATTGCCATAACTATACCAACTAAGTATAATGATGTAGTTACTAAAGCAGCATTGTGTGGGAAAAATATAGCTACAAATAATGCATATATAGGTAGCTTTGCTCCACAAGTCATAAGTGGTGCAATAAGAGCTGTAACTCTTCTGTCTTTTTCACTTTCTAGTGTTCTAGTTGCCATTATAGCAGGAGAAGAACATCCCATACCCATAACTATAGGTATAAAAGCTTTACCAGATAGACCAACCTTTCTCATAACCTTATCCATCAAAAATGCTGTTCTTGACATATATCCACTATCTTCAAATAGAGATATACCAAAGAATAATGTAAATATTAAAGGGAAGAATGGTAAAGTACCACCAACACCTCCAATTATACCATCAACAATAAGTGATTTAAACCATGGACTAGAGTTAGCTAACATATCACTAACAGGTGTAGAGATATAAGCCTCTATAAGGCCTGCAAAGCCTTCTTGAAGTGGACCTCCAACCCAATCAAAGGTGAACTTAAATAAAAGAAACAATACACCAATAAATATAGGATAGGCTAATATAGGATTTAAAACTATATTGTCTATTTTATCACTGATAGATTTTTTTTGTGTATATGTAGTCTTTGTACATCTTGATAAGATAGATTCCAACTTCTTATATGTTTCTGTTTCACTTCCAAAGTCTGTTCGATATTTAAATGATTTTTTAGTAGCATCTTTAATTTCTGCTTCTATTTTTTCTACACCATCTTTCTTTTTTGCGATGATTGGAACAACGATTACTCCAAGTTCTTCACTTAATTTTTTATCATCTATATTAACACCTTTAGATTCTGCAATATCTAACATGTTAAGCAGTATAACTATAGGTTTATTAAATTGCATAAGTTGAGTTGTTAAGTAGAGATTTCTCGATAAGTTAGAAGCATCTACTACATTTACTATTACATCAACATCTTCATTTTCTAAATATGACTTAGAAACCTTTTCTTCATTTGAGAAAGTATCCATTGCATATATACCAGGTAAATCTACAACCTTTATTTCTTTCCCAATAAATCCTTCTTTTTTTTCAATAGTAACACCAGGCCAGTTACCAACATACTGATTTGAGCCTGTAAGCAGGTTAAAAACAGTAGTCTTACCAACATTCGGGTTTCCTAATAATGCTACATTAATCACGGGTAGCTCCTCCTCTATTATTGTAAAGAAATATTTTTAGCATCAGATTTTCTAATAGCTAGGTCAAATCCTCTAAATCTAATTATAATTGGGTCTCCAAATGGGGCAACCTTTTTAACTTCTATTTCAGTACTATTTATACATCCAAGTGCAAGTAATCTTTTAGATAATTTAATATCTCCATCTATATTATTAATAAGTCCTTTTTCTCCTATTTTCAAATCGTAAACAGTCATTATTAACACCTCCTAATGAAATTCATTATCATTAAAATTGTAACAAGTATGATACAAAAAGTCAAGGATTATAGGGGGAATTACAAGTTCAAATTACTGATATTTATTTTAAATATATTATAGAATATTTTAGTCTAAATTAGGTGTTTTTATATATTTTGTATTATAATGTAATATGATATATAAAATTTGGAGGAGTTAACTTAATGAAAACTAGAAAAATGACATTTTTAGGTCTTATGATAGGATACAGTCTAGCCTTATATGTGTTAGAGACATATATACCAAATCCTCTTATAGTTATATTTCCAGGAGCAAAATTGGGTTTGAGTAATATTATAACTTTAATTTCATTAATGTTGTTAGGTGTCAGAGATACTGTTATAATTGTTACTATCAGGGTAATTTTGTCATCAATATTTGCAGGTCCTCTATCTTATCTTTTATTTAGCATAGGAGGAGCTTATTTGAGCCTTTTATTTATGTATTTAGCAAGTAAAATAAAGGGATTATCAATGATAGGAATAAGTATTTTAGGGGCAATAGGGCATAATATAGGTCAATTAATAGTTGCAAGTTTAATAATAGAAAATATACTTGCTATAGGATACTTGCCATTTATGTTAATGGCATCATTAGTAACGGGTATGTTTGTAGGATTAGTATCTAGGTATACAGTACCCAAATTAAAGCATTTTTATAGTAAGTTTTATTGACATAATATTGACAAAATATAATATTGTTTGATAAAATGTATATAAAAATATACAAATTTGTAATAGTGGTGATTATTATGGCGAACAATGAATTAGAAACGTTAAAAAATGAAATTGAAGCAGTTAGGGAAGAGATAAATACATACATAGAATATCCAGAAATATTTCAAGAAGAGCTCGTAGAATCAAGTAAGAAAATAGATATATTAATAAATAAATACATGTACTTAAGCAAATAGCCCACAGTTGTGGGTTTTTTTGTATTAAAAATTAACAGATATTACTATTTCTCATATCTTAATAATAATATTAAGATATAAGATATTATCTCTGATATAGAAATTATCTGTATGATATGATGTGTGATGTGGAAGTTATTTATATGATATAAATTATAATTGGGTCGGGAGGTTTTATATTATGGGCGATATAGGAACTAAGGAGATAGCAATAAGATTATTATTAGCATTAGTTATAGGAGGCATAATAGGGCTAGAGAGAGAAAAGATAAGGCAGTTTGCAGGATTTAGAACACATATATTAATAGCAATAGGTTCTTGTATTACTTCAATAACTTCAATCCAGTTATTGTCTGACTATAGTTTATATACAAATGCTGACCCAGCAAGAATGCCTGCGCAAGTACTGTCAGGAATTGGTTTTTTAGGTGCAGGAGCAATTCTAAAGAACAAAGGTGGAGTGAAGGGGCTTACTACAGCCGCAGGTATGTGGGCAACTGCATGTATTGGTATAGCAGTTGGTTATGGTTATTATGAGCTAGCAATTTTGGGATGGTTGTTTGTAATGATAGCATTATTTGTGCTTAGGATACTAAATACGTTTCTATTTAGCCAAGAAAAAAATGTATTGATATTAAAAATAAATAATTTAGATTCAATACCTTTTTTATATGATAAATTTGAAAAAAATCAACTTATTGTAAGGAATATGGAAATAGAATGTCGTAGCGAAGAATATTGGAAAGTTAACTTTTTTATATCTTATGATAAGAGAATACACTTACATGATGTTATGAAAGAAATAAATATGATAGAAGGAGTAATAAATGTAGATTATTTGGACTAAAATATATACAATATATTTTGTAAAGCAAATAAAATATAAAAATGAATTAAAATAGAGGTGTATAATATGGGAACTGATAGAAGTACAATAGAAGAAAAATACAAATGGAAAATAGATAAGATGTACTCTACTAAAGAAGACATTGAAAAAGACATAAGTAAAGTAAAAAATCTTATTCAAGAAGTAAAAGAATACAAAGGTAAACTTTCTGAGAGTAAAGAAAATTTATACAAAGTATTAAGTATCTCTGAAAATGCATCTAGAATCATCCAAAATCTATATGTATATACTCACATGAAACAACATGAAGATACTAGAATCAATGATAATCAAGGAAGAGCCACTAAGACAGAAATGCTATCAACTGATTTAGGAGTGGCTACTTCTTATATAGTTCCAGAAATACTGTCTATAGAAGAAGACAGATTAAATGAATATTTAAAGGATGAGAAGTTATCATTTTATACCAAATATATAAAAGATATATTGAGAGATAAACCTCATACTTTGAGTGAAAGAGAAGAGGAAATACTTGCAGCTACATCTGAATTATCAACAGTTCCAGAAAGTGTATATGATATGTTAGCATATGCAGATATGGAATTTCCTGAGATAGAAGATGAAAAAGGTAATAAGGTTAAACTTTCTCATTCAAACTATTCTTTATTTATAAAAAGTAAAAATGGAAGAGTTAGGAAAGAAGCCTTTGAAGGAGAATTTTCTACTTATGGAAAATATAAAAACACATTTGCTTCAACACTTTATGGTGGAATAAAGTCAGAGATATTTTATGCAAAAACTAGAAAATATAATTCAGCAATAGAAGCATCTCTATTTTCAGATGATGTAAGCTTAGATGTTTATAATAACCTTATATCAGCAATAGATGAAAGTCTTCCTATTTTGAATAAGTATGTTGAACTTAAAAAGAAGTTCTTAGGATTAAATGAAATACACATGTATGACTTATATGTTCCTCTAACTGATAAATTTGATATGGATATACCTTATGAGAAAGCGCAGAGTATTATATTAGAAGCACTTAAGCCTCTAGGCGAAGAATACTTAAAAGTTATAAAAAATGCATTTGAAGAAGGTTGGATTGATGTATATGATAATGAAGGTAAAAAAGGAGGAGCTTACTCTTGGGGAAGCTATGATTCGCATCCTTATATACTAATGAGTTATAAAAATGACCTTAATTCTCTATTTACATTAATTCATGAATTAGGTCACTCTGTTCATAGCCATTATTCGAGAACAAGTCAGCCATTTTTATATTCAGATTATAAAATATTTGTTGCAGAAGTTGCATCTACATTAAATGAATTACTTCTTATAAATTATTTATTAGAAAATTCCAAGTCTAAAGATGAAACTATATATCTATTAAATTATTATTTAGAGCAATTTAGGACTACAGTTCATAGACAAACTATGTTTGCTGAATTTGAAAAAATTGTACATGAAAGAGTAGAAAGTGGAGAGCCTCTTACTGCTGATGAATTTACTGATATATACTATAAATTAAATGAGAAGTATTATGGAAAATCTGCAATAGTAGATGAGCAAATAGGGATAGAGTGGGCAAGAATTCCACATTTTTATTCAAATTTCTATGTGTATAAGTATGCTACAGGATTTTCTGCTGCAAGTGCGTTAAGTCAACAGATACTTTCAGAAGGTAGCACTGCTGTAGACAGATATATAAACTTCTTAAAAAGTGGAGGGTCAGAGTATCCTTTAGAACAATTGAAATCTGCTGGTGTAGACATGACGAAGAAACAATCTATAGAAGAAGCTTTAAATGTGTTTTCCAGTTTAGTTAATAAACTAGAAAAAGAATTATAAAATATGATAAATTAATAGATTAGATAAAAAAATATGAGAATATTATACGATGTATTATACTAGTATTGATTGAAGATTACTTAAAAAAATTAATCTAATTTTAAATATACTATATAAAATTAAATCTTTACATGCATTTAACAATATTTACATTTACTTAACCTCGCTCTAATATTCACTTAACAAAAAATATGTATTATTAAAATATAGCAAATATGAAAACAAAAAAATTAAAATATAAGCGGGGGTAAGTAAAATGTTCAAAAAGAAAATAGGAGTTCTTTTAGCTAGTACAATATTGGTTGGAGTCTTAGCAGTGGGATGTGGTTCTGACTCTGGAGGTTCAGGAGACTCAAGTAAAGTTTCTGTTTCAGGTTCAACTTCAATAGGTCCTCTTATGGAAACTATCGGAGAGAAGTTTCAGGAAAAAAATCAAGGTGTTAGTGTAGAAGTACAACAAATTGGTTCTTCTGGAGGTATAAAAAATGCAATAGAAGGAACATCTGAAATAGGTATGAGTTCAAGAGATTTAAAGGATGAAGAAAAAAGTGCTGGATTAAAGGAAACTAAGATAGCAATAGATGGGATAGCATTAATAACTAATAAGGACAACCCAGTAAAAAATCTTACAATGGACCAAATAAAAGGTATATACACAGGAAAGATAACTAACTGGAAAGAAGTTAACGGAAATGATGCACCAATAGTAATAGTATCAAGAGAAGAAGGTTCAGGAACTAGAGATGGATTTCAAGAAATTGTAGGATTCAAGTCAGAAGAATTAACTAAAGATGCACAAATAAGTGATGGTTCAGGAAATATAAAAACTACAGTTGAAGGAAATAAAAATGCTATAGGATATATATCATTTGGATATGTTGATGAGAAAGTAAATAGTTTAAAAGTAAATGATGTTGATGCAACTGATGCTAATGTAATAGCTAATAAATATCCAATATCAAGACCATTTATATTAGTTAATAAAGAAGATAACTTATCAGAAAAAGGTAAAGCTTTGATAGATTATATATTGAGTGATGAAGGACAAGCACTTGTCTCAGAAAAAGGATTCATTAAAGTTAATCAATAAGATAAAGTTAATCATTAAGATAAAAATTTAACATAAAAAATATATGATACCCTGCAAAGTGAGCTTATAAAAATGCTACTATAACTTGCAGGGTATTGTCTATTATTGATGATAGAAATATAAACATTTTTAAGTAAAAAATATATACAGTTAGTACATTATATTTAAAAAATATGTAAATATTGACAAGATAATATTACAATGTTAGAATAGAAAGGAAATTTATCAGGACAATTTAAACACGTTTAATGAAAATATTTTAGAAACTGAGAAGTATACCTTATTATTGGGCATCTAGAGGTATATGGAGTTAGTGGTGCAACCGGCTATGAATATAATTTTATATTGCATAGCTTTTTTTGTTTTAAATTTAACATAATTGATATAAAATTTGAAAATGATAAGTATTAATAACTTTACTTATATGTATAAATGGCTATATTTAGCCAAAGTAGCCCTTTGTTGGAAAAGGGATATTTTTAAAAAAATATAATGCAATTATAATGAAATGATAAAAACTTTATAATTAATTAAAATACATAATATAATTTTTTTATAACAATATATTTACTAAAATAATACAATTTATTTTATATTATAACCATATAAACCGTATAAATCAATACTCAAGCTGGCTAATGGACAAGTTTCTATAAATATCTTATCTTGATGATATATAATGACTTTAAGTTCCATTTTTCCAACAATCGGAGACTTTGATTAGTATTTAATAATGAATGCTTAATATTTAAGACAATGTTCAAGAATTATTCAAAAATACTTAAGTTTTATAGTCTAGTTTGTAAAGATATTATAAAATAATAATATTAGTTAGATAAAAGGTAAAACATTATAATTTGTAATACTTGTAACTTTAGATTATGATTAAAATATTTTTGAATGGAGTGGTGTAATGTATAACTTATTGGTTGTAGATGATGATGTTGATATTTTAAACATAAATCAAATTTACTTTTCTAACATAGGTTTTAATGTATACACAGCAGAGACTGCCAAAAGTGCAATGAAGATAGTAGACAATATAGTTTTAGACTGTATAATACTAGATATTGCATTACCAGATTTAGATGGATATAAAATATGTAATGCTATAAAAGAAAAGGTTAACATACCTATAATATTTTTATCTAATTATGAACATGAAGAGGAAAGAGTTCAAGGTTTTTTATCTGGAGGAGACGATTACATAACAAAACCGTATAGCTTAAAAGAACTTGAACTTAGAATCTATGCTCGAATGAGGCAATATAAAAACATTACATCAGTTCCTAATGTATTAAAGTTTTCATCTTTAGTAATAAATGTAAATTCAAGAAAAGTAACATTTGATGAAAAGAGTATTGACTTAACCACCATGGAGTTTGAAATACTATTATTTTTAGCTGAAAATAAAGAACAAGTATTTTCAAAAATAGAGATATATAATCAAGTTTGGAAAATGCCTGATGTTGGAGACCAACATACTGTACAAGTTCATATTGCACAGATGAGGAAAAAAATTAATTCTTTAAGCAGAGAGCATCAATATATTCAAACCGTATGGGGAAAAGGATATAAGTTTGTACCATAAGTAAGATAATGTAAGCAATAAATAATTCTTGTTTTATCATTTAATATTACTACAAAAGAAAGAGATGTGGTTAATGCAATGAAAAAGTCTAATGTATTAAAAGGAACTCTCATTGTATTGATAGTCTCTCTGTTGGCAATAACAGGATTAAATTTTCTGTATAAATATGATAATAAATATACATATAAGTCTATTAGAGCGAGTGATGGAATTTTAACTATAGATGAGGATACCTTTTCTAAAAATAAACTTGTTTTTTTAATAGATGATTGGGAATTTTACAACCATAAGATATTTAAGCCAAAAGATTTTATAGAGAAACACATAAAACCAGAATACATTTTTATAGGACAATATCCAGATTTTTCTATGAGAAAAGAAAAACAGTCGCCATATGGAAATGCAACTTATCGCATGAGGATAAAAAATGAAGGTAAAGACAAAGTACTAAGCCTAGAACTTCCAGAAATTTTTTGTTCAAGTGAAGTTTGGATAAATGGTGAGATGGTCTCTAAATTGGGAGATATAAGTACAGAAAGATATAGACCTAAAATTAAAAACACAGTAGTAAGTTTTGTTGCAAAGAAAGATACAGAAATTATAATCAATGTGTCCAATTTCTCACATTATTATAGCGGTTTGTATTATCCACCTGCATTAGGAAAAACAAAAGATGTAAGTAATATGATATTTTATAGATTACTTTTTTATAGTATCATTTGTTTTACAACTATTGCAATAGCTATATTTTCTCTAGCTGTTTGGGCACTTTCAAAACAAAGCAAGCTATATTTATACTTTGGATGTATGTGTATTTTTTTTGCTATACATGTGTCATACCCTTTTATACATTTAATGGGGTTTCCTTTAGTGAATTTTACATATGCAGTTGAAGATTCATCATATTTTATAGCAGTTTTATGTATTATTTGTATAAATGGAAACATATCCAAAATTGAGAGAAATAAAGTATATAGATTTTTAATTTTACCATTAGGAATTACTATGTGTATCATATCCATTGTGATACCAGTTATTCTTCTTCCATATGATATATACTTTGTTAATATCTATGGAAAATTAATAGACATATATAAATACGTTGTATTTATTTATATATTGATGTCTTCAATAGTTTCAATTTATAAAAAAACATACTCTGAGCAATTAAGCTCCTATATTTTAGTTTCAGCAGACATAGTGTTTGGTGTCAGTATATTATTTGATGTAGTGACTAGTAATAGGTTTGAACCTATATTTACAGGATGGCAAACAGAATACTGTGGGTTTTTAATAGTTATTTTATTTTCTATTATGATGATAAATAGAAATAGAATAATAATAAAAGAAAATGAAAAACTCACACAAAATCTTGAGCATGAAGTTGAAGTAAGAACTAATGAACTTACAACACTATTAAATGAACGTAAAAAATTCTTGGCAGACGTAGCACATGATTTAAAGGCACCTGTTTCAGCTATACAGGCATTTATAGATTTAATAAAGATTGGGAATATTCATGTAGATGAGGAGACAAAAACCTATCTTTATGCCATAAACCAAAAATCAAATGAAGTGCAAAATAGAGTACGTAGTTTACAAGAATTTACATCACAAGACAAAAAAATTGGCCTTAGTGAAAAAATATGCCTAAATGACTTTATTAGGGAGGTATATGAAAATAATTTACCAGATACACAAGCATGTGGTGTAAATTTTGAAGTTTATATATTAGATAAAAAAATATATGCAAAAGTAAATAAAGAAAGATTGGCTAGAGCATTTGAAAATTTAATTTACAATGCTTTAAGCTTTACTCCATTTGATGGGAAAATAATTTTGTCAGTGAATAAAGAAGATGGATTTGCAATTATTAAAATTTCTGATAATGGCAAAGGGATACCAGCAGAAAATATACCAAAGATATTTGACCGATTCTTTACAGAAAGGGACAATAGTACTTCAAAAGGTCAAGGTTTAGGATTATATATTGTTAAATCCATTATAAGAGAACATGATGGAGAGATTTTTGTAGATTCAGAGTTGGGAAAAGGAACTGTTTTTACAATAAAATTAAGTTTATGTTTTTTATAATAAATGGTTATTTAATATAAAAGAATAATGATATTTAGGAGTGATTATAATGCAAACTAAGATATTAATAATAGATGGAGACAAGAATAATTGCCAGGAATTAAAAAATTTCTTGGAGCAAAAAGGAATAAATGTAGATTTGGCGTATAACTGTGAAGAAGCTATTGGAAAAATATTTAGCAATAAATACGATTTGATATTTTTAGAAATAATCTTAACTGATGGTGATGGATGGACTTTATGCAAAAAGATTAGAAATGTAACTACGTGCCCGATTGTTTATATGACTTATATAAATGAAGACCAAAGTATTTTAAATGCTTTAAATTCTGGTGGTGATGATTATTTAATTAAACCTTTAAATTTAGAAATACTATATGCAAAGGTAAAAGCAATTTTAAGAAGAGTAAATTCATACATAAATAACAATGAAAGTAATACAAGATTAGAAGAATACAATAGAACAAGTGGAGTAATAAAATTAGAAGATAAAATAATAAAATTAACTCCAACAGAAAATAAGTTGTTGAACTATTTTATAGAGAATCCGGAAAAGACCTTAACTACTAAAGAGATATATGAACATGTATGGTTAAATGATTATCTAGAGGATAATTATAGTGTAGTAGTTGCAGTAAATGGACTGAGAAAGAAAATAGAGAAAGATTACAAAAATCCTCAAAAAATCATAACAATAAGAGGAGCAGGATATTACTTTAATAAGGAATAATAAATACGTATAAACAAACATAAATAAGTGTTAAAACGTGCAGTTTTAGCGATATTTAAAATAAGTTATTATAAAATAACTGACTGACATTTAACTGACAAAACCTATTTTTTT
>NZ_JAGWCU010000021.1:0-67318 GCF_020657755.1 Clostridioides sp. ZZV15-6388 | reverse complement strand
ATTATAAAGAAATATATAAGAAAATAAAAGAATTAATGAATGTAATTATATAGTATTTATAATATTTTAAATAAATTTTCAGATATAGAGGACTAATATGTAATAAATGAGAAAAGTTATTCAATTGTGGAGGGTTAATTAAATGGAATATAGTTATAGTAAGATGCATCTGAAAAAAGGAGATATTGTAGAAGTAAATTTGGAGAAACAAGCTAATGTGATATTATTAGATCATATAAATTATGTTAAATTTAAAAATCAAAGAAACTATGATTACTACGGTGGATTTGCCAAGAAAACTCCATGCAGAATGAAAGTTCCTAATACAGGAACTTGGTATCTGGTTGTAAATGAAAATGGAAATAGTGGTATAGTAAACTTTTCAATTAATACAATTCAAAATTAATTTAATACTAAAGGGCTTGGATTAATATCTAGGTCTTTTTATTGTGTCATGGTTTATATATAAAGTTATATAAACAAATATTGAAAAGAGTGTTAATATATATAAATATAAATTAAATCAATAATTACGAATTTGATATAGATATATTCATTAATAAAGTATATAAAGTTAATAAAAATATGAATATAAAATGGTTATTACTTTTATTAACTCTTTTTAGTTCTTATATATTTTTATATAATTAGAATAAAATAAGTATACAGTTTTGATAAAGAAAGGATTTATAAAGATGCATTAAGAATGTATATTTACAAATCCTTTGTATCTATATCTATCTGGCATATAACTAATCTATTATTTTTATATAGGTTGTTTATATACACTAAATATGCTTTTAAAAATTAAATTTAAAATACGTATTATTAACACTGAGCTCCACCTTTAAGATGTAAAGGAGCATCAAGTATAGCTTGTTTTCTTTCCAATACAGAATCTGATAAAAGCATTTCTATAAATTTATCAACACCAATTCGGTCAATAGTAATTCCAAAACGTTCACCTGTTTTACCTTGTTCTCTAAATAAAAGAAGAGCTTTTTCAATTAAAGTCATAAGTTCCTCTTTTGAAAATAGTTTATCAATTTGTGTTCCAGGGCGAACAGATTTGCCCCATTTTCCTCCTATGTATATTTTGTAGCCAGATTCTTTTTCTTCAATACTGTCAAAATTACAACTTTCTATGCATTTACCACAGTTATTACATAAATTATTATCTATTTCAAGCTTTCCTTTATCTGTTAATTTAGCTGCTTTGACAGGACAGACTTCCATAACAGAACATTTTTTGCATCCAACACATATTTCAGGGTCATAATCAGGTACACGTTGACCGACAATTCCGAGGTCATTTAAGTCAGGTTTAATACAATTATTAGGGCATCCACCAACACCAATTTTAAATTTATGAGGTAATTTTACATCATACCAACCTTTATAAAATTCTTGATGAATTTCAGCAGCTAGTGCTTGTGTGTCAATTAACCCATGAACACAAACAGTTCCTTTACATGCTACAACAGGACGAACTCTTGAACCTGTTCCACCTGTGATTAAATTTTCACTGGCAATGAATTCACTTAAAGCTTCAATATCTTCAAACTTTACACCAGGTAACTCTACTGTTAATCTAGTAGTAAATGCTACTTGACCATTTCCAAATTTTTCGGCAGCCTCAGCAATCTTTTTTGTTTGTGATGTGTTAATTACACCATTTACAGTTATTATACGTGCAGCAAAATGTTCTCCATCCCTACTTGGTAAAAAACCTCTACCTTTTAATTCCTTTTTTTGTTCTGCTGTAATATTATTCATAATTAATCCTCCATTACTTTAAGATTTGGATAAAATAGTATTCCACCTTCAAGGACTTTTGTATTTGTATAACCAAAACGTCTCAAACGATTTTGAGCCATGTAGCTATTTTTACCTTTTGCACATATAAGAAGAATCTTTTCATCTTTAGAAAGACCTTCAATTTCTCCATTAATTTCACCAACTGGTAAATAACGTAGGTTAGGAATAGAAGGAACTTTTGAAACATCAAGTTTAGTCCAGCTATCAAAATCTTCAATTTCATCAAGTAAAACACTATCAAGATCTCCATCGAGTTTATTTTGTAACACGTTTACTGCTACTACAAAAGGATGAATAGCTGTTGAGAAAGGTGGTGCATATGCAAGGTCCATACTTTCTAATGAATAAAGATCTGCTCCTAAAGTTATTGCAGTAGCAGCTATATCTACTATCTTATCAGTTGCACCAGGGCCCATAACTTGAACACCTAATAACTTTCTAGTATGTTTTTCAGCAACCATTCTTATTATAAAATTAGATGCACCAGGATAATAATGAGCCTTATCATCAGTAGCTATAGTAACAGAGCAAACATCATAACCTTCTTTTTTAGCTGATTCTTTGCTTAAGCCTGTTTTTCCTACATTAAGCTCTGGTAATTTGACTACAGTTGTTCCAAGAACACCTTTATAAGTTTTAGATTTTCCGGCTATATTTTGAGCACAAATTCTACCTTCATGATTTGCAGATGAACCCATAGGTGACCATGTAGATTTATTTGTCAAAGCATTTTTTACATAAGCACAATCTCCAACTACATATATATTTTCATCTGCTGTAAGCATAAATTCATCTGCTATAAGTGTTTTATTTGGAGCAAATTCTAAATCCGTATTCTTTAAAAAGGCTGTATTAGGATGAATTCCAACTGACATAACCACTAAATCTGTTTTAATAACTCTATTTTTGGTACGAAGTTTTTCTACTTTATTTTCACCTTCAATACCTATAACTTGGTCGCCTGTGAAAATCATGATACCTTTATCAGCCATATGATTTTCAACATATTCAGCAAAGTCGGTATCAAATCCAGGCATAACATGTTCAGCCATATCAATAACACTTACACGTATGCCCATAGCAGAAAGATTTTCAGCAATTTCAAGACCAATAAAGCCTCCACCAATAACAACAGCTCTCTTGACTCCATCTTCCACAGTATCTCTTAATGCTATCGCATCATTTGGAGTACGCATGAAGAATACTCCAGATAAGTCGATTCCAGGTATTGGTGGTTTTATTGGGTCTGCTCCTGTGGCAATTACAAGTTTATCATAACTGATAGTTTCTTCTTCTCCTGTTGAAATCTTTTTCAAAATTACTTGTTTTGATTTTCTATCAATAGATGTAACTTCAACTCCACAGCGAACTTCTGCTCCTGTTAGTTTAGAAAAGCTTTCAGGTGTATTTACAATTAGAGAAGATTTATCTTCAATAACCTTACCAACATAATATGGTAAGCCACAGCCTGCATAAGAAATATGTTCGCCTTTATTTAGGATTGTAACAGAACAATTGTCACCCATTTCACGTTTTATTTTTGCAGCAGTTTTTGTTCCAGCAGCAACTCCACCTATAATTAATACTTTCACAATATCACACTCCAATCCTTTTTATAACTCTATGCTAAAATTATAGTTCTTGACAATGTATTTGTAAAATACTAAAATGTTAATAAAATCATAAGTATTTACTAATATTTGGTAAGGTCGTGATAATATGACTATTCGTAGCTTGGAGATATTTGTAAGGGTTGCTGAATGTGGTAAAATGAGTGAAGTTGCAAGAAATATGTATATTACGCAGTCGTCGGTTAGTCAAGCTATTTCGGAAATAGAAAAAGAGTATGGAGTTAAATTATTTGATAGAATTTCAAAAAAACTATACTTAACTGAAGCAGGAAAAAAGCTTCTAGGATATGGAAAGCATCTTTTATCTATAAATGAAGAGATGATTGATTGTATGAAACATTGTGCTAAAAATATTCGAATAAGAGTTGGAGCAACAGTAACTGTCGGTACTTGTGTAATAAGTCCAATAATATTAGAGTTATATAAAAGAAACCCTTTAGTAGAACCTGAAGTGTTTGTTGAAGATACAAGCTTAATTGTAAAAAAATTACTTAATAGTGAATTAGATATTGCAATTGTAGAAGGTAAGATTAATCATCCAGATATTGTGGTAAAAAGCATTATTAAGGACCATCTTGTACTTGTATGTTCCAATAAGCATAAATTTTACAATCGAGATTCAGTAAAAGTCTCAGAGCTTTCAAACCAGCCATTAATTATGCGTGAACTGGGAAGTGGAACAAGAGCGCAACTAGAAAATCAATTGAAAGAATTAAAAATACCAATGAATATTAGATGGTCATGTTATAATTCTGAAGCTATCCTGAGAGCAGTTACAGATAATTTTGGTATTGCTGTTATATCTGAACTTCTTGTTGAAGATTACTTAAAGAAAAATCTTTTATGGTCTTGTGATATTGAAGGCATTAACTTATGCAGAACATTTGATATTGCATATCATAAAAATAAGTTTTTTACTGAGAATATATCATCATTTTTTGATATTTCAGTAGAGTTTGGGAAAAAAGAAATGAGAAAGAAGATTAGGAGGTAGCAACTAAGTATAGTTGTTACCTTCTTTTTCATATCTAAAGCATATTCATAACTACAAAGTTTTAAATTGAGAAGTTGAGTGGTTAATTATGTCATATTTATTTTTTTTATATATTTATTGTTTTACTATTTTTCATTTGCAGTAACTAAATCAATAAATAACTGCATAAGAGGGCTAATCCATCTATTCTTATGATGTGCACATACAGCTGTGATAGTTTTACTACTTAAATCTGTTTTAATTTCACATAAATCTCCTGATTTAATTTCACTTTCTATCGTAAATGTGGGGAGATAAGATATACCCATATCATTTTTCACTAAATTTTTAATTGTTGGGATACTCCAAAGTTCAATTGTATGGTCTAAAGTAATATCCTTTTCTCGTAAATATGTCTCAAATATCTGTCTAAAAATGCAGTTATTCTCATCTATTATAAATGGTATTTTTAATTGTTGATTTGGAGTAATAAAATCTGGAAACTGATTTTTTATCTTTGGTGAAGACACTAATGTAAGTGAGTATTCTCCAACTGGATAGGTATAAATAGAATTTCCAATTCCACCAATGTCTTGATAAAATAGTCCCAAATCAATACTTCCTGATAGTAATGAATCTCTTATATCATAACAATTCATTGAGCGAAGAAACAAGCGAGCATTTGGTGCAAGGTCATGGAACTGTTTTAGTATTGTAGGTATTTTATAACAAAGTAATGTTTCGGCGATTGCAATATGTAAATCCCCTCGTAGTTCAGAAAGGTCTGTACCAAAGTTTTTCATTTTATCAAATGAAGAGAGCACTTCATTAACATATGGGATTAGATTTTCTCCTATCTTAGTCAACACCATCCTTCTTCCAATTTTTTCGAAAAGATGTACAGATAATTCCTGTTCTAACTGTTGTACTTGGAAAGTTATTGTTGATTGTGTGTAATTCAGTTTGTCTGCTGCTTTTGAAAAGCTACCTTCTTCAACAATAGTCTTAAAAGTTTGCAGGTATTTAATATACATGTTTTCCTCCTGTATAGTTCAATAATTTTAAAGTATAACTTTAAATATTTCGATTTGTTTAAATATTTAATTTAAAGTATTATAATATAAAAGGAGTGTGATTACAAGTGTTGAGTGAAATTTTATTATCTTTTTTACCTTATGCTTTTGTAACAGGTTTTACACCAGGGCCAAATAACATTCTTGCATTAAATACAATAAGTAATAATGGATGGCAAAAAGGAAAATCAATGATTATAGGTATTAGTGCTGGATTTGTGTGTGTTATGATTATATGTGCTTTAGGATGTTTTGGATTGTCAAAGTTTATTCCAACATTAATTGATACCATGAAATACATAGGAGCTGTATATATTATCTATTTGGCAATTCATGTTGCGAAGAGTAGACCAAATGATGAAAATAAAACACAAACAAAATCTTTTTGGTCAGGATTTATTCTACAATTTGTCAATGTCAAAATTATTTTGTATGGTATCACTGTTTATATGGGATATGTAATTCCTGTGTCAAAGTCGATTGTATTTTTATTGGTAACTGCTATTTGTAGTTCTATTGTAGGAATTTCTGGAACCATAACATGGGCTCTAGCAGGAGGATTTTTGAAAAAATATATCAACAGATATTATAGGGTGTTTAACATTACTATGGCACTGATACTTGTTTGGAGTGCATTAAAGTTAATTTGGGCATAACTTTTTACATAAAAATTGTAAGTAAATTTAGAAAGTTTAACCGTTCTAAATTTTATAATCATAATTTTAGATTTATACTATTAGCTAATTATTTTAGAGCCTTTAAGTAGATTTAGAAGGTTCTTTTTTTAATTATATTTATAGCTATTTTATGATGTTTAATTTTAGCTAAAGTATAAGCTTAAGTAAGTGTTAAATTTAAATATAGAAAAAAATTAGTTAAGAGGAGTGTTACTAGGAAAGACTTTAGGAGTCTTTAAGTAGCAAAGGAAGAAAGTTCAGTATTATGACTGACAAAAATCTATATTACTGACCTAAAAATCAGCAGCATGGTTTTTGATTATGCAGATTATCTGGTTAATTTTCAAATTCAGATAAAAGGCGAGACTCCAGTAAATTGCTCATAATCGCGGGTAAAACTTTTAACTGCAAAGCCAAGACCTTTTGCAATTTTTTCAATATCAAAATTACAGCAAGTCTTTTACTATTTACTCACTGGTTGTTGCTGTGTTATACAATGAATTATTCCTCAATATTGAAAAAGGGAGTTCACCTTGATTGGAGCAATTTTCCTTTTAGGGTAAAGCTCTGATATGATTTCCAGTGCAACACTATCATTTTCATCATCATATACAGGTACAAGTGTCGCCTTATTTCTAATATAGTAATTCAAGTAAGAATCTTTGTACTCCAGTTCTTTTATGTTTTTAGTTAGAGGGAGTTACACAATTTCATAAGCTTCACCACTTGTATTTTTGGTCTTTTATATAGTACTATAATCATCCATGTTGATGTTTTCATAAAGCTCTAAAAAATCATCATTTGACACTGTTAAAATAGTGTGAGTATTAAGAAAGCGAGCAATTCCATCAATGTGTGTATCGATGATGTACTTGTCAGTGACTTGTTACACTAAGATACTGGAAAAGATATTTTTCGACCTGCTTCACAGTAAGGTTCTGGTTTCTGCTGACAACAGAACTAAGACTTGCTATTAATGTCCCATTACCATCCATTTCAATGGAACCACCTTCAAGCACGAAATCAGAGATATCGATGACTGGAATGTTTGTGTCATTTTAATCCAAATACCCTCTAACTCATTTTGATATTATATTCAATAGACATATCAATTAAAACAAAATAATTAGAAGGTACAAAGTATATTTAACCAATTATATTTTTTACCTTCTAAAAATAAAAAGTTTAACTATTAAGATATTTGTGAGGTTTGTGTATCCAAAATAATAATATTATTGCAAATAGAGGGCTAAACCAAAATGCTAGTAAAGTGTAAAGACTAGTATTCAAAGCATTTTTAGTCGAAACTCTATTACAAGCGATTAATAGTATTATAGATAAAATATGAGCAATAATTTCTAATATATTTGAATTAAAATCTTGAAAAAAGACTAAAAAAGAAAAAATATAAGAGATACTCATACATATAAAAAAACAATAATTCAGTAATTTAAATTTTAATAGTTGTTTTTTATTATCATTGATTGTCATAAGTATTCCTAAAACTATAGACAGAATGATAAATGTATTTGATGCTTGCAAATAAGAAAATACAGTCATAAATTTATTCTCCTAATATTAACCATAAATTGTAAAAAAATAATATAAATAACTAATAATTGAATAACCAATACAATATGTAAATAAATAAAAAAGAAACTTTTTAAATCTCTTTAATTTGAAACTTTTTTATATCTTTTGACAAATAGAACTTATCGGAATAAAAACAAAAATCGCAATTAAAAAAGTTATTAAATACTTTGGCATAGGATAATAGTCCATAAACAATCACCTCATAAATTAGTATAATCTTAGAGTAATATGAGCTGTTAATAATAGCAACCGATTTTGGAGAACTGTAAATAAATTGAAATAAATTATTCAAAAGAAAAAGGAGAGATAGATTATAAATGAAAAGGTAAGAAAGCAATGTCAGTAGAAGATATGGCTGAAATACATAATAGAGAGCTTAAGCATGTAAATGAACTTATAAATAATAATATAAAAAGATTTAAAGATGGTATAGATATTTTAGTGAGTAGTTCTGAGCGACTAAGTTATTTAAAATCACTGAGTTTGGAAATGTGATACTCTAATCAATCTTATACAAATGCAAATAACATATATTTGTTGTCTGAAAGAGGTTATTCAAAGCTATTAAAAATATTATAAGCTGATAAAGCTTAGGAGCAATATGAAAAGATAGTTGATGGATATTTTTCTATGAGAAAAAAATTAAATAATCCTCTTTTAAGTGCATCAAAAGAGTTACAGAATTATTTGACTTAGAAACTAAAATAGAGAGTGTTAATGAGAAATTAGAGAACTTTATGGATGATGCACCACTATTTAATGTTGAATGTGAGAGTATTGTAAAAAATGTTAAGAGAATAGCAACAAAATCTCTTGATGGTCATGGCAGTAAGTCTTATAAAGATAAAATCTCTAAAAGGTAAAGTTTACAGTGATATATATCATCAGATTAAGCGATAATTTAAAGTAGATAGTTACAAAGCTATAAAGCGTTGTCAATTAGATAAAGTACTGGAAATAGTAGACAATTATAAATTGCCTACAGTTCTTGAAGAAGAAGTAAGATTATTAAATAGTCAGTTATCAATAGAGAGTTAAGGTATTACTACAGCTTATGTGAACAGAACAGGCAGGGCGTGAGGACACTGTTAGTTCAATTCTAATTATGTTCAAAAGGTATTAATACTTGATGAGATTAAAATCTCATACAGTTTTGTATCTTAATTCAGAGTCTAAAGGCATGGGGTTTGGTAACCCCACTAACCATGTAAGGACTGGTGTTTAATCTAGGTCCAATTCCTAGAACTTGATCCATTAATAATATATATCCACTGTTAAAAAAGACTAAGTTATTTAAAATTTAGTCTTTTTTATATGAAAAATGAAAGATTATAAAAGTTTAGAATTGTTTAATAAGTACAGTCTATATATTATAATAAAATAAATAATAAATTATTAATTGTACAAAGAGGTGAATTGTATGGCGCATATATGTTTTAATGATGTTTGTTGTTATTTATTAAAAGAAGCAATGAAGCTAAAGTTAATACCACATAATAAAATTGTATCATTTGAAGATGATTTATCAATAGGTGATATTTCAGATGTAAATAATCATGAATTAAGAGAAAATATTTTTAAAATTAGAAAGGATTTTGAAAACAATCCTAAATTATTATTTAAAGCAAATTTACTAGAAGATAGAAAATTAGTAAAACATAGAGATACAATAATATGGTGTGCAAATAATCCAAAAGATTTGTGTGGGTTATATTATGTAGTGAGTAAGCTTCAAGATAAAAATATAAAAATTGTATTAATAGATGAAAAAAAGACAGAAGACGGTTTGACTAAATATTCATTTACTAGTGAAATAGCTCCAGAAGATTTTCCATTCTTTTTAGATAAAGCACTAGAAATTAGCTTTAATGAAAAGTTAGAAATTAAAAATAAATGGGATATATTAGTTAAAGAAAATGCTGCTCTTAGAGCCTTAGTAGGGGAAGAAATTAAAAGTGTTGAAGAAACTTATTTTGATAAATATATACTAAAAAATATCAGTGATAAATGTCAACCTTTAATTGGAGTTGTTGCAGAATGTATGTTTGAAGATGAAATGCGTGTAAAAGATTGGTTTATACTTTGGAGGATAGTGGAGTTATCAAAGTTAAAAATAATAGAAATAAAAGGAAGTAAATATGATTTTTATTCTGATAATGAGATAAGAAAAATTTAATTATTTGGAGGTATAAATATGAAATTCCCTAATTGTGGTAGTGAGAATATAGAGCAAGGTATTTCTACAGTCAGTGAATCAGGGTTTGTTATATATAGAACTGGCTTAGAATATAATACAAGATTTTCATCTAAGGTCTCAAAAACATATTCTGACTTATGTTTAGACTGTGGCGAAATAGTTAGAACTTACATAAAAGATGATACCAATAAGAAGTGGTGTAAAGATAAAAAATAGATTAAGTTAAAAGGTCATCTTAGTAGGTGGCCTTTTTTTATACAATAAATTAAAATGAGAATGTTAAATATGTTATGAGATTAAGTTTTTGAATTTATGAAACAGAGTAACAGAACTTAATAGGAATTAGCTTTATTCTTTATTATATGGTATAATGTAGAATAGAGATAAGGAAGTGGTTAGTATAGGAATATTAAAAAGTGCTGAATTAGTTAGAAAGATAGCACAAAGAATTGCTAGAGAAAAGGGAATAAGAGAGCAAGATGCATGAAATGATGCTGTTACAGAGTATAAACAAAAACATAGATACTTAGTCTAGAGAATCATCTTTATAGGTGGTCTTTTTTTATACAAGAAGTTTGTGTAATAAATTAAAAATAAATGTAAAAAATATTATACAACTATAATAAGATAAAGGAATGTTTTTAAGGAGAAAAAGATATGCTCAATCAGTTTAATGAATTTCTTGGTAACTATGTAAATATAATTTCTGTAATTGCATCATTTGCAGCAATAGCAGCCTTAATTATATCAATTATGGCTTTTATGGAATCTAATAAACAAGCCAAATTGATATTAAAATATAGAAGAAATAATGAGAATAATATGGCTGGTGATTATTATGAAAATGGTAATGGATATATTAGACTTAATTCAAATAAGATAGATGATAAATCTAATGTTTATGCCGAAATTCATAGTAACAACTTAGTTGATTTTGTAATAGAAAATAAAAGTACTATTGTTGCAAAAAGCCCTATATTAAGTTTGAAATTTATTAATATGGAAGTAGATATTGGAGAAAATAATAATTTTGAACAAATAAATAAAGAACTTAGATGGCACCCAAAAGATAATACTACAATTCATAAAGGAATAAATTTTAGAATAGAACAATTTAATTTTAAAAATTGTGTTATGCTTAAAAAAGAAGCGTATATAGAAGTAGTATTATCAGCTGATAATATGGAAACAAAAGAATTTAGGATACCCATAAAAGCGTATTAAAGAACTCAATAACAAGAGTTCTTTTTTTAGTGAAAGTTTGTATTATTTTGTAAACTGTGGAATAATTTTTGAAGGATATTGACTGTTTAAGTTGAGTTTTATACTTTAGAGGGAATAAAAATGGATAATTTAATAAGTTTTATACCAGAGCAACTTAATCAAAATGATGATATGAAAGCAATAGAAGAATTAATTGACAATTAAGATATATCAAAATCATATGTAGAGGGTAGAGATAGTTTATTTAATAAAGATATTGAAGATAAACTTCCATCTGTAATTAAAATAGCTGGAGAAGATAGAACAGAAACTAATTCAAAAGTAATAGATTATTTTTATGATAATGGCGTTTTAGATAATTTATATATTGTAAAAAATGGAGAAAATAGGGAAAATGATTTAGTTGATGCTTTATCAGTAGGAGTTCTTACAGGTAAGACAGAATCACCTGTATATTAGTTGGAGATGATATAAGAGATATCTAGAATAGTTTAATAAATAAGAAAGAATTTAGATATATAACTCAAATTAGAGGAAATGGAAATGAAAAAGCTTTTAGTGAAATAGAAAACTTAGTTAAATAGACTAGAAAGTAGCAACTAGAGTTAGTTGTTACCTTCTTTTCTTAATTTAATCAATCTTATTAGTTCTTACAGAGTTATATATTTCTTTCTAACTAAATAATAAGATACTAGTGTTATAATAGATACCAATATCACTGATATTATTGCAGTATCAAATTTTCTTATTAATAAACCCATTATTATGTATTCTAAACTTATTAAATAGTTAAAAAATAGTTCTAGTTTAATAGCTTTTTCTCTATCTATATTTCCATACTTCAACTCTAACTTATCTAAATATTTTTTCTTACAATAATTATCTTTACCTTTAATTAAATATCTTATTGTAGTTCCTATTGTAAATATTACGCCTATACTTAAAAGTGTATTGTTCCAAAAATCCATATAACATTATCTCCTTTATAATATACTCTATTTATATTTACTTTTCTTAATCAAAGTATATCAGTAACATAAGTATAAAGAGTGTCTAAAATATTACAAATATTAACAAAGCAAATAAAACTATAGTATAAGTTGTAATAATAAAACGAACGAAAATTATCATACTAAAACATAAGACATGTTATAGCTGTATTAGAAAATTTCAATTTAGGCTTTGGAAGAAAAGTAGTGATATATTGTTCATCCTGATAGGATTCTGTCAAAGGAATGCCACTTGCTTTTTGTTCTCCTTATTTTTATCAAAGTAACTTATGTATAATTTATCTTCTCATTTTTTTCACCATTTTCTAAAATCGTGATTTATGAGGTAGATTAGTGACTATATTTTAAAATAGGAATATGATAAAAATTTTGACACAATAAAACATGAATACGAAAACAAAAGGAAAGAGTTATTTTAATATTACAGCAAAATGAGAAGGTTATGGTACTCTACTAACATTTAATCTAAGAAGACGAGTTTGTAGGATAATACGAAAGATACCATCAGCAAGATTAGATACTCAGCAAATACGTAGAAAGTATGGTTTTCACAATTCTACTACAGCTACAAAAAAGACCAAGACAACTCTAAGTGGATTATTCTGAATGAGGATACTGTATTTGTGGTAAATTGGATATTTGTACTTTAATTTTGTTGATAAGATTTACGCATAAGAAAGCCGTAGAATACGTAAATATCCTACGACAAATCTTAAAAACAGAAAACATACTTATTAGAGTTGTGCTAATAGCACATTTCTATTTTTTTACTAAGTATTATATGGTCAAAGAGTATTTTGAAAACTTTTTAAATACTTGTATTTTTTTTAAATTAACAAATCAATTTAATATAATTTAAAAATATCCTTTTTATTTTAAATTACTTATTAGCCTATATTAACACCAAAATTTCCACATAATCCTGCAAGACCATCTTCAAAACCAGAACCTAAGGCATTGAATTTCCATTCTTCGTTATGTTTATATAACTCTGCAACCACTATTGCTGTTTCTATACTAAAATCTTCACCTAATTCATATTTGATAAGCTCTTCATTAGTTTCTTCATTATAAATTCTTATATATGAATTTTCAACTTGTCCAAAGTTTTGTCTTCTTGTAGCAGCTTCATTTATAGTAACAGTGAATGATATCTTTGCAATGTTTTGTGGTATTTTAGATAGGTCAACACTTATTTGCTCATCATCACCATCTCCAACTCCTGTTCTATTATCTCCCATGTATTCAACTGCTCCAGAAGCATGTTTTAAATTATTATAGAATATGAAATCTCCATCATTTGTTACCTTACCATCAGCTCCAGTTAAAAATGCAGAAGCATCTAAATCAAAATCAAAACCACCATCATATTTATTAGTATCCCATCCTAATCCTACCATTACTTTTTTAAGACCTGGGTTAGTTTTTGTTAAACTTACTTTTTGTCCCTTTGCTAAAGTTATACCCATTTAAAACAACTCCTTTTATAAATTTTTTATTATAGTTAGTATTAACGATATATATCAGTTAATTCATGAAGCTCTTCATTTTGACCAATTCCTAGGGCATTAAATTTCCATTCTTCATTTCTGCGATAAATTTCGCCTGCCAAAACTGTTACTTTACCAGAAAAGTCTTCTTGAAGGTTATATTTAAATAATTCTTGTCTAGAATTTGAATCAACTAGCCTTATAAAAGAATTATTCATCTGGCCAAAATCTTGATTTCTTTTTTTAGCTCTGTATATAGAAACTCCAAAAACTATTTTGTGTACATATTCAGGTATCTCACCTAAATTAACATTTATTTGTTCATCGTCTCCTTCGCCTCTTCCAGTTAAGTTATCACCAGTATGTATGATAGATTTAGAAGGATGTTTAAGATGTCCAAAATAAACTAAGTCTTTTGATGATTTCATTTTATCTTCATTAGTTAATGCTATTGCAAATGCATCTAAATCATAGTTTTTCTTACCTAGTTTGTTCATATCCCACCCTAATCCTACAACTAAATTTTTTACAGGATTAGCATCTTTTACTAAACTTACTCTTTGTCCTTTTTGTAAATTAACACTCATTTTAAGTTCTCCTTTTTAATATTTTTAGTTTTATTGACAGTGTTAAATATAATCATCATATTATTTTTATTATATACATATTTAGACCAATTTGGCTATATTTATGAATAATTTATTATATAAATATCTTATAATCCATAAATATAGGTCTTGTGTAATTTTAAAATACTTTATAATTAGTAATTGCATAGGTGTTTAAGTTTATATTTCGTTTAATTGTTAAAAAATTCAATAAATGATATAATGGAGAATAATAATTATAAAAACTTGTAGTTTGTAGATAAGATTATATGTATAGAAATTTATATAAAGTTGGGAGATATATATGGATTATTATAGGATTATTTTTAGTAATTGTTGTATGTTTGAATAAAATTTTTATAAAAATTAGACCTGAATACTTAAGTTTGATTAATCTTTTAATCAGTATAATTGGGATGATAATTCCTATACCTATCATTGATAGTAAGATAAAAAAGAAATTTATAGATAAGTAATCGTAATTTATATGTAAATTACAATTACTTATTATAGTAGTAGATAATTTAACATATATTTTATACAGATTTGTGTCAATGTAATTAATCTATTTTAAATTTATATTGATAGGAAAGTATATAAAATATAGATATTAAACTAATAAATAATGTAAATTTAGCACAATGAGATAAATTTAAAATTAAATCTAAGTGGTGTATTTTTTGATTGTTTATTGTATGAAAAACAGCAAGCACAATTTTCAAATATAAAAATATAAGTTTTTTATATCTGAAATTTATGCTTGCTATTTGTTTTTGTGATTATTCTATTTTTTTAAATCCATTTCCTAAAGCTTCATGTATATCTGTAATTATTATAAATGCATTAGGATCGACACTTTTCACTAATTTTTTTAGTTCAACAACTTCTTTTTTCTCAACTACAACCAAAAGTACATTTTTATTTTCTCCAGTATAAGCACCTTCGCCTTTTAGAATAGTTGCGCCTCTATCTAAATCTTCCATTATTATTTTACTTATGTCTGATGAAAGGTCAGATATAATAGTAAATGATTTTGAATAATTAAATCCTTCAATAAGTAAGTCACTAATTTTTACTAAAATGTATAGTGCTACAGTTGAATAAAGTGCAATCTCAACTTGTCTATTTACTATTCCCGATAGTACTACTACAACACAGTCGACAATACCCATCAAAACAGGGATACTAAGTGTAGGAAAATATTTATTTAATAGGAGTGCCATCAAATCGGTTCCACCTGTAGAGCCATTTATTCTAAAAATAAGGCCTTGACCAACTCCCATTAAAATAGAACCAGATATAATTGCAAGATACATATCATTTGTAATATCTAGTGTAGTCATATTTGCAGTAACTTTAAGTGCTATAGTAAGAAAAATTATACCTAAGACTGTTTTAAAGCAATCTTTCTTTGAAAGTATTCTGTAAGCAAATATGAATAGAGGTATATTTAAAAGTAAATTGACAATCCAAAGTTGTACACCAAATAATGAATTTAAAACAACTCCAAGACCTGTTATACCACCAGCAGCAATTGCATGTGGATTAAAAAACATGTTAAGAGAAATTGCCATTAATATACAGCCTACAATTAATATTAAAATTTCTGAAAAAGTTATTCTATCTTTTTTCAATAACATCACTCCTTATATATAGATTATAATATATATCATATAGTTTTTCCAATTTTTAATAAAAAAAATAAAAACATATTATAAAAATAATTTGATTGGAATTTTCTGAAAATTAATGCTATAATTAAAAATAAATTTAAGGGAGGTTATAAAATGGCTAAACTGACTTTAGAACATATAGAAGGAAATACATATTATATCCCACTTCCTACAATAGTAGGTGTATATGTAGATGGAAATAATGCAATTTTAATTGACAGTGGAAATAACAAAGATACAGCCAGACAAGTTCTTAGACTATTAGAGGAGCATAATTTAAATCCTAAACTAATAATAAACACTCATTCAAATGCAGACCACATAGGAGGGAATGCATATTTGAAAAATCAAACAAAATGCAAGATTGCTACAACTAAAATAGAAGGATACTTTACAGAAAATCCAATATTAGAATCAGCATTTTTGTATGGAGGGTATCCAAGTAAAGCATTAAAAAATAAATTTTTATTAGCAAAAGAGAGTGAAGTTGATTATATTATACCTTCAAATGGGAAAATTTTAGATACAGAACTTGAAGCGATTTCTCTTCCTGGTCATTATTTTGAAATGATTGGTGTTAGAACTCCAGATAATGTTTTGTTTGTTGCAGATAGCCTTACACCAGAAAATATAATTAGTAAATATCATTTCTTTTTTTTATTGGATATAGATTCACAATTTAAAACGTTAGAAAAAATGAAAACTCTTGATGCAGATTTTTTTGTTCCAAGTCACTCTGTCAAGACTACAAGTATACAAGATTTAATTGATGTCAATAAAGAGAAGATGGAAGAGATAATATCTAATATTAAAAAGGTTTGTTGTGAACCAATTATGATTGATGAAGTCATTGAAAAAATGTGTGATGTGTACAACGTTAAATTAGATGCTAATCAATACGTTCTAGTTGGTAGTACAATACGTTCTTATATAACATATTTATATGAACACAATATGGTTGAATATGTATTTGATGGTGGCAAGATGATGATAAAAGCTGTATAAATACTGAAAAATATCAAACTATGCAATAAAAATATTTTAATACAAGTATCTTCGAAAAAAAGAGATAAAAATAAAATTTGCCATCAAATTGCCACAACAAATACTTGGTCAAAGTATTGCTGGATTTCTTTTCTTATTTGGATTGCTAGAAGTACCAGCTCTAGATAACCGCTTTGCTTGGTCTAGTATTCCACTTATTTTGACAATAATATCAGATGTACTTATTTTAATTGGATTTATAATTGTATTCTTTGTTTTTCGATACAATTCCTTTACATCAAAAGTTATAACTGTTATGAGTAATCAAAAAGTGATTACTGATGGACCATATTCAGTTGTGCGACATCCTATGTATCTAGGTGCTATATTAATTATACTTTTTACACCTCTAGCACTGAATTCATGGTGGGGAATGATTGCTGCAATTACTTTATGCATAATAATTGTGTTTCGGATATTAGATGAAGAGAAGTTACTTAGTGCTGAACTTGATGGATATAAGGAATATTGTCAAAAAACGAAATATCGTATTATACCTTATATTTGGTAAAGTGTAAATTTCTAGTTTATTAATCAGATGAAATAACCTTGGTAAAAAGTCGAATATTTTAAGCTGTATTTCTATTTATTACTTACTTGACTATTAATTAATAAATAGAAATACAGCTTTTTTATATTAAATAATTTTAAGAGAATAGCTATTTAATTATAAAATTATGCTATAATTTGTAAATAAAGAGGTAAATTTATAAAAATTAAAAAAATAATTAATTATAAGAAGGGGGAAATAGTAGGGATTATGAATAAAAAGTTCAAAAAATTCAGTAAAAAAATAGGTATATCAACTTTGGCTTTGACTCTATTTTTTTTTAATAGTTTAACTGCAAGTGCACAAATTAAAGAGGATTCTATAATAGGAACTGATAGATATGAAACAGCAGGACTTATAGCAGATAAGCAGACTTATGACACTGTAATATTAGTTAATGGAGATAAAAATTTATCTGATGGGCTTTCATCAAGTGGGCTATCAGGTACTATCAATGCTCCAATACTTTTAACTAAAAAAAATGAACTACCAAATGCGACATTAAATAGATTAAATAATAAGAATTTGAATGTCGTAAAAAAAGTATATATAATTGGTGGTTATAATACAATTGATAGTTCAGTAGAAAAAGATATAAAAAGAAAAAATATTGAAGTAGAAAGAATAAGTGGAAATAGTAGAATTGAAACTAGTTACAATGTAGCAAAAAAAATAAATGGAGTTAGTAAAGTAAAAGAAGTTATGATAACAAATGGATTTGTCGGTGAGGCTGATGCTATGAGTATAGCACCTGTAGCAGCAAAAAATAAGGTGCCAATAATACTTACAGATGGTAAAAAAATTCCGTTTAGTACTAAAGAGTTAAGTGTTTATGCTATAGGAGGTAGTTCTGCAATAGATGAAAAGTTAATAAAAGAGACCAATGCAACTAGAGTTGGGGGAAATGATAGATTTGAAACTAATAAAAAAGTAATAGAAAAGTTTTATAATGGGGCAAATGGTTTTTACATAACAAAAGGATATCAATTAATAGATGCATTGACATTATCTCCTTTAGCAAAAGAAAAACCAATCGTTTTAGTTGCTGATGGAAGTAATAAAAGCATATTAAAAGGAGCTAAAAGTATAACTAAAGTTGGGGGAATCGATTCAAATACATATAAACAATGTTTAGATATAGCAGAGTATAGTGACATGGACATAACACCAAATATAATAAAACATTTAACTACAATTGATGGAAATGAAGTATCTGAAATGTCTATAGAGATGGATAATTTAGGTGTAATTATTGAAAAGACAGATACTAATAAATTTGAATTTGATTATGTTAGTGTTAGCAATGAAAAAAATTGTACTTTTTCTGTAAATAAAGAAGAATCTTCTAATAATGTAAAAAATGGTAAGGTGGTTGTAAGTGCTAAGAAAAAAATAGAAAAAAATACAGATAATACTGTAGAAGATATGAATGGTGATAATATTATAAATGCAAGTAAAGATAAGATGGTAAATATATTAAAGATAGGAATTCCTGATAGAGTTTATTCTAATTTTAAGATAGATACTGGAAATGGGTCAGTAAGAGTTTATAATATCAAAGGAGGAGCTACAATTAATGTTGATAATGGAACTGTAAACGTTGAAGATAGTGATATAACATATCCTTTTAATATAAATATTAATAACGGAGTTTCAAGTGTATCTGCTGAATCTATATTGTCTGAAATAAAGTTTAGAGCTAATAATGGTATTGTTGGGGTAACTGCTACAAATATAAATGGAAATATAAGCGTGTTTGGGAAAGATGACACAGATATATTTAGTGGTGTATTTAAATTAAAATTAAAAAAAGAACCATCAAATTTACACTTAAAATTGGATAATAGAGGATTAAACAAGTTACCAGAAGGTTGGTCTAATGATTATACTTTAGGTAATGGCCATCCAATTATAGAGGTGAAAAATAGTGGTATAAATGATATATCATTTCAAAACTAAAATACAGGTGGAAATAAAGCTTATATAATTTTTAAATTATATAAGCTTTATTTGTTTTATTTGTATTATTAAGTTATAAAATTTAGATAACTGTAAACAAAAAATTGTGTCTCAAAAAATAGTATTTTATTGTAGTATAGTTAATAGCTATCTGCTTTAAATGAATTATGTACAATGTTATAAATATATTTTGCAAATTGACGAGAGTGTTCTTCTTTTTCAGTATCCATAAAATTAGGTTTACCTAAATCACGTTCAACAAGCATTCCTATATATTTCAACTGTGAATGTTTGCAATAACGCTTTATACCATCTTCCCAGATATCAGCTCCTTTTTCAGGGCTATATCCACAAGTTGTAATAAGTGCTAGTGATTTTCCTGACCATAGTGCTGGTCCTTTTTCATCACCATAGTATTTATTCATACCATATACCAATCTATCAAGCAATGCTTTCATTGGAGCAGTGCAATACCAAGAATAAATTGGAGTTGCAAGAATAATCAAATCACACATAAGAACTTTTTTGAAAATTTTATGAACATCATCATCATGACAACATCCAAAAGAAGATAAATTTTTCTGACATTTTTTACAGGCAATACAAGGTTCTATTTGATAATCATATAACCATAACATTTCAAGATTTGCATTATAGTTTTCTAGTTCTTCTATAAATGGCTCTAAAATAGAAGCTGTATTGCCATTCTTCTTAGGGCTTCCCATAAGAATACATACTTTCATATTAACACCTCCATATTATTTTAAAATAATTTTTAATCATATAGTAATATTTAGATTTTATAAAAACTTTTTAAATATATATTACATAGAATGATTTTTATTTTATTTGGTAGTTTAAAACCAATAGTCTAAAGAAGTACTTTTAGAAAACTAGCAATATTAGTAACTATGTAGAATGCTAGTAAAATTAAAATCATCCATGTAAAAATATGATTTTTGTATGGATATACTTTATTAATTCTTTTTCCAATACGTACCAGTAAAATATACATTAAAAAATATGCTAAAAAGACTATTAAAAATTTCATATATAACCTCACAATTTTAAAGTTTAATATAAACTTAGGATACTACGAGAATACATTAACAACAATATACTTTTTTAATCTGTAACAAAGTTGAAATAAATTATTTCTATAGTAAAATATATTATAATTAGTATAGGAACTTAATTAATAAAATCATCTATAACCATGGAGGTATAAAATATGTATTTAAATCAAGAATATAACTTTATAAAAGAACATGCACCATGTTATATATATGATGAGGTTAATATAATCGAAAGATGTATGGAGTTAAAAAATAATATTTTAGGTTTTGACTTTTTATATTCCATAAAAACAAATCCATATAATAAAATTGTGAAAAGTATTGCTAAACAAGGGTTTGGAACAGATGCGGCATCAATGAAAGAAGTATTGATTTCAAAAGAATGTGGAGTGGTTAGAGATAATATTTACTATTCTGCACCAGGAAAGACAGAAGAGGATATAGAAGCTGTTTTAGATAAGTGTATAATTATTGCAGATAGTATAACAGAAATAGAACTTATAAATAAAATATCAAAAAAACATAATAAAAAAATTAAAATAGGTCTTAGAATAAATCCTGATTTTACTATGGATGATGATAGCTCTATATCAAGCAAGTTTGGTATTGATATAGAAGATATAGATAATGTTTTTAAAATACTAAATCTTTGTAACTATATATCTGTAGTTGGGATACATATACATATTAAATCTCAAGTGCTAGATTTTTAAAAGTTAGGATGTTATTATGAAAAATGTTTTCTCATAGCATTAAATTTAAATAAAAGTGAACATATAAACATTGAGTTTATAAATTTTGGTAGTGGTATTGGAGTAGCATATGATAATCTTAAAGAAAGTCCAGTTAATTTTAAAAAGCTTTCGATATTAACTGAAAAGATTGTTTCTACTAATGCAAATACATTAAAGGCTAGACTCTTTATTGAATCAGGTCGTTTTGTAGTTTGCACATCAGGCAATTACTATACTAAAATTGTCGATATTAAGGTATCAAGAGGGACAAAGTATCTTGTTGTAAGAAATGGTCTTAATGGATTTATGAGACCTATTATTTCTAATTTAATTGAGAAAGTAACTTGTGGTGTAGAATTAGAAGGGCAAGAACCATTATATACATCAAATCATGCATTTTCTTTTTCAGTATTAAGTAGTTCAGAAGAAGAAGAGTATGTAACAATAGTTGGAAATCTTTGTACATCATTAGATGTATTAGCCAATAATGTTAAATTAAAAAAGGCAGTTATAGGAGATGTGGTTTCAATTAATAATGCTGGTAGTTACTCGTATTCTCTATCTCCATTAATGTTTTCAAACTATGAATTTCCTAGACAATATTATAAAAAAAAAGATGGGTGGATTGAGTGAATTTTTCTGAAATCTTCAAACTGGAATATTCTATATTTCCTAATTTTTAATAAGTAAAAGCTATTTTATCATAACCATTTGGAATCTCATAAGAAGTCAATTTGATTCTTCTATTTTGTAATTCCTTGTGTTGTTCAGAATTATCGAAAGTACCTATTAAAATATTCATAAAAGAATTTAATTTGTCACCTATATCATAGATTAACTGGTAATGACTGATTATGATAAGCATACTTTATTTTTAGAGGGGAGTAAGTATGAAAATAGTGGTAGTCTACTATATAATAAAATTTTTACTTGATTCTACAAAATGAAAAATACATTGCCAAGAGTGAATTTGAACATAATGTGAAAATTAAATTTAATAAATTTGAATGGAATTTCATAAATCTAAAATATAATTAACGATGAATTTGATGGCAAATAAATTTGGTAACAAATTTATTTGCCACTAATTAAAAATTATTGTATAGTGTAGTAGCTTGATTTGGGATAAGTATACTTATAGTATAAAGTCTTATGTAGTTTTGTATAGTTATAAACAATCTACAATTGTTCCTTCAGGAAATAACCTCCTAAAAACAAATCTCACTAAAGGGCCTGCAATTAGTAGTTGTAATGGCAATGCAATAATAAAGTTGTTGAATATATTAACAACCCATACAAATAAGATTGTACTAGAGAAACCAACTGATTCAATGGCTCCAAATAAAGACATACATATAACCATTCCACATACCATACAACTTGATATAACAATGGCCTTTGCAATTTGTCTACTTTCTGGATTTACAATGCGAAATGCGATTTTTTTAGCAATTTTAGAAACAACAAACCAATCAAAAATCATACCTACTACATATGCTAGTGGAAAACTCATCCAAGCATTTTTTACAGTTTCTAGCGAAAGGCCTTCATGCAAAGAGACATTATAGACACTCATAAAAAATACCATAAAGGCACACATAATCACTGTAAATATTAAACTTTCTTTTCTATTTTGTGGCATATTCATTTACCTCCAAGTGTAATTTATTTCTATTAGGATTATACATGAAGAAAAATTTTGTCGTAAGTAAATTTTTAAAAATTTGAAATTTATTTTTGAAATAGATAGAAATATCCATAAAATATTTTTATTTTTATGGATATCCATGGAAATTAAGTTTTTTAAACTTTATAATTAATAGTATAAGGTAATAAAATTATAGTGCTGTCAAAGAAATTTAAAATTTAGGGGGTGTAGTTCTATATGGAATTGTGGAAAAGAAATTTATTTGTATGTTGGATAGGGATGTTCTTTAGTTCTATAGGTATGAGCCAAATAGCACCTATACTTCCATTATATATTAAGCAGTTGGGTGTAACTGATGTAGGCTTAATACAACAGTATTCAGGTATGATTTTTGGATGTACTTTTGTAGTAGCAGCATTTTTTTCGCCAATTTGAGGGAAAGCTGCTGATAAATATGGAAGAAAATCAATGCTTTTACGTGCAAGTATTGGTATGGGAATAGTGATATTTACCATGGCATTTGTACAAAATGTTTATCAGCTATTAGGGCTAAGGATTCTTCAAGGTGTTTTTACAGGTTATGCAACTGCATGTACTACACTGATTGCAACTCAGACAGATAAAAATCATTCTGGTTGGGCCTTAGGTACACTTGCAACTGCATCAACTACTGGTTCATTAATTGGGCCAACAGTAGGAGGGTATATAGAATCAATTTTAGGACTTAAAAGTGTATTTATTATAACAGGAGGATTATTATTTGTATCATTTATCATATCTATTCTGTTTGTAGTAGATAATTTTAGACCTAAAGAAATAAAAGAGTTAATTTCTATACCTAAAGAACAATTAAATCCATTGCCAAATAAGTTTTTAATTGCATCTATTTTTGTGACTACATTTATTACTCAGCTGGCATTATATTCTATAGAACCAATTGTAACAATATATATATCACAGCTTACAAATTTTGCATCAAATGTAGCTTTAATAGCAGGATTGACATTTTCTGCATCAGGATTAGCAAACCTATTGGCAGCTCAAAAACTTGGAAAAATGTCAGATAAAATAGGACCTCAAAAGGTATTACTAATTTCACTTTTATGGGCAGGAATTATATTTATACCACAAGCTTTTGTAAGAACTGCATGGCAACTGATGTTTATGAGATTTTTATTAGGATTATCAGTGGCAGGGCTTAATCCTTCTGTAAATAGTTTATTAAAAAAAATTGCACCAGAAGAATATGTTGGAAAAATATTTGGATATAATGCATCTGCTCAGTATATGGGATGTTCATCAGGAGCTTTTTTAGGGGGACAAATATCGGCCCATTTAGGTATTAGAACAGTATTTTTCTCAACAAGTATATTATTATTTTTGAATGCACTTTGGATGTATAAATTTACTGGATTATTTACTAAAGATAATGTAAAATAATCTTTAAACTTTGATAAAAAGGAAGAGTAGCTTTAGTACTATATTTAAAAAACTAATCAAAATTATAGATAAAAGAATTCATTTTTATGAATTCTTTTATTTTTATTAACCTTAAAATTGTGTTTTTACAACCTCCTTGTACCATTTGTTTGCCTGTTGTATAATGGTAGAAATTATAATAATATCTAAAACTAATGATTATTTTCACCCTGATACATTATTAGTAAATACTCAAAAAATTTCATAGCTTTATGAAGTGAAACAAATATTATTACTAATAAAATTGTACCAATAAAACAGGAAAGTGAAAGTTTAAACAGACTATAATTAAGCATATTCGATGTAATATAAAGTAGCCAGATACAGATTGGTAAAAAGATTATGGATGTGAATACGCCAGGAACATGGTGTTTAAATCGGATATATAAGTTAAAGTGAGGAAATATAAAATGAAATGTAAAAGCAAATAAACATCCATACCAAATGAAATAGTTGTCAAAGATACAAGATAGCAAAGTTATAATTGAAAGCGTAATAATAAAAAAGTGATATTATAAGAAAATCGAACACAAATTATTTTTTAATTTTTGTACGATTCTTTCAAAGAAAATGTCAAATATAAATGCTATATATCCAATTTTTATATATCAATTAAAGAAAAGTTTAAATTTTTAGTTTTTTAATAGTGTATATATTTAATTTCATAATGTAGAATAAACATTTCTTATGTAATTTGTTATAGAATTATATCAAGAAATAAATTATGGAAAAAATTGGAAAATATTATTATCGACAAAATCTTTGACTTAAAAACTATATTGCGATAGTATTAATTTAATAAAAGTTTGAGAGGGGCGTAAGGTTATGACAATTTCAAAAATACCACAAGCAGAGTTAAAAGTTATGAAGTTTATTTGGGAAAAAAATGATACAGTGACATCAAAAGAAACTATTGAAGCTATGGAACAAAAATATGGATGGAAACAAACAACAACATTGACACTTTTATCAAGACTTGTTAAAAAGCATTTCTTGGATGCAGAAAAAATAGATAGATATACTCATTATACGATAGTTGTTGGACACAAAGAATATTTAAATGTTGAGACAAAAGATTTTTTAAGTAATATACATGATAATTCTTTGCAAAGTTTACTTTCAGCATTACATGAAGATGAAGTTATTGACAAAAATGCATTAGATTTATTTGAAAATCATTTTAAAAATTTAAAGGATGAATAAGTATATGTGTTTGCATGCTTAAGTTTTTAATAGATAGATATATACAAGAATCTATGCTGGTATTATTTAATAAGTTATCAACTATTTATAAATTGATGATTAATAGGCGTAAATTCAGTAAAATACCTATAATGATTAAAGTAGATGGTATCAAATTAAATGATACCACCTATTTTAGTGCTCTATGTTTTTAGTTTTAAAAATAATCTTTTAATTCAATATTTTTTCTTAATTCAAGCAATTATTTTATTTAATCATATCAAACTGCCTTAATTGTTTCTAATTGTTCTTAGAGTCGACTTATATTTTTAAGCATAATTAAAATAAAATGAAGAAATAATTTTTATATTTTCTGATTGTATTGTTAACAACTTAATTGTCAATATTTCATAGTTGATTTTATACTATTATTAAAATCATTAAGTAATAATATCAAATTTAAGTGTCTTTTTATGTTATAATGAGTATGTATTTTTAATGGTATATTTTATTGTGAAGATATAAATTAATTATTTTTGGGGAGTTATTATGCTAGACACGTTTATAACAATTGTTTCTTCTATTATAGAGATATGGGCATGCAAGAAAGTATTTGATTATACAAGTAAAGTAAAAACTAATTTAATAAAGTTAAATATATCTTTCTTATTTTCTGTTTTTCTCATTATTTGTTCTTTTTATATAAATGTAGGAGCTAATGATAGAATATGGATATGTATTCTTATAACCTTTATTTTTTATAAGTCAAATTATAAGGTCAATATATATAAATGTTTAGTGATTTTGTTTTTTTATTGGATGGTGTTAATAGGTATAAATGCATTGAGTATGCTATTAGTAGTTTCAATGAACAATTTAGATAATATGAATATTTTACTTAATGGAAATTTATACAGATATGAAGCTATCTTTTTTGGAAAATTGATTTTAATTATATTATTGTACATATATAAAATTTCTTTTACTAATTTTAAAATTAGTAAAAAAGAATTGTATATATGTGTTCCAATGATAGCAAATTTATTATCTTTTTTTATACTTTACGATTATATTATTAATCTTTTAAAAATTTCTCCTGAAAAGAGAGTTGTTTTTATAGTAATAGTTTTACTATTGATATTGTCCAATATCTCAATATTTGTATTAATACGTATAATACTTAAAATTAAAGCTAAAAAAGATAATATAATAAATTAATTAATACATATAAAAATAGCTTAGTGAATATTTCTAATTGATATATTATAGCTTATTTGTTTTAAAATATTGAAACTTGAATTATCTGGTGAAGTAGATAAAGTTGATTGTGATAAGATTCTTTAAAATGAGTGCATTAGTGAAATAAGTAAGATTACATCAGATATTCCTAAGTTGTATGGTAGGAGTAAAAAATATATAAATAACCTTATTAAGAAAACTATTAAGTAGTTCATAAATTCCTCCTATTATTAGATGGTATTAAAGTTAGAATACTATGAAGAACTAATAGTGACAACATATTATGCAGATTTTTAAATAAATTGAAGCAAGTTATTCAGAATAAAAAAGAGTATTTTCACATATCTTTTGTGAATACAAGATTCTTGGATATGAAAAAATAGAAGCACATAAACAGATGGAAAATAGTAATTAGAACGGATATAAAGTATGAAGTCTAGACAGTACAATATTACAAAAGGATTATTGATAGTATATATAAAAACATAAGACAAAAATAATTATCAATGCATTAGCTTTGATTAGAACAATTCTTATGATAGGATTTTTAGGATTGATTGTTATTGTGAACCTATAGATATAATTATACAGGTTCAATTTTAAAAATTATCAAGTTTTAGTTTATAGAGCAGTTTATTTTAACATATAGACTGTTTTTTTATGTCCATAACTATACCATGTAATATTACTTATCAACTTTTTAATAATTTCAAGAAATGCTTACCTTGTAATGAGTAGTTTTTTCTAAAGGGGCCTTACGTTTTCAATTTAATGCTAGTGCAGAACAAGTAAATGTTCAGATTCTTCCACTGGCAGACTGAACATCATCAACTACTTTGTTCATTCCAGCTATTATAATAATTGTCTTTGGACCGTGAATAAGACAAGAGACACTTTGTAGTATCCTTTGTGCAAATCTGAAATCTTTTGCAAGTTATATAATTCCATATTTTTTACTTTAGACTTTATAGATAATCTGTGTTTGTTAGTTGTTACCACAAGATTGATTTTGGCTATATATTTGTGATATGTCTATGAACTTTCAATTGATAATTAAGAAGTATAAAATTATTTTAACAAATCTGTAATTAAATCTTAATCCTTAAAATTATACATATAAAAGTCAATATTTACTTTTATATGTATAATTTTACACAACTTTATTGAAGAGTTATTTTATTAAAGAAATATGTATCTATAATTACTGATATTATTTATAATAGGCTACTTTAACTTTAAAAATTAATGCCAAAAAATGAGTTTGTAAGTCAATATCAAAAATAACTTTATAAATATTTCAAATAGACTAATCTTACATATATTTCCGATAGATTAAATTGATAAAAAACACTAAAATTAAATTAATAAGAATACTTGGAGGGATGGTAATGAAAGAGGAATGTTTTATTAATATTGAACACGAAGATAAACGTTTTTCAATTAACATTAAAGAGATTTTGTACATAGAAAAGCAAGAGTATGAATCAAAAATTTATACAGAAAATGAAACTTATTATATTGGAGAAAATTCTTCTAGTATAAAAAAACTACTGAAAGAAGAAAATTTTTTCAAATGTAGTAACAGTTATATTGTAAATTTAGATAAGTGTGAATTTTATCTCAGCAATAATTGTATTTTTGTAGGAAATAACTTTATAAGAGTTTTAGGTTTAGATAGAAAAAAGAAATTAGAAAAGAAGTTAGAAAAATTATATGATTATAAATATTAACTTTGAGAGGCTGTATTTTATACAGCCTCTTTATTTATTTTATTGTATTATTAATAAACTTTAAATTATGATAAAATATAAGACAAGTATTGCTTTTAATAAATAAAATATAGGATAAGTTTTATTTAGTTACATGATTTTATATAACTGCGTAATAAGAAAAGTAGAATATATTTATATAAATAAAAATTAAACTCATAAACAACTTTTTCAAACAATACATGTAGGAGAGGATAGTAAAATGGATAAACCAAAAAATAGTCTAAACATTGATGAAAGAAAATTAAAATATCCTTGTATTTATAAACATTTTAAAGGAAAATATTATGCTACAATGGGATTGAGCAAAGCCATTGATAGTAATGATATAGAAAAAATCTGTGAAACATATAATGAAAAAGGGTTAACTAAAAACACAGTTAGGTATAAGCTAGATGTTAAGCATACTGAGCTAGATGAAAATATTTTTATATATAGAGACTTGAATGGAAACTTTTATCATAAAAAAGAAGAAGATAATAATAATTTGGTCTTATATAAAACTTTATATGATGATACAGGAGTATTTGTAAGGCCACTAGACATGTTTTTATCAAAAGTAGATAGAGATAAATATTTTAACCCGATTCAAGAATATAGATTTGAAGAATTTTATAAATAAAATATGATGATTACATTTTATAATTTAAGAAAAAAACTGTTATTATATAATAAATTGTGGTAAATATAAATAGGATGAGCTGAGAAGAGAAGAATATCTTAGATTAAGTTATAAAATAGAAACATAGTAAACTGTTATATGATATAATTAAATTTTGAGAAGTGACAATTTATATTTAATAAAAAATAGACAGATATATTAGGAGGAAATATGGGAAATACTTTTTATATAGTAAGACATGGACAAACAGATTGGAACTTATTAGGAAAAACACAAGGTCATGGTAATTCTGACCTTACAGCACAAGGGATAGAACAAGCAAGAGAACTTTCTGAAGACATTGGTAAGTATTCAATTGATTATATTTTTAGTAGTGATTTAGGAAGAGCAATGCAAACAGCTCAAATTTTAGGTGATAAGCTCAATATTGAAGTCCAAAAAACTGAAGCACTTAGAGAAATGGGATTTGGAGTTTGGGAAGGTCTTTTAATAAAAGAAATTCAAAAAGACTATTCAGATATATATTCAACATGGAGAAATGAGCCACATTTAGTAAATATACCAGAAGGAGAAACTCTTAAAATTATAAAAGAAAGAGTAGATACTTTTATAAAGGAATTAAATGAAAAATACAATGATAAAAATATAGTTCTTGTTACACATTCAATTACATTGAGGGTTATGTTACTATCATTCCTAGAGTCAGGTATGGAAAATATATACAGAATTAAGCAAGATAACACTGCTTTAAATATAGTAGAATTTAAAGATTACGGTCCAGTAGTAATAAAGATGAATGATACAAGTCATATAAAAAATCATGTAAAAATAAATAATTCTGCACTTGAGTAAGTATCAAATTATAAGGAGAAGTTTATGAGTAAAGTTATAGTGGTTGGTGGAGGTCCATCTGGCATGATGGCAGCCTTGTCAGCTTCAAAAAACAATAATGAAGTAATATTGATTGAAAGAAATGGAGAGTTAGGGAGAAAGTTAAGAGCAACTGGTGGAGGTAGATGTAACTTTACCAACAATAGAGAGATAGAAGCTTTTTTTGATAAGGTTGTAAACAATAAAAAATTTCTATATAGTAGCTTTTATGCATTTACAAATAAAAATCTTATATCGTATTTTGAAAGTAAAAATTTAGAGTATAAGATTGAAGAAGAAAATGACCATAAGGTTTATACTAAGAATGATAAATCGATAGAAGTAATAGAAGTATTAAATAAGGACTTAATTAATCATAATGTAAAGATAATGTATAATAAAAAAGTTGTGGATATTATAATTGAAAAAATCACTGAACAAGATGACCATAACAATAATAAAGCAAATTATTCAATAAAGGGTGTCATTTTAGATAATGGAGATAATATATTAGGTGATAAAGTTATTATATCAACTGGAGGAGTTAGTTATTCAAAAACAGGTTCAGATGGTTTAATGTATAAGGTTCTTCAAAATCATGGACATACATTAAATAAACTATATCCTGCTTTAGCTCCACTTACAATAGAAGAAAAATGGATTAAAGCTTTACAAGGAATATCTATGAGAAATGTAGAAATATCTTGTAAGATTAAGAAAAAGAAAATATCAAAATCAGGAGACATGCTATTTGCACATTTTGGGATAACAGGTCCTTGTGTACTTATAATGTCTTCTTATATCAATAAGATTATTGAAAAAGATAAGGTAGAATTAAATATAGATTTTTTACCAAATTTAGATGTCAATGAAATTTCTAATATAATTAGAGAAATTCCAAATAAAAATATCTTAAATAATCTTAAACAGATATTACCTCAAAACTTCTTAAGAGAAATTCTTTCTATATTATCTTTAAGTGATAAAAAAGCAAATGAGTTGTCTAAGGCTGATGAAATTAAAATTATTGAGTATATAAAAAATATGAAACTAACTTGTAATGGAACTACAGGCATAAACACTGGAATGGTTACTTCTGGTGGTATTTCAGTTAAAGAAATTAATTCTTCTACAATGGAGTCTAAGTTAATAAAGGATTTATTTTTTACAGGTGAGGTAATAGATGTAGATGCAGAAACTGGTGGATATAATTTACAAATAGCATTTTCAACTGGATATCTTGCAGGGACTAGTGTATAAGTATAGTTTTTAATAAGTCGATTATTAAATATAAATAAAATAGAGGTGTAGATATGAGTAATTTGATTATAGCTGTGGATGGACCAGCAGGGGCTGGTAAAAGTACAATAGCTAAGATAGTAGCAGAAAAACTAAATATAAATTATATAGATACAGGTGCTATGTATAGAGCTGTTACTTATAAGTGTTTAAAAAATAATATTGATGTCAATAATGAAAAAGAAGTTATTAAAATAGCTGAAAATTCGGATATAGATTTTAAAAATAATAGCATATATTTAGACCAAAAAATTATAAATGAGGAAATCAGAACAATAGAAGTAAGCAATAATGTTTCCAATGTAGCTAAGATAAAAGAAGTAAGAAAGTTGATGGTTGAAGTTCAACGAAAAATTGGAACAAAAAGTTCAGTAATATTAGATGGTAGAGATATAGGTTCATATGTTTTTCCAAATGCAGATTATAAATTCTTTTTAGTAGCTACACCAGAAGAAAGAGGAAGTAGACGCTATAAAGAACTTTGTAATAAAGGATATAATACTACTTTAAAAGAAGTAATTGAAGATATAGTAAAGAGAGATGAAATTGATTCAAATAGAGAATTTGCACCACTAGTAAAAGCTGATGATGCACTAGAAATAGATACTACAGGAAAGACTATAGAGCAGGTTGTACAAGAAGTTGTATCTAAGATAAGTTTTTAAGCTCAATGTATCTAAAACGAGAATATAATGTAGTATTGAAGGGAGATAAACGTGAATTTTTATAGATTTGCAATAAATATTTTTAGATGTTTTTCTAAAGTGTTTTTTAAATATGAAGTTATAGGTGCCGAAAATATACCAGATAGAGGAAATATAGTGGTGGCTTCAAATCATAAGTCAAATCTTGATCCTGTATTTTTAGCTGCAGCTATAGAGAATAGGGAGATAGCAGCTATTGCAAAACAAGAATTATTTAAAGTGAAACCATTAGGTTTTATATTAAAAAAATTGCATGTTATGCCTATAAATAGAGAAAAGCCAGATGTATCTACTATAAAAACTATTTTAAGGTCAATTAGAGATGGTTATGTGTTGGGAATATTTCCAGAAGGAACAAGAATTAAAGGAGATAACTTTGGCAAAGCTAAGGCAGGTCTTTCTCTATTTACAATAAAGAGTAAATCTAAGGTTGTACCAGTGTCGATAATATCTAAGTATAAACTTTTTAGTAAGGTAATTGTGTATTTTGGAGAGCCAATATCATTTGAAGAACATTTTAAAGAAAAGTTAAGTAATGATGACCATGAAAGAATGTCACAAGAAGTTTTAGAAATAATAAAACAGAATTACTTTAAATATTCAAAATAAGGGGGGAATTTTGTGAATGTTAAAATAGCAAAAAATGCAGGCTTTTGCTTTGGAGTAAAGAGAGCAATGAAAATGGCATGGGATGAAGTAGAGAAAAATGATTCTGGAATATATGCTTTAGGACCTCTTATTCATAACAAGCAAGCAGTAGCAAGATATGAACAGAAAGGTCTTAAAACTGTAGATGAAATTGATATAATACCAGATTATGAAAATATGATAATAAGATCTCATGGAGTTCCTGAGAAAGTATACAAAGAAGCTAAAAATAAAAAGCTTAAAATTGTAGATACTACATGTCCATTTGTAAAGAAAATACATACAGTAGTGAGTGAGTATCATAATAAGGGTTATGAAATAATAGTTATTGGAGATATGAAACATCCAGAGGTGATAGGTATAAATGGATGGTGCGAAAACTCAGCAATAATAATAAAAGCTGTAGAGCAAATGGAGAATATGGAATTTGACAATTCAAAACAATATTGTGTTGTTGCACAGACAACGATAAATCCAGATTTATATTCAAATATAGTTGACAAATTAGCTGATAAACTAGAACATATAGTGTTTAATGATACAATCTGTTCAGCTACAAAAACTAGACAAGAAGCTGCTAAAGAATTAGCAAGAGAAGTTGATTGTATGATAGTTATAGGTGGAAAACACAGTTCTAATACTCAAAAGTTAGTAAAAGTTTGTGAAGATTTAGTTCCAACTTTTGCAATAGAAACTAAAGACGAATTGGATGTAAATATGCTTAAGAAGTATAAAAATGTAGGAGTTACAGCAGGAGCATCTACACCAGATTGGATAATAGAGGAAGTAATAACATTTATTGAGAATTTATAAATATAGTAAACAATAAAAACATGTGTACTACTGGTATAATATATAAAATTTATTGTAATATCTATATGTAATTTTATACTATTACATGTGGCAACTAGATAACCTAATATCAGAAAGTGTGTATCTTAATATGCAAGAAATTAACAATATAAGATATGCACTTTTTAATATTAGAAATTTAAATAGTATAATGATATTGATTATCAATAACAAATAAAATATAATATAATTATTGCGAAATTAATATAGGAGGTAAATTAATGGAAATGTTAATATCTGCTTCTGAAGAAGCATTTTTACATGTGGGTTCTATGATTGGATTTTTTATTTTGCTATTTGGATATATAAACTATAAAACTAGTGGTAATTTTACTAATATTATATCAAAAAATAGAAAATATCAACCTTTAATAGGAGCTTTGATAGGAGCTATACCAGGTTGTGGTGGGAGTTTGGCAATCATGCCATTATATATAAGTGGAAAATTAAGCTTTGGAGCAATCATTGCAAGTTTAATAGCAAGTATGGGGGATGCTGCATTTATACTTATTTCATCAAATATTAAAATGTATTTTTTTGTGACTATAGTTAGTACAATTACAGGAATAATAACGGGACAACTAGTAGATTATTTTAAATTAGAAAAAAAATTGAAATTAAATAAATATAGAAAATCAGACAAACATAATATAGATAAAAGTGAGCATAAAGAGAATGAAGAGTCGCATAATCATGATGGTATAATTTTGGATAATTTAGCTAAATCTCATGGAAATACGAATAGACTTGCATTTATAATAACACATGGTAAAGGGTACAAAATTTATATAGGAATTGTATTAATAGGTTTTATATTTATGTCTCTTGCTCATTCTGGAATAAATCTTCCTATTATTGAAAAATTACATTCACTAGAAGAAGCAATAGCAGTTATAGGAATACTATTCTCAATAGTTTATATGTGGTGTTTTAAAAAAGTATTTAAAAATTCTAATCAAAAAGAGGAAGAAAATAAGAAGATTTCCTTAAGAGAAATGCTTATACATTCTGTAGGTGAAATTTCATTTGTTATTACATGGATTTTTATTGCATATCTTATTTACGATTTGATAATATTGGTTTTAGGTGGAGATGAATACTTAGTTAATTTAGTTTTATCAACAGGTGTAATTAGTGTATTTATAGGTGCAGGTCTTGGGCTTATTCCAGGGTGTGGTATACAAATTGTACTTATGTCATTTTACTTGAAAGGAACTATACCACTTGGTGCAGTAATAGCTAATTCCATATCTCAAGATGGAGATGCACTTTTTCCACTTTTAGCAATGGACAAAAAATCTTCCTTATGGGCTATGATTATTACTACTATACCAGCTATAATCGTAGGAATGATAGTTTATGCATTTTTAGATTAATTAAAAGTAGTTATTAGTATAAATGATAAAAATACATAAATCTATACTATGGATATAGCAACAAATATTAAAAATATAAAAAATAAAATTTAATATAATTAAAATATTTATAAAGAACATGAGAAATAATATTATTGTTTCTCATGTTTTTGTATTTAATTTAATAAATTATGGAATAAATGCTTTTTATCGAAGATAGGCCAAATACTCCATACTCAACGTAAGTAGGGTAGAGATGTAAGCATAAAATATGCTAATATAAATTAATATGATACAACAAGTATATTGATATAAAAAATTTAAGAGGAGTTGTAAAAATGAGTAATTTGAAAAAAAAGTGTGATGTAGCAAGTGGAAGAGATAAAGCTGATATTGTACTTAAAAATGGAACAATTATAAATGTATTCACAGAAGAATTAATAGTAGGAGATATAGCAATAGTAGAGGATACAATTGTTGGAATCGGCGAATATAGTGGAAAAGTAGAGATTGATTGTAGTGGTAAATACTTGTCACCTGGTTTTATTGATGCACATATGCATATTGAGTCTACAATGGTAATGCCAATTGAATTATCAAAAAAATTACTAAAGTCAGGTACAACAACTGTTATAGCTGACCCTCATGAACTAGTCAATGTAAAAGGAGCAAGTGCAATAGACTTTTTACTAGAATCAACAGAAGAGATACCTTTAAATGTATATATTATGCTACCATCATCTGTACCTGCAACAAGATTCGAAACTAATGGAATAGGAAATTTTAGTGCAAAAGATATGGATGCCTACATAAATAATCCTAGAATCTTAGGATTAGGAGAGGTAATGTGTTTTAATGATGTTATATCTGCTGAAAAAGAAATTTTAGATAAATTAGAGGCTTTTAAAGATAAAATGGCAGATGGACATGCACCAAATATAACTGGAAAGTCACTTCAAGCATATGTATGTGCAGGAATAAAAAATGACCATGAATGTATAACTTTTAATGAAGTGTATGAAAAATTAAGAGCAGGTCTAAAAATTTTTATAAGAGAAGGAAGTGCAGCAAAAAACTTAGAAGCTATAATAAAGGGATTATTGAAACATAGCTTACCAATTGAAGAATTTATGTTTTGTACAGACGACAAACATTTGGATGATATAGAAAAACAAGGGCATATAAGATGGAATATAAAGTGTGCAATCGATTTGGGTATGGAGCCAATTAAAGCTATTAAAATTGCAACTTATAATTCAGCAAGAGCATATGGTCTAAATAGAATTGGAGCAATAGGTGCTGGGTATAAAGCAGATATTGTTGTTCTAAACAATTTAGAAAATATGGAGGTAGCTAGTGTTTATAAAGATGGTAAATTGATAGATGAGGGAATTTTTTCTGATTATAATTATGAAATTAAGGATAAAGAGCTGCTTAATACAGTTAAATTTAAAGATATTGATAGAGAAAAAATACAATTAAAGTCAAATGAGAAAAATTATGTAATGGAAATTGTACCATATCAGATTCTAACAAATAAATTATTTGAATCTATACCAAACAAAAATGGATATTTCAATCCAAATGAAGAATATTCAAAGCTTTGTGTTGTTGAGAGACACAGAATGACTGGAAACATATCAGTTGCACCATTAAAAGGTTTTGGTATAAAAAATGGAGCAATAGCAACTACTGTAGCTCATGATTCACATAATATCATAGTTGCAGGAGATAATGATGAAGATATTATAGTTGCAGTAAATTACTTGAGAGATATACAGGGTGGCTATGTAATTGTATCAAATGGAAAAGTACTTGCTCACTTAAGTCTTCAAGTAGCTGGATTAATTAGTACTCTTCCAGCAGATAAAGTGCAAGAAACAACTGATAATATGTTAAAAATAGCAAGAAAAATGGGAGTTCCAAAGTATGTAGACCCTTTTATTACACTTTCATTTATGGCTCTTCCTGTTATTCCAAAAATAAGACTTACTGATTTAGGTCTATTTGATGTAGAAGAATTTAAATTTATATAGATTAGAGTATTAGAAGATTAAAAATAAATAAGCAGGATTTAATACATAAATTAAATCCTGTTTATTTTAATTACTATAGTTATTTAACATAAATTCCACTTTAAATGCTCTAATCAAATAAAGTTGAAATTTTTAGTATATAAAATTTACATATCCATGAAATTTTCCATATAAAAAAGTAAAATATTTTATTTATATATAGAAATATAGGGTATTAATATAAATATAGTATAAATTATTGATTAAAAAACAAAAGGAGAGATATTTATGTTAAGTATAGGTACAAAAGCACCAGAATTTACATTAGAAGATAAGGATGGAAATAAAGTCAGTATGTCAGATTTTAAGGGGAAAAAAGTGGTAATATATTTTTATCCTAAAGATAATACACCAGGATGTACACGTCAGGCATGTGCATTTAGAAACGCATATGAAGGATTTAAAAATAATGATATACCAGTTATTGGAATAAGTAAAGATAGTATTAAATCACATCAAAAATTTGCAGAAAAACATGAGCTTCCTTTTATTTTACTTTCTGATCCAGATTTAATTGCTATTAAGGCTTTTGATGTGTGGAAAGAGAAAAAAATGTATGGGAAAACTGCTTTAGGAGTCGTTCGTGCAACTTATATTGTAGATGAAAGTGGAATTATTGAAAAAGTTTTTGAAAAAGCAAAACCAGATACAAATGCACAAGAGATTCTTGAATATTTGGAAAAACAGGAGTAATAAGAATTTATGATTATAATGTTATCACCAGCTAAAAATATGAAACATGCACAAGCAGTTGATAGAGATTTAAGCTTACCCTGTTTTATAGATAATGCAAAAGAAATATCAAAGAATATAAAAAATTTTAGTTTAGAAGATTTTAAAAATAAAATGAAAATCAACGAGAAGTTAGCCATATTGAACAAGAGTAGATTTGATAATTTTAAATTTGACAGTCTAGGAAGTCCTGCAATCTTAACTTATGATGGAATACAATATAAAAATATAGAAGCAGAGCGTTTTACAAAGCAAGATGAGGAATTTGCAAATAATTGTATTCGAATCATAAGTGGATTGTATGGGGTTGTAAAACCTTATGATAGTATATATGAATACAGACTAGAAATGCAGACAAAGCTACAGATAAGAGAATTTAAAAATTTATATGAATATTGGGGAGACAGTATATATAAAGAATTAAGTAAAGAAAATACAGCTATTGTCAATCTTGCATCAAGTGAATACAGTAAAACTGTGGGAAAATTTATCGATGATAATCATACATATGTAACATGTAATTTTAAAATAAATAAAAATAATATATTAAAAGTTGAATCAACACAAGCAAAGAAAGCTAGAGGAATGATGGTAAAATATATTATTAAAAATAAAATAGAAGATATTAACGACTTAAAAAAATTTAATTTAGAAGGGTATAAATATCAAGAAAACTTATCTAACAATAATGAGTATGTGTTTGTAAAAGAGTAGATATTTTTATATAGATTTTAAACCAAATTGTTAAATTTAGGTAAAATATAATTGTTGAGTATTGAATTGAATTGGATTTTAAAATATAATTATTCTTAAATCAAAAAAAGAAAGGAGTGATCTTCCAAAATGGAAAATCACAAACAGATGCCTTGGCATTCGATGGCAACACATGAAGTATTAGAGAGTTTAGACTCATCAGAGGAGGGGCTCACCGATACCGAGGCGGAAAACAGGATTAAAGAGCATGGTTTAAATGAACTGAGAAAAAGACCACCTAGAACAGTTTTACAAATGCTTTGGACCCAAGTTACAGATGCTATGGTATTGATACTAATAGGTGCATCAGTATTATCTTTAGCATTTGGAGAATTTACAGAAGCTTTTGTAATTCTAATAATTGTAACAGTAAATGCAGTTATTGGTATTGTTCAAGAAAAAAAAGCAGAATCATCATTAGAAGCACTAAAAAATATGAATTCACCTACAGCACGTGTTATGCGTGATGGTGAAGAAAATGTTATCCAAGCAAGTAATCTTGTAATAGGAGATATTGTTTTTTTAGAAGATGGAGCAATGATTCCAGCAGACATTCGTTTAATAGATACATCTAGTTTAAAAATTCAAGAAGCTTCTTTAACAGGAGAGTCTGTACCATCAGAAAAAGATTCAGATGACCTTTTACCTGAAGAAAGTGTATTAGGAGACCGTAGTAATATGGCTTATACGTCTTCAATTGTCACATATGGTAGAGGTGTAGGCGTTGTAGTTGCAACTGGTATGGACACAGAAGTAGGTAATATAGCACATTTTTTAGATTCACAAAATGATTTTGATACTCCTATAAAACGTAAACTTAATACTGTTGGAAAGACATTAAGTGTTATAGGTATTATTGTATGCGTTATTATATTTGCAATAGGTGCATTTTACCAGAGACCTCTCTTACCAATGTTTATGATTGCAATTTCCCTTGCTATATCAATCATTCCAGAGGGATTACCTGCAACAGCAACCATTGTAATGGCTCTAGGTGTGCAACGTATGGCTAAAAGAAATGCTTTGATTAGAAAGTTGCCAGCAGTTGAAACATTAGGAGGAGCTACAGTAATATGTTGTGATAAAACTGGTACATTAACCTTAAATAAAATGACTGTTACACATATTGCTGTAAATGGCGATTTTGAATCTGGAAAAGTAACATCAATAGATACTGCGTCTGAGAAACATCCACTAGTATACAAAGAGATTGTTTATGCTGGTGCACTTTGTAATGATGCATGTATAAATCCAGATAAAACAGATGAAATATTAGGTGATCCAACAGAAGGTTCATTGATTTTTATGGCTAATAAATTTGGAATAGATCAAGAAGCTCTTGAAGAGAAATATCCACGTGTATTTGAGCAACCTTTTGATTCCGACAGAAAATGTATGACAACTGTTCATGATATAGATGGAAAAATCACAGTATATACTAAAGGTGCAGTGGATGAACTTCTCCATTTATGTACCAAAATATTAACATCAAAAGGTGAAAGAAACATTACAGAGTTGGATAAAAAAAATATACACGAATTATGTCTCGCTATGTCTAAAGATGCATTACGTGTACTTGGTTTTGCTAAGCGTGAAATTTTATCGATACCAAAGGAAGATAGTGAAAACATAGAATATGATTTGACATTTATTGGTATGGTTGGTATGATTGACCCACCAAGAACTGAGGTAATTGATGCAGTAAAAACTTGTAAAGAAGCAGGCATAAGAACCATAATGATAACAGGTGACCATAAAGTCACTGCCACAACAATAGCTCATGAATTGGGAATTTGGAATGAAGGAAATACTGTTATATCTGGTGATGAACTTGATAATTTAAGTGATGAGGAACTGGATAAAGCTGTTAAAAATGCTACAGTATTTGCTCGTGTATCACCATTTGATAAACTCAGAATTATACAGTCTCTAAAAAGAATAGGAGAAGTACCAGCGATGACTGGAGATGGGGTAAATGACTCCCCTGCATTAAAGTCTGCTGATATTGGTATAGCTATGGGTATAAGTGGTACAGATGTGGCAAAAGATTCTTCAGATATGATTTTAATGGATGATAGTTTTACCACAATTGCTTATGCAATAAAAGAGGGTAGGCGTGTATATAGAAATATACAAAAGGTTATACAATTCTTGCTTGTTGGAAATATAGCAGAGATACTTACACTATTTGTTGCAATATTGTTAAACTGGGATACTCCACTTCTTGCTGTGCATATTCTATGGGTAAACCTTGCAACAGCAACTCTTCCAGCACTTGCTCTTGGAGTTGACCCACCAAGTATAAACATAATGAAGCATCAACCTGTTAAATCAGAAAGTTTGTTTGAAAAAAATCTTGTACAAAGAGTTATTACTCAGGGGATATTTGTAGCAATAATGACCATTTTAGCATATAAAATTGGTCTTAATATAGGAAACCATACTGTAGGTCAAACAATGGCATTCTGTGTATTAGCATTTTCACAAATGTTGCGTGCATTTAGCCAACGTTCAAATACAGACTCTATGTTTACTAAAAATAGTGGTAAAAACCCATTTCTTTTAATCTCATTTTTAACTTCTGCTTTGCTTATGGCAGTTATATTATTTGTCCCTAATTTTAGAGATGCATTTAATTTAACTGTTTTAAATAGCTCACAGTGGCTTGTAACAGTGATTTTAGCTATAATGTCTGTAGTGCAAGTAGAGGTTGGAAAATTTATTAAAAGAAAATTATATAAAAAATAGTTGACAAAATTAGGAAAAAAATATAAGATATAAAACATAGAAAAATTAAATAAATCTTATCCAGAGAGGTGGAGGGACTGGCCCTATGAAACCCGGCAACCAGTATATTTATATACATTGGTGCTAAATCCTGCGGCGAAAGCTGAGAGATGAGTATAATTAAGCTTATACAGAGCCTGAGTTATATACTCAGGCTTTATTTATTTTAAATCTCATCTGACAAATAGTTTAATTTTCTTAATTAAAATCTAAGGGGGATACAAAAATGTATAACAAAGAAACAATATGCGTGCAAGGAAATTATAAGCCAGGAAATGGAGAACCAAGAGTTTTACCTTTATATCAAAGTACAACTTTTAAATATAGTAGTATAGACCAACTTGCTGACTTATTTGATTTAAAAGCTGATGGTCATATGTATTCCAGAATAAGTAATCCTACTGTTCAAGCTTTTGAAGAAAAGATAAGTTTGTTAGAGGGAGGAGTATCATCTGTTGCCGTATCCTCAGGTCAATCTGCAAATATGTTGGCAGTTTTAAATATATGTAAATCTGGAGATAGTATACTTTGTTCTTCAAAAGTATATGGAGGAACATTTAATTTATTAGGACCTAGTCTTAAAAAATTTGGAATAGATTTAATATCATTTGATTTAGATGCAAGCGAGGATGAAATAGTAGAACTTGCAAATGAAAATACTAAAGTTGTATTTGCAGAGACACTTGCAAATCCAACTCTTGAAGTTATAGATTTTGAAAAAATAGCAAATGTAGCTAAAAGAATTAATGTTCCATTTATAGTTGATAACTCATTAGCATCACCAGTACTTTGTAATCCACTAAAATATGGAGCAAATATAGTCACTCATTCTACTACAAAATACTTAGATGGCCATGCTTCAAGTGTTGGTGGAATTATAGTAGATGGTGGAAACTTTAACTGGGACAATGGAAAATTTCCAGAATTAGTTGAGCCAGACCCAACATATCATGGAATAAGTTATACTGAGAAGTTTGGCAATGCTGCATATGCTACTAAAACAAGAGTTCAATTACTTAGAGACTATGGAAATTGTTTGAGTCCATTTAACGCATATCTTACTAATTTAAATATTGAAACACTACATCTTAGAATGGAGAGACATAGTGAAAATGCACTTAAGATAGCTAAGTTTTTAGAAAAACATAAAAATGTAGATTGGATTAACTATCCAGGACTTGAAAATAATAAGTATTATGAAAATGCCAAGAAATATCTATCAAAAGGATGCAGTGGAGTTTTATCATTTGGAGTAAAAGGGGGACTTGAAAATGCTAAAAAATTTGTGGAAAAACTACAAATAGCAGCATTAGTCACTCATGTATCAGATGTAAGAACTTGTGTTATACATCCAGCTTCAACTACTCATAGACAATTAACAGAAGAACAATTAATTGCATCTGGAGTATTACCTTCACTAATAAGATTATCTGTTGGAATAGAAAATGTAGAGGATTTAATAGCTGATTTAGATCAAGCTTTAAATTTCTAATAGTATAAGAAGAGAAAGAGAAGTGAAAAGAGATGGCTTTAATACTACCAAAGGGGCTACCTGTTATTAATAAATTATTAGATGAAGGAATAGATGTGATTTGTAAAGAAGACTTTAATAAACATTTAGAATACAAAGAAAATATAGATACTAAAATAGCTATATTAAATCTAATGCCCATAAAAATAGATACAGAGTTAGATTTACTTAGAAGAATAGATAAGACAGGTTTTAATGTATCTGTAGAATTTATTAAAATCTCAACAAGAGAGAGTAAAAGAAGTTGTAATGAATATGTTAAGAATTTTTATAAAACATTTGATGAAGCAAAAAAAGAATCTTTTGATGGTTTTATAATAACAGGAGCTCCAGTTGAACAAATGGAGTTTGAAGAAGTTGATTATTGGGATGAACTAAAAGATATTATGGATTATTCTAAAAGAAAGGCTAAATCTACATTATATATATGTTGGGCAGCTCAAGCAGGTCTTTACAAATACTACAATGTAAAAAAACTTCCATTAAGTCAAAAATGTTTTGGAGTATTTAAGCATGAAGTAGATAAAAATAGTAAGATAGTAGATGGATTTGAAAAAGAGTTTTTTGCTCCACATTCAAGACACACTACTGTAAATATTGAAACTTTAAAAAATAATGATGAATTGAGCATTGTAAGTCATTCTAAAGAAGCTGGTCCTTATATAATTACAAATTCAAGAGATGTATTTGTAATGGGTCACAGTGAATATGATAAATATACTTTAGATAGAGAATATAAAAGAGATGTAGATAGAGGTGATAAAATCTCAATACCTCAAAATTACTATATAAATGACGATCCTTCAAAAGAACCAACTGTTAAATGGAAAAAACATTCAGAACTTTTGTTTAGAAATTGGATAAAAAACTATCTAATAATATAAAGCACAACTAAAAAAATATGAGAATCTATAAGGTATAAAAGTAATTATAATACTTCTTTATACCTTATTTTTACTTTATAAAATTGACATTATAAAAGTAGTTTTATATAATAAGACTAAACCGACTGATGGTCTATTGAAAGGAGAAACTATATGAGAATTATAAAAGACCCGGAAGAACGTAAAAGTGAAATCCTCAATACAGCTGAAATGCTTTTTTGTACTAAAGGATACACAAAAACTACTATAAATGATATTTTAAATGAGATTGGAATTGCAAAAGGAACATTTTATTACTACTTTAAATCTAAAGAAGAGGTAATGGATGCAATTATAACTAGAATTATAGATAATGATATAAATATGTTAAAAGAAATTGCTTCAAATCCAGATATTCCAGTTATTGAAAAGTTTTTTCAAATATTAATATCTCAAAGACCTAAAGTTGGAGGAAGTAAGGAAAAAGTGATTAACCAATTTCACCAACCCAACAATGCTGAGATGCATCAAAAGACAATAGTTAAAACTATTTTAAATTTTACACCTATTTTAACAGAGGTAGTAGAACAAGGTATAAGAGAAGGAATATTCAATACAAAATATCCAAAAGAGACAATAGAGTTTTTACTTGTTTCTTCTGAATGTATATTTGATAAAGGTATGTTTGATTGGGATAATGATGAAATACTACAAAAAGCAAAGGCATTTGTTTGTATTATGGAAACGACTTTGGGTGCACATAAAGGAAGTTTTGATTTTATATATAATATGTTAACAGAAGATTAAATTTATTGTAATAGTAAATACTTTAGATTTTAATTTTTAAATAAGATTAAAATGAGAGGAATCGGTGTAAAATAAATACATCGATTTTTTATTAAAAATATCTTATACAAAAATTTCAATAATAAGATAAACTATTTATGATTGAAGTTACAATATTGTTATTGACAATAAATACTTAATACTATAATATTTAATACATTAAATATTTATAGTGTTAAGTATTATTTATAAAATATTTTTGAATTTAAAGTTAAAAATATTAGTAAAATAAAGTATTTTTACAGGGAGAATTTATATGGATGAGATAAGTTTTAAAAAAGCACTGCTAGAATTAACTAGAGATATAAATATTAAATTTACAACTTCATTAAGTCAGTTCTATCAACCACTTGGGATTACAGCAGTACAAGCTTTGATTTTATCAGAACTATGTGAACATGGAGAGAAAAAAATAAGTGATTTAGGTAAAAATTTGAATATGACAAATAGCAATGTATCAGTAATATGCCAAAGACTAGAAAAAAAAGGATTTTTAAATCGTATAAGAGATAAAGAAGACCAACGAATTGTAAAAGTTAAAGTAACAGAAAAATCGTTAGATATACAAGAAAATATTTCAAGTAGTATTTTTGATGACTATTTTGAAAATATGACTAGTGAAAAATTGCAAGATATGGAAGATATAATAGAGGGCTTAAAAAAATTAAATAAGCTTTTAACTCATATTGATTGCAAATAACATAAAATTAATTTAAAGGAGAACAAAATTATGGATGAACACAAACCACAAAAGAGGTCAATACTCTATTACTACACAATAATAATAATAGTAGTAATGTTTTTAAATGCTTTAATATTTCCAAGTCTAATGGATAAAAAAATGGTTGAGATTGATTATGGAAAATTTCTTACAATGTTAGATACAGGAAAGGTTAAATCTGTTGAGATAGAAAGTAATAAAATTGCAATAAGCCCATCTAGTAGTAAGGATAAAAATATATACATAACTGGTAGAATGGATGACCCAGAACTAGTTGATAGATTAAAAGATGCAAAAGTAGAATTTACTAAGATTATTCCTAAAGAAAATTCACCTCTTTTAAGTATTTTACTTACATGGATAGTACCTATAGGTATTCTTATGCTATTTGGTAATTTAATGATGAAATCGATGCAAAAACGAATGGGTGGTAATAGTATGCAATTTGGAAAGAGCAATGCCAAAATGTATGTATCTGCCCAAAGTGGAAAAAGATTTAATGATGTAGCTGGTCAAGATGAGGCAAAAGAAGCTCTAAGTGAGATAGTAGATTTCTTACACAACCCAGAAAAATATAAAAAAATAGGAGCACAAATGCCAAAAGGTGCACTTTTAGTAGGACCTCCAGGAACAGGAAAAACATTACTTGCAAAAGCTGTAGCAGGCGAAGCAGATGTACCATTTTTTTCAATATCTGGTTCTGAATTCGTTGAGATGTTTGTAGGTATGGGAGCATCTAGAATACGTGATTTATTTAAACAAGCTAAAGAGAAAGCTCCATGTATAGTGTTTATAGATGAAATTGATACTATAGGTAAAAAGCGTGATAATGGAAGTGGACTAGGTGGAAATGATGAACGTGAACAAACTTTAAATCAGTTATTAAGTGAGATGGATGGATTTGATGGTGGAATAGGTGTAGTAATACTAGCTGCAACGAATAGACCTGATAGTCTTGATAAAGCATTACTTCGTCCAGGACGATTTGATAGACGTATACCAGTTGAACTTCCAGACCTTGGAGGACGTGAAGCTATATTAAAGGTACATGCTAAAAATGTAAATGTAGACTCAAATATAGATTATAATGCAATCGCTAGGTCTACATCAGGTGCATCTGGAGCAGAACTTGCAAATATTGTAAACGAAGCAGCACTTTTAGCAGTTAAATCTGGTAGAGATGTAGTTGAGCAACAAGATTTTGAGGAATCTGTTGAGACCGTAATTGCAGGATATCAACGTAAAGGAGCTGTGATTTCTGATAAAGAAAAGAAAATCATAGCTTATCATGAAATAGGTCACGCACTTGTTGCTGCAATGCAGAAACATTCTGCACCTGTCCATAAAATTACAATAATACCTAGGACTTCAGGTGCATTGGGTTATACTATGCAAGTTGCAGAAGATGAAAGTGTACTTATGTCCAAAGAAGAAGCAATTGATAAAATAACTACTTTTACAGGTGGTCGTGCTGCTGAAGAAGTTATTTTTAATACTTGTACATCAGGTGCATCAAATGATATAGAGCAAGCTACTAAGATTGCAAGAGCTATGGTTACTCGTCTTGGTATGAGTGAGGAATTTGATATGGTTGCTCTTGAAACAGTAAGTAATCAGTACCTAGGAGGAGACTCTTCTCTTGCTTGTTCTTCAGATACTGCAGCTAAAATTGATGAAGAAGTATTTAGAATAGTAAAGACTTGTCATAAAAATGCAATTGAGATTTTAGAGAATAATATAGATAAGCTACATGAACTTGCTGAATATTTATTGGAAAAAGAGACAATTACAGGTGATGAATTCATGGAAATACTGAATTTAAAGTAAATATGTTGAAATAAAGATTGTAGTAATAGTTTTATTTAAATATGTATTTGCATATTTAAAACTGTTAATGCATTTTCAATAAAATATAAATCAAAAATATATATAAATCAAAACAAGAGAATTGACAAAAATGAATGTATAAAAAATAAAAATGCCTATTATTTAGGCATTTTTATTTTACAATTAAAGTACATATTTGTATCTTTACATAATCTTAATCATTAAAAATACATCTTAACTACATTTTTATACTAGAATTGATATTATAATAGTAATGAAATGTACAAGGAGGTTGTTTGATGGACAGACCAAATCCTGATATTCTATTAAAAAAAATAAAGAATGAAGAGAAAAAACTAAATAGAGGTCAGTTAAAAATATTTTTTGGGTATGCAGCAGGTGTAGGTAAAACTTATTCTATGTTGGAGTCTGCACAAAATTTAAAAAAAGTAGGGATTGATGTAGTAGTTGGATATATTGAACCACATACTAGACCAGAAACATTAGCATTACTTGATGGATTAGAGACTCTTCCTGTAAAAGAAATAGAATATAAGTCTATAAAATTAAAAGAGTTTGATTTAGATGCGGCATTAGCAAGAAAGCCAGAAGTTATATTAGTTGATGAGTTTGCTCATTCCAATGTCACTGGGTTAAGGCATACTAAAAGATGGCAGGATATAGAGGAATTATTACTAGCAGGTATAAATGTATATACTACTGTAAATGTACAACATCTAGAAAGTTTAAATGATATCGTGGAGATAATTACAAATGTATCAGTCAAAGAAACTATACCAGATAAATTTTTAGATACAAGTACGCAATTAGAGCTTATAGATGTTGAACCTGATGTACTTCTTGAAAGATTTAATGAAGGTAAAATATATAAAAAGGAACAGGCAATTAGAGCGAAAGATAATTTTTTTATAAAAGACAATTTAGTTGCACTTAGAGAAATTGCACTTAGAAAAACAGCTGAAAGAGTAAATAAAGAAGTTCAAATGACTAGATTATCAAAGGGTGATGTAACAGTAATACCTACATCAGATACACTTCTTGCATGTATAAGCCCATCTCCATCTTCAGCAAAGGTTATTAGAACCGCTTCTAGAATAGCAGATAGTACATTTGCTAAGTGGATGGCTTTATATGTTGAAACTCCAAATACAGCAAAATTACCTTTTGAGGAACAAAAACAATTACAAAACAATTTAAAACTAGCTAAGAAGTTAGGTGGTGAGATAATTGTTTTACATGGTGAAAATGTAATAGAACAGATACTTAGAATTGCCAAGATAAGAAACGTAACAAAAATTGTAATAGGTAGAAATCATTCAAATACTAAAAAATTGAGTAAAAAACTGAAAAAAGATATAGTTGACAAATTAATAGATGAAGTTGATTATATAGATATACATATAATCCCTTACAAATTTGCTTCAGAAGTTAAATATAGACCTAAAAAGGATAACTCATCAATAAAATCAAAATTTAAAATCAGTAAAATTGATTTTATAAAACTTATAATTATTACTTTAGTGATAAGCATTTTGGCATATATAGTACAAAGTATGGGATTTATAAGAGAAAATATATTACTAATATATATGTTAGGTGTAGTTTTGGTTTCTATGTGGACCAAAGGATATAGTACAGGGATAATAAGCTCTGTATTTAATATAGTACTGTTAAATTATTTTTTTACAGCACCTTTATATACATTGTCAATAGCTGATTCAAATTATATAGTAACATTAGTTGTATTCTCAATAGTTGGTATAATAACTAGTACTCTTACATCTAAGATACAACATGAGGCAGATACAGCTGCTAAAAGAGAAGAAAATACAAAAATGATATATCAAATAATTAAGGGATTTTTAAGATTGTCAAATAAAGATGATATAGTAAATAAGGGTATAGAACTTTTATGTCTTAGCCTAAGTAGAGATATAGTTTGCTATTTAAATATGGATAAGGATAAGAAATCAAAGTTCTATAAAAAAAATACTGCTAATAAGGATAAAAACGATTTAGATATAGAAGATGAAAAAGCTGTTGCAAGTTGGGTTTTGTCTAATTCAACAGTAGCAGGTAGTGATACAGATACACTTCCTGGTTCAAAAGGATATTATATACCAATTATAGGTATGAATTCAACTTTGGGGGTTATTGGTATATCGTGTGTTGATTCAAAATTAGATACAGAAGATATAAGTTTAATTGAAACAATAACTGCTCAAATGGCAATAGCTCTTGATAGAGAAATTCTATCAGAAGCAAAAGAAAATACTAATCTTGAGATAGAAAGAGAGAGGCTTAGAAGTAATCTTTTAAGAGCAGTTTCACATGACCTCAGAACACCATTAGCAGGAATATCTGGAGCAGTTAGTACAATTATAAAAAATAAAGATACTATAGGTCAGGATATAATAGATGAGCTACTTAGTGGTGTATATGAAGATACTCAGTGGTTAATAAGACTTGTTGAAAATTTACTTAGCATGACTAAGATAGATGAAGGAAAGTTAGAAGTCAAAAAACGTTCTGAACTTGTTGAGGAAATTATATCAGAGGCATTACAAAATATTAAAAAAAGAATTGAAAATGCAATTATAGATATTAATATACCAGAGCAAATATTATTTGTTCCTATGGATGCCAAATTAATAGAACAGGTTTTAATTAATCTAATAGATAATGCTTTAAAATATTCAAAAGAGGATTGTAAAATAAATATAATTGTATATGAAAAAGAAGATTATGTTTGGTTTGAAGTGTCTGATAATGGTCCTGGAATATCCAAAGAACTGAAGGAGCATATATTTGATAGATTCTTTACTGGAGAAGAAGGTACTAAGGATTCTAGAAAAGGTGTTGGACTTGGATTATCAATTTGTAAATCTATAATTCAAGCTCATAAAGGTGAAATTTTAGTAGTAAATAATAAAGATAAAGGTTCAACTTTTAAATTTAGTTTGCCCAAAGAAAGTGAATAGTATGAAATTTTGAAATCTAGTTTTGGAGGAAGAAATGAGTAAAAAACTTATATTATTAGTAGAGGATGATAAAACAATAAGAAAATTTATATCTACTGCACTTGCAACACAAGATTATGATGTTAAAGAGGCTATAACTGGTAAAGAAGGAATATCAATTGCTGTCTCATATTCTCCAGATGTCGTTCTCTTGGATTTAGGGCTAGAAGATATGGATGGAATAGAGGTAATAAAAGCTATTAGGCAGTTTTCAAATATACCAATAATTGTAGTTTCAGCTAGAGAACAAGACAGAGAAAAGGTAGAAGTGTTTGATGCAGGTGCAGATGATTACTTAACAAAACCATTTTCTATAGTAGAGTTATTAGCTAGGGTAAGGGTTGCGTTTAGACACTCACAAGTAGAATTACAGCAAAAAGAAGAGATTAGATCTACGTTTGAAGTAGATGAGTTATTTATTGATTTTGATAAAAGAAAAGTCATTGTTGACAATAACGAAGTACATTTGACACCAATTGAATATAATATTCTTTCATTACTTGCAAAGCATCATGGAAAAGTACTTACTCATAATTTTATAATAAAAGAAATATGGGGTAGTATTATAGGAAATGAAACTAAGTCCTTAAGAGTTTTTATGGCAACATTAAGACGAAAAATAGAGAAGCAACCCGCTGACCCTAGGTATATAATTACAGAAGTTGGTGTTGGATATAGACTAAATGATGAATAGACAAAATGGATACTACAATTGTATAATTTAGATTAAGTTAAAATGAAGTGTGTATGCTATTATTAATTTAAGTATATGCATTTCATTTTTTAGTACTTTTTTAGCATTGATAATATTAAACACATTTTAAAATAAAAGTATGGTATAATTTGTAAGAAAAGTCTAAGTTAAAAGATAAAAGATTTAATATTTATTTTCTAATAAATTTAATATAAATAAATATTAAATAATAATTACTGAAATAGTGAAAAATAATTACAGTAATAAATATATGTAATTTTTAAAATGTAAACTGAAGTTTAGGAGTAGATTTATGTATATATTGAATTTGAATACAAGAGAGATTGTGGAAGATTTTAGAGTGAAATTTTATATACCAGAAAATTCATATCTTATATTAAGTGCTCCAAAAAATTTAAAATTACTCAAGGAAACTTTGGATATAGATGAAATAACATTTAATGATTGTCTTAAATTTGATGAAATAACAAAGCTTGATTTATTTGATAATTATGATTTTTTGAGCCTAAATACCTTTGAATTGAGAAATGGAGAAGCTGTTATAGAAGAAGTAAATATGTATTTATCAGATAATTTTATATTAGTTGTTGTAAATGAAGAGCATTTTTTATTTGAATTTGTAAAGAATCTTATTTTAAAAAATTCTCAACTTGAAAAAAATCCTGTCATCAACCTTTTTAAGATAAATTATTTAATTTTTAGAGAAGTTATAAAAAATGGCTTCGAATCTTTAGAAAAAGTTGAAGAGTTAATTCTTGAAATAGAAGATGAGATGATGGACAATATTCATAAAAATCATGTTTCTAGAATAAGTGATGTAAGAGGATTGACTAGAACTATAGTTAAAAACACCAGACCACTTTTATATATTGGAGATAGAATAATTAAAGAAAATATACGATATTTAAAATACTCCAATGTAAAAAAATATAATCTTGAAAATTTTCAAGGGATAGATTTTGGTATTGATAAATTATATAATTTTGCATTATCAACACGTGAGCTGGCAGATAAACTCCTAGATATTTATTCTTCTAGAGTAGGTGAAAAAACGAATCACTTAATTACAAAATTGACTTTACTTACGGCTATCTCTGCACCACTTACAATTATAACGGGAATATATGGAATGAACTTTAGGTATATGCCAGAACTAAATTGGCTTTATGGATATCCAGCAACATTACTTTTGATGTTAGGCATAGTTTTTGTTGGAATTATAATATTTAAAATAAAAAAATTATTGTAAAAATAAGATGCTTTTTAAACGATTTTAGAAAAAGGTATTAAAAGAAAAAGTGAATTAAGAAAATAAAGAAATATTTTAAATTGAAAATATTTATAGAAAATATTGACAATTATATTTTCTTTGCTATAATTATTAAACAAGAAGAGTAATAAATTATAAAAATGGAGGATAATACTATGAAAGGGATTTTAAAAGAACTAGTGGCAAAACTTTATAGCTTTTTTTATTTTATGTTCTGGGGCTTTTATTTTAGCGCTGGCTATTTCTTTTACAAAAATACATGTAATTCCTTTCTGGTGAGGCCTTGATTTTAATAACCTTGGGCATAGGTAAATTTTATAAAAATGATTATTTTATACGGTCATGTAAGATTTGATGCTTAATAGATTATTTTAGAGAACTCATTAATGAGTTCTCTTTTTTATTTTAAACTCAAATATAAAATTACAATATTAGGGGGTAGTAAAGATGATAGTAGTATTAAAAGTAGGAGCAGATAAGAGAGAAGTTAAGAAATTAATAGAAGCTATTTGTAGAGAGGGTGTAGAAGTGAATCCTATAGATGGAAAAGAATTAACTGTTTTAGGGTTAGTTGGAGATACTAGTAAAATAGATGCTAAAAGAATAGAAGCGAATAAGGTAGTTGAAAAAGTTATGCATGTAGTAGAACCTTTTAAAAAAGCAAATAGAAAATTTCATCCAGAACCTTCAATTATAAATGTCGATGGTATGGAAATTGGGTCAAAAAAACTTACTATGATAGCTGGTCCTTGTTCTGTTGAAACAGAAGAACAAATAGTTTCTATAGCTGAAGATGTAAAAAAATCAGGAGCGGGATTTTTAAGAGGAGGAGCATTCAAGCCAAGAACATCTCCATACGCTTTCCAAGGATTAAGATATGATGGATTAGATTTATTAAAAAAAGCAAAAGAAAAAACAGGTCTTCCTATAGTTACAGAAATAATGTCAACACAAGATATAGATGTATTTGAAGAAAATGTAGATGTAATTCAAGTTGGAGCAAGAAACATGCAAAACTTTGATTTATTAAAAGAATTAGGAAAAACAAATAAAACAATACTTTTAAAAAGAGGATTATCTGCTACAATTGAAGAGTGGCTAATGTCAGCTGAATATATAATGGCTGGAGGAAATGAAAATGTAGTTCTTTGTGAAAGAGGTATAAGAACTTTTGAAACATACACTAGAAATACTTTGGATTTAAGTGCAATCTTAGCTGTAAAAAAACTTAGCCATTTACCAGTCATAGTTGACCCAAGTCATGCAGCAGGAAAATCATGGATGGTTGACTCTCTATCTAAAGCAGCAATTGCGGTTGGAGCAGATGGTTTAATAATAGAAGTTCATAATGACCCAGCTCATGCACTTTGTGATGGTAAACAATCAATTAAACCAGATGAGTATGATGGATTAATAAATGAACTAAAAACTATCGCATCAGCAGTTGGAAGAGAAATATAATCTATAGAAGGATGGTTAAACGTGGAAGAAAAATTATTAGTTAATCTAAAAGAGAATAGTTACAATATATTTATAAAAAAAAGTATATTAAAAAATATAGGTAAAGAAATTAAAAAAATATATTCTGGGAATAAGATTTTTATTGTTACAGATGAAAATATAGCAAAATTATATTTAGATGAAGTTAAAAATAATTTGATTGAATCTGGATTTGAAACTAGAGCTATAATATTAGAAGCTGGTGAAGAGACAAAGTCATTTAACACTCTACCTAAAATATATGATAGTTTACTTGACTTTAAGTTAACTAGAAAAGATTTGATTATTACACTAGGAGGAGGGGTAATTGGAGATTTAGGAGGATTTACAGCAGCAACTTTTTTAAGAGGTGTAAATTTTATTCAAATTCCAACATCTCTATTAGCTCAAGTGGACAGTTCTGTAGGTGGAAAAGTTGGAGTTGACCTTGAAAGAGGAAAAAACTTAGTGGGAAGTTTTTATCAGCCTAAAGCAGTATTTATTGACCCAGATGTATTATCATCTCTTCCAGAAAAATTTTATAGAGATGGAATGGCAGAGGTTATAAAGTATGGATGTATAAAAGATAAAACTTTTTTTAATAAGCTTGTAAACTTAAAAAACAGGGAAGAAGTGATGCAACATATAGAATACATTATACACAAATGTTGCCTTATCAAAAAAACTGTAGTTGAAGCTGATGAGAAAGATTTAGGAGATAGGATGCTTTTAAATTTTGGGCACACACTAGGTCATGCTATTGAGAAACACTATAACTTTACAGGTTATACTCATGGAGAAGCTGTTGGTGTAGGTATGTATAAGATAACATTAGAGAGTGAAAAAAGAGGGATTACAAAACAAGGTACATCAGAACTTATAAAATCAATTTTAATAAATTATGATTTACCTTATGAAGTTGAATTAGGAGATAATAAATCTATAATAGACACTATATCTCTCGATAAAAAAAATCTAGGTGATACACTAAAAATAATACTTTTAAAGGATATTGGAGAAAGTATTATATATGATACTACTTCTAAATTTTTTCAGGAGGTAAAATGATGGGAAGCTTAAAAATATATCCAAGCAAATTATCAGGCAATGTAAAAATTCCTCCATCAAAAAGTATGGCACATAGAGCAGTTATTTGTGCAGCTTTAAGTGATGGAAAAAGTAGAATTTCTAATATAGATTTTTCTGATGATATTATAGCTACTATAAGAGCAATGATATCATTAGGAGCAACTATAGAAAAAAAAGAAGATATTTTAGAAATCACAGGAATCTATTCTAAAGAAGCAATCTTAAATAAAGAGAATCAATTGAATCAACCTAAACTGACTATAGATTGTAATGAGTCAGGTTCTACTTTAAGATTTCTGGTACCTATATCTTTAGCTTTTGATGGAGTAAAAAGATTTATAGGAAGAGGTAATCTTGGAAAAAGACCACTTGATACTTATTATGAGATATTTGACAGACAGGGGATAGAATATAGCTACAAAGAAAATAAACTGGATTTAATTGTATCAGGAAAACTTAAACCAGATGAATTTAGAGTAAAAGGAAATATAAGTTCTCAATTTATAACAGGATTATTATTTATATTGCCTACATTAGATAGTGATTCAAAGATAATAATTACCACTGAACTAGAATCTAAAGGGTATTTAGATTTAACTATTTCAACTATGAAAGATTTTGGAGTAGAAATTGTAAATAATAATTATAAAGAATTTATCATAAAAGGAAATCAAACTTATAAAGCTAGAGATTATAAAGTTGAAGGAGATTATTCTCAAGGTGCATTTTATTTATCAGCAGATGCTATTGGAGAAGATATTAACATACTTGACCTTAAAGAAAATTCTCTTCAAGGAGATAGTGAAGTTATCGAGATTTTATCAAGAATGGGTATGGAAATTTTAAGAGAAGACAACAAAATCAAAGGAATAGCAAACTGTTTAAATAGTACTTTGATAGATGCATCTCAATGTCCAGATATAATACCAGTTTTATCTGTGGTAGCAGCTTTAAGTATAGGGAAGACGACCATAATAAATGCTGGAAGACTTAGAATTAAGGAATGTGATAGACTTCATGCAATAAATATTGAGTTGAGTAAGCTAGGGGCGAATATAGAGGAAAAAGAGGATAGTTTGATAATTGAAGGAGTAAGCAAATTAAATGGAGGTGTAGAAGTATGGAGTCACAAAGACCACAGGATTGCAATGACACTTGCAATTGCTTCTTGTAGATGTGATAAGCCAATCATATTGAAAGATTTTGAGTGTGTATCAAAGTCTTATCCACATTTTTTTAAAGATTTTGAGATGTTAGGAGGAAGAATTGATGAGTGGAATATGGGGAAATAATTTGAAAATATCCATCTTTGGAGAATCTCATGGAAATGCTATAGGTATAAATATAGATGGACTTCCTGCAGGTATCGAGTTAGACCTTGATAAGATTGACAAAGAAATGAAAAGAAGAGCACCAGGAAAAAATTCTATATCAACTTCAAGAAATGAAAGTGATATACCAGAAATTTTAAGTGGATATTTTGATGGAAAAACTACAGGAACTCCATTATGTGCGATTATAAGAAATAGTGATACTCGTTCAAAAGATTATGGAGAAGTTAAAAACTTGATGAGACCAGGTCATGCAGATTATACAGGTCATATAAAATATTCTGGGTTTAATGACTATAGAGGAGGAGGACATTTTTCAGGAAGAATAACTGCTCCATTAGTATTTTGTGGTGCTATATGTAAACAAATTTTATCACAAGAAGGTATAGAGATAGCAGCTCACATTAAAAAGATCAAGAATATAGAGGATAAGGGTTTTAATTATGTAGACATTTCAAAACAAGAATTATTAAATTTACAAAATTTAGAATTACCTTTACTTGATTTATCAAAGGAAGAAGCCATAAAAAATACTATTCTAGATGCAAAAAATCATGGAGATTCAGTTGGAGGTATAATTGAATGTGCAGTGATAGGTGTCAATGTAGGTGTTGGAAATCCGTTTTTTGATTCTGTTGAATCTACTCTATCACATTTACTATTTTCTGTTCCATCCATAAAAGGTGTAGAATTTGGATTGGGATTTGATATTACAGATATGTATGGTTCTCAAAGCAATGATGAAATGTACTACGTTGGAGATACAGTAAAAAGTAAAACTAATAATAATGGAGGGGTTATTGGAGGGATTACAAATGGAATGCCAATAATTTTTAAAGTAGCAATTAAGCCAACTCCATCAATTAGTAAACAACAAAACACTGTTAATATAGAAGATAAAAAAGATGATGTTTTAGCTATTAAAGGTAGACATGACCCTTGTATAGTTCAAAGAGCTATACCTGTAATAGAAGCAGTAACAGCTATTGGAATTTTTGATTTGATGAAAGGACGATAATAATGGAGGATTTAACGAGATATAGAAATAAAATTGATGATATAGATAAGGAACTTGTCAAATTATTTGAAAAAAGGATGAATATAGTTCTCGAAATTGCTAGGCATAAAATGAGAAATAATACTACTATACTTCAAAAAGATAGAGAAGAAAAAGTATTGAGTAAAGCAGTAAATAATCTAGAAGATAAAAAATATTCACAAGAGACTGTGCAATTTTTTAATTCAATAATGGAAGTTAGTAAGAATTTGCAAAAAAGATTAATAGATAATGATGTAGAGGAAAAAAATGAAAATAGTTCAAATTCATTAAATGAAAATTTTGATTTGTTAAATATATATAAATATAAATCAGTAAAAAGCGAACTTAATAAAAAAAATCTCCTAGTAGGGTTTCCTGGTACATCAGGTTCATTTACAGAAGAAGCACTAACAAAATTTTTTAATACTAAAATCATAAAAAAACAATTTAAAGAATTTGAAGATGTCTTTATAGCACTTCAAAATAAAGAAATAAATTATGGAATAATACCTATAGAAAATTCGTCTACAGGAGCGATTTCTGAGACTTATGACCTTTTAGGAAAATATGGATTTTATATAGTTGGAGAAGAATGTATAAAAATAAATCAAAATTTAATTGGGATAAAGGGTACAAAGCTTGAAGATATTAAAGAAATATATTCACATCCACAAGGAATAGGTCAAAGTAGTGAATTTTTAAAACAAAATAGTCAATGGAAATTGATACCTTTTAATAACACAGCAACTAGTGCTGAACTTGTTAAGAGACTTCAGGATAAAACAAAGGCAGCAATTGCTAGTAAAAAAGCTGCAAAGATTTATGGATTAGAAATAATAAGTCCATGTATAAATGATATGACAGACAATTATACTAGATTCGTGGTAATTAGTAATGAGATACACATTGAAGAAGAGTCAAACAAGATGAGTATCGTATTTTCTGTTGAGCATGAAGCTGGAAAGCTTTATAAAATACTTGGATACTTTGCTGAAAACAATATAAATATGACAAAAATAGAATCAAGACCAATGAAAAATGCTTCTTGGAGATATTTCTTTTATATAGATTTCGAATGTTCTATATATGATTCAAAAGTATGTAGTTTGTTAGACATGATAGAACGTAATACAGCATACTTTAAATTTATCGGTGTATATAGAAATAAAATTGAATAGATAAATATAATTTTTTATTTAAACAGAATGATTAGGAGGTGTAAAGATGAATTTTTTTGCTCTAATAGGTGAAAAGCTATCTCATAGTGTTTCCCCTCAAATTCATAAGAGGTTATTTGAAATATTGAATATTGAAGGTGCTTATAAGAACTTTGAGATTTCAAAAGAAAATATACCAATGTTGGATGATGCTATAAAATTATTGGGAATCAAAGGTGTAAATATTACTGTCCCATATAAAGAAAGAGTCATGGAATTTTTAGATTTTATATCTCCAGAAGCAAAGCGTATAGGGGCAATTAACACAATTTTACTTAAAGAGAACAAATTATATGGCTATAATACAGATTATTTTGGACTTGATATTATGTTCAAAGTAGCTAATATTGATATTCAAGGAAAGACAGCTGTTATATTAGGTACTGGCGGTGCATCTAAAGCAGCCATTACATATCTTCTTGATTCTGGAATAGATAAAGTTTATGTTTCAACTAGAAAAAAAGATAATAAAAAGCTATCAAATAATTTAGCTATATTAATAGATTATGAGGAGCTTGAGAATATAAAAGGGAATATAATATTAAATGCAACTCCAGTAGGAATGTATCCTAATGTAGGATTATCACCTGTCCCAAAATCTATTATACAAAATTTTGATATATTAGTAGATTTGATTTACAATCCTAAAAAAACTCATTTTTTAGAAATTGGTCAGAGTCTAGGTAAAAAAACGTGTGATGGATTATATATGTTGGTTGGGCAAGCAGTAAAGTCTCAAGAAATATGGCAAAATATTAAAATAGATAGTGGTGCTTTAAATATTATATATGAAGAAATAAAATTAAACTTTTTATAGGGGGATTGATTATGATAAACAAAGAAAAGGTAATATTAATAGGTATGCCGGGTAGTGGAAAAACTACAATTGGAAAACTTTTATCACAGGAATATAATTGTAGTTTTTGTGATATGGATGATTATATAAATAAAATATCTCAAAAAAGTATAGCAGGGCTATTTTTGGAAGGAGAAGATGTTTTTAGAAATTATGAAACACAAGCATGTAGAGAACTTTCTGCTAGTGATAAAACAGTAGTTTCTACTGGTGGTGGTGTAATAAAAAAAGATATTAATATAGAGATACTCAAAGAAGTAGGAATAATACTTTTTATTAATAGACCTATAGAAAAAATTTTAGAGGATATAAATATTAATTCAAGACCTTTATTACAAGATGGAAAAGAGAAATTATATAATCTTTATAATGAAAGGATAAATCTTTATAAAAATGCTGCAGATATAGAAATTTTAAATGATAAATCATTAAATGATGCTGTATATAATATCAAAAATGCAATTAATAAAAATTTTAAATTTGAATTTAACGAAAAAATAATCTAGGGGGAAATAAGAATAATGAATATTGTTGTTGTAGGATTAGGAGTTATAGGAGGTTCTTTTGCTAAGGCATTAAAAAAAGCTGGATATGAAGATGTGTTTGGAGTAGATATAGATTCTGAAACTCTGAAAAAAGCAGAAGAGTTAAAAATTATCAAAAAAGGATGTACTACAGGTAAGGAGTTTTTTAAACAAGCTGATTTGATTATATTGTCTATATATCCTAGATTAATTGTAAATTTTTTAGAAAATAACAAAGAATTTTTCAAAAAAGGAACTATAATTACTGATACCACAGGAATAAAAGAAGTTCTTATAAATGATGTCTTGAAAATTATTCCAGATGATGTAGATTTTATATTTGGTCATCCAATGGCAGGTAGAGAAAAAAAGGGAATTGATTTTGCTAGCGATGAGGTATTTAAAAAAGCAAATTATATAATTACTCCAACTGGCAGAAATAATATAAAAAACTTAGAGTTTGTTGAGAATTTAATTTTAGAAATAGGTTTTAAAAGAGTAAAAAAATTGACTGCACAAAAACATGATGAAATGATAGCTTTTACATCTCAGTTACCTCATGTAATGGCAGTTGCTCTTATAAATAGTGACGAAGAAGGTAGAGATACAGGTAAATTTATTGGAGATAGTTATAGAGATTTAACTCGTATTGCAAATATGAATGAAGACCTATGGAGTGAACTTTTTTTAGGAAACAGAGATAATTTATTAAAATCTATAGAAAATTTTGAGATAGAAGTAAATTTAATAAAAGAGGCTATCTTTAATAACGATAAAAATAAACTAGTTGAATATTTTAAAACATCTTCAATAAGAAGAGAACATTTAGAAAAATAGAAACCTTCATATAAGCTATATAAATTTAAAAGTATATGTCAATGGGTATAAATATAAAAAATAGCATATTTAATTACATTAGTAACTATAAGACTAATATGATTAAATATGTTATTGTTGTATTTATACCCTTTAAATTTATTATTCCATAAGTAATATATTTATTTAACTTGTTCTTTATTAACAATTTATGAAACTCAATTGTAAAAAAGAGTTTTTAATAGTAAAATAAAGTGAATCAACTAAATATAACTAATTGAGAGGGTGAGGTGTAGCCACTTGAAATACAGTAGGCAAATATTAAAAAGTATATTAATATCATTTATAGTAGTATTCTTTTTTAGTGTATTTGCGTTTTTTTATATAAGTAATATGGATGATGTACTTGAATATGAAACAAAAAATTACTTGTCAGAAATTAGTGAAGAGAGTAAAATTGCAATTAATAGTAAATTAAAAAGTAATTTAAACGAATTGGAAAATATTTCTAAGATTTTAGAAATAGAAGATAATTTTGATTTAGAAGAAACTTTGAAAATTTTGGAATCATATAATAAAAATAGCAACTATAATAACATTGGTATGATTTTACCGAATGGTAAAGGTTATGCTAAAGGTATTTTTGGAACAGATTTTTCAGATAGGGATTATTTTAAGTTGGCCATTAAAGGTACAGCTAATATATCAAAGCCCCTAATAGATAAAGATACTGGAAAATTGACTAAAACATATGCAGTCCCATTATACAATAATGGTAAAATTGTTGCTGTTATTGCAGCTGATTATGATGTTGAGTTTGTATCTGAATTTTTGTCTATTTCAACCTTTAATGGTGAAGGTTTTTCGCTTATATGTGATAGCAATGGTGAAATAATCATTCCATCTTATCATAAAAATTCAAATTCAAATATTACAAATCTTTCACAAGTTAATTTTAAAAAAATATTTACTTTTAAAAATATGAAAATATCAGATAAAGGCGTAGTAGAGGCTAAAGAATCAGGAAAAGAATTTTATATGGCATATACTTCTTTAGGAATAAATGATTGGTTTATAATATCAGTCGTTCCAAAGATGGTCGTATCTAAAAAACTAAATAATTTAATGATAATTACAATTATTGGATGGATTATACTTTCATTTTTGTTTTTAGGTGTTATACTGTACATATTATATTCAAAAGCAAAGAGTCAAAAAACTATAGAAAAAATGGCATATACAGATTTTGTAACTGGTTATTCAAACTGGCGAAAATTTGAGTTAGATGTTAGAAATCTGCTAAAGAAAGCATCACAAAATGATAAACATGCAATGGTTATATTTGATATTGATAAATTCAAAGCAATTAATGATATATATGGTCATAAAAAAGGAAACTCAATTTTAAAAGATATTGCGTATACATTAGATAGTATAACTCATAATAATGAAACTTTTGCTCGTGTGAGTTCTGATAATTTTAATATGTTGTTATCGTATGACACAAGAGAAGATATAATAAATGTTATTAAAAAAATCATTATCAATAATGATTTTGTAAACTTATCTTTTGGAATATATGAAATTAAGGATAAGAGCTTATCTATAAGTGCATATAGTGATAGAGCTTCACTTGCTAAATTATCAATAAAAAATAATAGAGATATAAATTTTGCTTTTTTTAATGACGAGCTAAGAGATAAGTTATTACTTGAAGATAAAATAGAAAAAAAGATGGAATATGCACTTGAAAATAATCAATTCATAATGTATTTACAACCAAAATACAATATTAAATCAGAGAAATTCTGTGGAAGTGAGGCACTAGTTAGATGGCAATATACAGAAAAAGAATTTATATATCCAAGTGATTTTATTCCTATATTTGAAAAGAATGGGTTTATTACAAAAATTGATATGTACATATTAGAACAAGCTTGTAAAGAAATTAGAACTTTATTTGATAAAGGTATTTCACCTTTACCTATATCTGTAAACTTTTCAAGAGTTGATTTTTTTAAAAAAGATTTTATTACAAAAATAGTTAATATATGTGATAAATATAAAATACCATATAGTTTAATAGAAATTGAAATTACTGAATCTAGTATGTTTGGAGATACGGATACTCTGTTTGAGGTAAGTAGAAGTCTACAAGATATTGGATTTATACTTTCGATGGATGATTTTGGGTCAGGATATTCTTCTGTGAATATGCTTAAAAATATACCTTTAAACGTAATTAAACTAGATAGAGGATTTTTTATTGATGATAAGAATATTGATAAAAGTCAAATTGTCATAAAAAGTATAGTTTCGCTTATTAAGCAATTGGGAATAAGAGTAGTTGCTGAAGGAATTGAAACTAAAAGTCAGGTAGAAATGTTAAGAAAAGCAAATTGTGATATTATTCAGGGTTATTATTTTTCAAAACCATTACCAGTTAAAGAATTTGAAAAATTAGTCTATAAAATATAGGTCAATGAATTTTAATTTGGAGGTGGTAAGTAAGTGATAAGAGCAAAATCGTTAAAAAGCGCAATGAGTATTATTTTAATATTTTTATTCACAATAATTTCTTTTTCTGATTTTGCATTTAAAACTAATGTTCAAGAAGAAGAAAACAATAGAGTTAATTTAAAAGAAATATCTTTACAGAGCTCTAATGCCATAAAAATAAAACTAGACAGTTCATTATCATTTGTTAAGAGTGTAGCGAATATGGTTTCATATTTTGATACTATAGATAATCCTGAGATAATTCCATTGTTGGCTAAAATATCAAAGGAATCTGATTTTCAAAGAATTTCTATTGCTTCTCCTGATGGAAGAAGTCATACTAGCGATGGAAAAGTTGTTGATATATCAAATTATAAATATTTTAAGAAAGCAATTAGTGGAGATAGTAATATATCTGAAGTAGTAAAATCTCCTATTGATGGGAAGGATACTTTTGTTATAGCTACACCTGTATATAAAAACAATAAAGTTATTGGTGTTTTATATGGTTCATACTATAATGACAAGTTAGCTGAATTTATTGATATAACAAGTTTCAATAGTGAAGGATATATAGATATATTTGAATCTAGTGGACAATTTGTTTTGAAATCTTCACATACAAATGCTATAGTTGGAGCAAGTAGTAATATATATGATATATTCAAGGAAGCTTCTTTTGATACTGGTTATAGCTATAAAAAAGTATATGAAGATACAAAACATAAAAAGAGTGGCTTTATTTCATATAAATATAAAGGTAAAGAACGTTATGCAACATATACACCAATAGGTGTAAATGACTGGTATGTCCTTTCAGTAATACCACAATACACTGTAAGAAAAAATATTGATAAAATAAATCAATTAGCATTTTCTTTAATTTGTAAAGTGTTCTTATTATTTATTGTACTAATAATATATATCTTTTATAAAAATAATAAATCGCAAAAGCATATTCTAAAAGCTAATAAGGAAATATCATCTATTACAAATAGCATTCCTGGAGGAGTTCAAAAATGTACTGTTGATGAAAAATGTGAGTTTGAATTTTTAAGTGATGGATTTGTTGATTTATTTGGTTATACAAGAGAAGAAATAAAAACACTATTTAATAATAGTTTTTATAAAATAATACACAAAGATGATGTTGAAAGAGTAAAAAAAGAAATTTCTGAACAACTCTATAAAAATAAAACCATTGAATTGGAATACAGAGTTATAACTAAAAGTGGTGATACAGTATGGATAGCTGATAAGGGGGAACTTATAGTAGAACCTGATGGTAAAAAATATCTTTGTTGTGTTACAGTAGACATTACTAAAACAAAACAATTAGAAAAAGAGATGGAACAAAAGAATTTAGAACTTGAAATGGTATCAGAAAATATATTAGGTGGAATACTTATAACAGAATTTGATGAGGATTTTACTATACAATATGCTAACTCTGGTTATCTATCAATGATTGGATATACACGTAAACAGTTAGAAGAGGAACTTCAATATAAATCATGTAATCTTGTTTTTTATGATGATAGAAAAAAGATTCTTGAAAATATAAGGCATCAGTTGATTATTGGAAATATTGCTGTAGGTGAACATAGAATAAAAAAACGCAATGGTAATATTATATGGGTTTCTCTCAAAGGAAGGCTCATTACTGATAGCGATGGTAGTAAAAAAGGAATTTGGATTTTAACTGATATAACTGATTTAAAAAATGCAGAACAAAAACTCAAAATTAATGAAGAAAGATTTAGAATTGCATTAAATCAAACATCAAATATTATATTTGAGTATGATATAAATACAAAATCGCTTGTAAATACTAATAAGAGCATGGAAAATTATAATATTGATAAAATAAATGAAAATGTTCCTTACTCTTTAGTTGAAGCGGGAATTATTTATAAAGATTTTAGTGAAGATTTTATAAAAATGTATGAGAAGATAATAAATGGAGAAAAAACTGCAAGTTGTGTTGTCAAAATAAGAGTTCCAGATGAAGGCTACATATGGAACAAAATTACACTAACTACTATTTTTGATGAAGATGGTAAACCTATAAGAGCTATTGGGATACAAGAAGATATAAGTGAACAAAAAGAAGCAGAAATAAGATATAATCAAGCAGACAAATATCATTCTGCTATATTATCAGAAGCGATAATAACCTATGAAATAAATGTATCAAAGGATATTTTTATAATGGGAAATGAAAATTGGTATCAACAATTTGGAATTAAACCAAGTAATGACTACTCTGAAATTGTGAAGTCTATATCAGAGACTGTTATTCATAAAGATGATAAAGAAGTATTTTTAAATACATTTTTATGTAAACATTTATTAGAAGCCTATAAAAATAATATAAGTGAAATAAAGTTAGAATATAGAAGAATGAATCAAGATGATAAAATGATTTGGGTGCTTTGTACAATGCATTTAATAAAAGATTCTATTACGAATGATATAAAAGCACTTGCTTATATTAAAGACATCGACGAACAGAAAAATGAAGAAATCAAATTAAAATTAAAAGCTGAAAGAGATACTTTGACGGGATTATATAATAAAGGTACTACAGAAAATCTTATTAAAGATTTTCTAAATTCAGAAGAATCAAATTCGGGGATTCATGCTTTCTTTATTATTGATATAGATAATTTTAAATCAATAAATGATAATTTAGGACATGTTTTTGGAGATAAAGTTCTGTATGAAGTTTCTAAACAATTAAAGCCTATATTTAGAAGAGATGATATAGTGGGGCGTATTGGTGGTGATGAGTTTATAGTATTCTTAAAGAATATACAATCTTTTGAAAATGCTAAAAGTAAAGCAGATAAAATATGTAATATATTTAGAAATTCTTATACTGAAAATAAAAAAACGTATAAGATATCTGGTACAGTTGGAATTTCATTTGTACCAGAACATGGAACTGTATTTGAAGAGCTTTATCAAAAAGCAGACATGGCACTTTACTATGCAAAGAGTAAAGGGAAAGATAAGTATGCACTTTATAATGATTGCATATGTGAAAATAAACTCGAAACTAATATAAGTAATGATAGCGTGAAAGAAGAAAATCTTAAAGAGGAAATTGAATATGAAGATTCTAATCTATCACTAAAAGAAGTTCTTGATTCTATTGATAATTGTATATATATAGTAAATACGAATACTTATGAACTTCTTTTTGTTAATAACAAGGTCTCAAGTTTAGGTTTAGAAATAAAAATAGGAGATAAATGTTATAAGTCGTTATTAAAATCTAATATTCCTTGTAATAATTGTCCGATTAATGGATTAAAAGAAAATAAAGATTCAAAATTTAAAACGGAGACAAATATATTTGGAGAAAATGTATCGATGGCAAGTTGGATTAATTGGATAGATGGAGAATATAACTGTCTTATAGAGTGCATAGATATTTCTTTATATAAAAATAAAAACAAATAAAAAGGATTATGGAAATATGATTAATTTAATATTGGGTTTAATATTTATAATTTACTATTTCTATCTTAAAATAGTTTTTGGTGGTATTTCATTTAGTGGATTTTTCTTAGTTATAGGAACGCTATTAATTGTTTATCAAATCTTAAAAAAGAAAATTAAAGAAAAGAAGGTTTTTTATAAAGTGCTAAAAATACTAATTAGTGTTTTCTTAATAGTATTCATAATTACTGAAAGCTTAATAATCTTTTATCCTAAAAATAGTTTTGAGACAAAAAGTGATTATCTTTTGATTTTAGGAGCTTCTGTAAAAAAGACTACGCCAAGTACTACATTAAAGGGAAGGTTAAACACTGCTTTAAAATATTTAAAAGTTAATAATGAGTGCTATGTAGTAGTATCAGGTGGTAAGGGTAATGGAGAAAATATAACTGAGGCAAAAGCTATGAAGGATTATCTTGTTAAAAATGGTATAGATAACAATAGAATAATAGAAGAAGATAAATCTACAAATACTTATGAAAACTTTAAATATTCAAAGCTAAAGATAGAAGAGCATAGTAGAAAAAGAATAAAAGATATAAAAGTAAAAATTGTAACAACTGATTTTCATGTTCTTAGAAGTAAAATACTAGCATCTAGAAATGAATATAAAAATATTGCTTTTTACGCTAGTAAGTCAAAGCTTTCATTTGTTCCGACATATTATACAAGAGAATTTTTTGCAATATGGAAAACAATTGTTTTTGATAGATGAAAGTAATAGGCGACAAATAAAAATACTAGATATAAATCATAAATTTATATCTAGTATTTTTTATGTAAAAATCCAATAATTATAAAGG
>NZ_JAGWCU010000020.1:0-70296 GCF_020657755.1 Clostridioides sp. ZZV15-6388 | reverse complement strand
GTTCATCCTGAGCCAGGATCAAACTCTCAAATAAAAGTTTATCAGGCTCAGATACTATTGTTATCAAAATATCTGGCTTTATGGTTTGTTTCTTGTTTTATAAATTAACCTACTGTTTAATTTTCAATGTTCGTATTTTTTTCTTGTTCCTTTTTTTCAAGGACAAGTAATACTATACCATCATTCAAACAGTAGGTCAATACTTTTTTTATATTTTTTTAGAAATTTTTTTCATATTCTTTTTTTAGCTTTTCTACGACCTTTTTTTCTAAGCGAGAAACAGTCATTTGGGATATATCTAATTCTTTAGCTATACTAGACTGGGTTTTATCGAAGAAAAATCTATCTTTAAATATTTTTACTTCTAACTCATTTAAAGTTTCAATAAACTTATTAATAAAATCTTCATATTCTATACTTCCGAAATTACCTTCTTCTTTTCCTATTTTATCAATAAGAGTTATGTCTTTGTCTTCTGAATCATCATTACTTGATGAATCTAAAGACATAGGTTGATAACCATAAGAGGCTTCCATAGCCTCTAATACATCTTCTTCACTAACCCCTATATAGTCAGCGATATCTTTTACCTTTGGATGTTTTTTATTTTCTTGCTCTAGTTTAATTTTAGCATCACTTATTTTTTTGCTTAATTCTTGTATTCTTCTTGGTACTCTAAGTGTCCATACTTTATCTCTAAAATATTTTTTAATTTCTCCTACTATAGTTGGTGTTGCAAAACTGGAGAATTCAAATCCCTTTTCAACATCATATCTGTCAATAGCATAAATTAATGCTAATGAAGCAACTTGATATATGTCTTCAAAGTCAACACCCTTGTTTATATACTTCTTAGCTAACAACCTTGCTAAATATAGATGTCTTTCAATAAGAATATTCCTGATATCTACGTTTTTATTTGTATTATATAAATTAAATAGCTCTTTTGTATCCATATTTAGGTAATGTGTAGCATTAGCTACATTTTTCATTAAATATCAACTCCTAAATACTTAGTCATTTTTATTTTTGTTCCTTGATTACATTCTGATTCAATATCTACATCATCCATTAAAGTTTTAATTATAAATAATCCAAGACCACTTTCTTTTGGATTCTCTAAATCTGGTGTACTTATTGAGCTAACATCATATCCTTTTCCACTATCTTGAATCTCTATATTAATTGCATCATCTAAAATATTAAATACTATATTGAATACATCATCATTACTGTGTTTTATTGCATTTGTACATGCCTCTGATACTGCTACCTTTATATCTTCTATATCATCTATTGGAAACCCCATTTTATTTGCAATCCCAGATGCTGTTAATCTTATTATGCCTACATAATCTGGATTTGTAGTAATTTCCATCTTTATAGTTTCACAAGCCAAAATTTATCCCTCCACTTTAAATATTTTATCTAGACCTGTTATAGTAAAAATTTTCCTAACATTACTCTTAGGATTTACTATGTATATTTCTTTTTCATTTATCTTTAGTTTTTTTAAAACACCTATCATAGCCCCTAAACCTGTAGAATCTATATAATCTAAATCTTTAAGATTAATCTTTACATCCAACATGTTTCTTTCTATTAAACCATGTAAATGTTCTTTTAATTTATCTGCTGTAGAGACATCAAGTTCTCCATCAATACAAACATTCCAAAACTTATTTTGAGAATCTAAATTTGAATCTATATTCATAGACATGTAAAAACCTCCTATTTCCTCTTAATAATTTTAAATATATTACCTATACTCAATATCTTATTAATTACATAAACTATATCATCTATTCCCTTTGATATTGATGATGCATTTTCAACAATATCTTGTATGTGTCTTTCATTGTAATCTACAATCTTATAAGCTTTTTCAACAACTTTATTTAAACTATTTAGAGTTTTAGCTAAATAAATTGCTACTATAAGAGCCGAGCTACCTACTAATACGGCTCCTATCTGCCACCCCCATGCATTCATTAGTTAACATCTCCCTCGTCGTCAAAACTTTTACTTATTACTATATCTTCTTCTGAAATTTTTATATCTTCCTCATTATTATCATCATCTACTAAAGTTATTATTCTCTCTTTAACATCATTAAATGTTTCATGTAGAACTTCTTTTGGATTTTCTTTCACTTTATCAAACTTATCTTTTGTCTCTTTTCTTAACTCAGAACCTTTTTTTGGTGCAAGAAACATACCAAATATAAAACCTAAAATGGCTCCTATTAATAAAAATCCACCTTTTTTACAACCTCTTTTATTACACATAATAACTACTCCTTTCAATTTTAAATTTTTATCTAAGTACATTATACAAAAAGAATAGGATATTTATCCTATTCTTCTTCAATATTTATTTTAGCAATCGAAACTACATTCACTTCTTCATTAGTCTTCATTAATTTAACACCACTTGTAACCCTTCCAAATAGTGAAATTTCATTAACTCTTATTCTAATAAGAACTCCATCAGAATTTATAATCATTATCTCATCATCTTCATTGACCATCTCTGCACCAACAATTGTACCAGTTTTTTCAGATATGTTATAAGTTTTGATTCCTTTTCCTGCTCTTATTTGGCTTCTGTATTCTTCTATATTTGTTCTTTTACCAAAACCATTTCTACTGACAACTAATACATCTGTACCTTTGCTACAAAGATTCATAGATACAACAAAGTCTTTTTTACTTAAAGTTATACCTTTTACACCCATTGCTGTTCTACCCATATATCTTATATCATTTTCATCAAATCTTATAGACATACCTTCTTTAGTTACTAAAAGTACTTCCTGTTTTCCATCTGTTAACTCTACTCCAATAAGTTCATCATCATCTCTTAAACCTATAGCAATAAGACCAGATTTATTTATATTTTTAAACTCTTCTCGTTTAGTCTTTTTAACGATACCTTTTTTAGTTGTAAGTAATAAATATTCATTTTCATCATTACCATCTATAGGTATTAAAGTTGCAATCTTTTCATCTGCTGATAATTGAAGTAAGTTTACTATAGCAGTACCTTTTGCTTGTCTCTTACCTTCAGGTATTTCATATGCATTTAATTTAAATACTCTACCCTTATTTGTAAAGAACAGTAATCTACTATGAGTAGTTGTAGTTATCAGATGTCTTACAAAATCTTCTTCTCTAGTTGTAAGTGCTGAGATACCTCTTCCACCTCTTTTTTGGCTCTTATAAGTATCAGATGGAAGTCTTTTTATATATCCAAAGTGAGTAAGAGTTATGGCTATTTCCTCATCACTTATAAGATCTCTCATATCTATCTCGCCTTCAGCATGTCTTATTTCTGTTCTTCTTTCATCAGAATAATTTTCTTTTATTATTGTCATTTCATCTTTTATTACATTTAAAAGTAATCTTTCATCAGCCAAAATTTCTTTTAATCTATTTATTTTCTTTATTAAATCTTCATACTCAGCTTCTATCTTATCTCTTTCTAGACCTGTAAGTCTTTGAAGTCTCATATCTAGTATAGCTTGAGCTTGAATTTCAGTTAGATTGAATTTTTCTACTAAACCTATTTTAGCTTCTTGACCTGTTTTTGAAGCTCTTATCAAGCTTATAACAGCATCTATATTATCTAAAGCAATTTTTAATCCTTCTAAAATATGTGCTCTTGCTTCAGCTTTATTTAATTCAAATTTGGTTCTTCTTGTGACAACATCTTCTTGATGTTTAATATAATGATATAGTATTTGCTTAAGATTTAAAACTCTTGGTTGGCCATCTACAAGAGCAAGCATTATTATACTAAATGTATCTTCCATTTGAGAATGTTTATACAGATTATTTAATACTATATTAGCATTAGCATCTCTCTTTAATTCTATAACAATTCTCATACCATTTCTATTACTTTCATCTCTTAAATCTGATATACCTTCTATTCTTTTTTCTTTAACTAACTCAGCTATTCTCTCAACTAATTTAGCTTTATTTACTTGATAAGGTATTTCTGTAACTATTATCTGTTGTTTTCCTTTTGGAAGTTCTTCTATAAAAGCTCTAGATCTAACTTTAACTTTACCTCTTCCAGTTCTATATGCCTCTGCTATATTCTCTTTACCCATTATAATTGCAGCTGTAGGAAAATCTGGACCTTGTATAAATTTTATTAAGTCCTCAACACTACAATCTGGATTGTCAATCAAATGTACAGTTGCATCAATTACTTCAGCTAAATTATGTGGAGGTATTGAAGTTGCCATACCAACAGCTATACCATTAGATCCATTTACTAATAGATTAGGATACCTTGCTGGTAGTACTGAAGGTTCTTTTAATGATTCATCAAAGTTTGGTTTAAAATCTACAGTTTCTTTTTCTATATCTCTTAATAATTCTAATGATAATTTACTCATCTTAGCTTCTGTATAACGCATCGCAGCTGGTGAGTCTCCATCAACAGAACCAAAGTTACCATGCCCATCTACTAAAAGTGCTCTAGTTGAAAAGTCTTGAGCCATTCTTACCATTGCAAAATAAACAGCAGTATCTCCATGTGGATGGTACTTCCCTAAAACGTCCCCAACAATACGGGCTGACTTTCTATATGGTTTATCTGGTGTTAAGTTTAATTCACTCATTGAGTATAGTATTCTTCTGTGAACTGGCTTTAGACCATCTCTAACATCAGGAAGAGCACGTCCAGCTATAACACTCATCGAATAATCGATATACGATTTTTTCATTTCTTCCGCTATTTCAATAGGGAGTATTTTGTTATTTTCTTCCATGTATACTAATCCCCTCTCTCTATATATCTAAGTTTCTAACGAATCTTGCATTTTCTTCTATAAATTCTTTTCTTGGAGCAACCTTATCACCCATAAGCATTGAAAATACTTCATCTGCAATTGCAGCATCTTCTACAGTTACTTGTAATAAAGTTCTTGTGTCAGGATTCATAGTAGTATCCCATAATTGCTCTGCATTCATCTCTCCAAGACCTTTATATCTTTGAAGCTCTACACCATTTCTTCCAATTTCATCTAATAAAATATTTAATTCTTTATCTGAATAAACATAATATTCCTTTTTTTGCTTTGTTACTTTGTATAAAGGAGGTTGTGCTGCATAAACATACCCCTCATCTATAAGAGGTCTCATATATCTAAAGAAGAATGTTAATAGTAAAGTTCTTATATGAGCTCCATCTACATCGGCATCGGTCATAATTATGATTTTATGATATCTAGCCTTATCTATATCAAAATCTTCTCCTATACCACAACCATAAGCTGTTATCATATTTTTTATTTCGTCTGAAGATAATATCCTATCTAGTCTTGATTTTTCGACATTAAGTATCTTACCTCTTAATGGAAGTATCGCTTGGCTATTTCTATCTCTACCTTGTTTTGCTGAACCTCCCGCTGAATCTCCTTCGACTAAGAATATTTCACTTTTAGCAGGGTCTTTTTCTGCACAATCTGCTAATTTTCCAGGTAAAGATGTGCTTTCTAAAACACTCTTTCTTCTTGTTAATTCTCTTGCTTTCTTTGCAGCTTCTCTCGCTCTTTGTGCTCTCAAAGCTTTATCAACTATTATTCTAGCTGTTGCTGGATTTTCCTCTAAGAAAGAACCAAGTTCATCAACTGTTACACTATCAACTACACCTCTCATAAAACTATTACCTAGTTTTGTTTTAGTTTGACCTTCAAATTGAGGTTCTGGTAATTTAACTGATACTACAGCTGTAAGGCCTTCTCTTATATCTTCACCCAGTAAGTTAACGTCATTTTCTTTTAAGAATTTATTTCTCTTAGCATAATCATTTACAGTTTTAGTAAGAGCTGCTTTAAATCCACTTAAATGAGCTCCTCCTTCATGTGTATTTATATTATTTGCAAAAGAATATATGTTCTCTGTATAACCATCCGTATATTGCATAGCTAATTCGACAATACAATCGTCAACTTTTTTATCTATATAAACTATGTCATCATGTATTCCAGTTCTAGATTTATTTAAATACTTAATATATTCTACTAGACCACCTGTATAGTGAAATTCTTTTCTTTTTTCTTGATTTTCTCTTTTATCTTCAAATACTATTTTTATTCCTTTATTTAAAAAAGAAAGTTCTCTCAGTCTATATTCCAATGTTTCATATTTAAACTCTATTTCATCAAATATTGTAGCATCAGGCATAAATTGAATTATTGTTCCTGTACTTTGAGATTCTCCAACTACTTCAAGCTTAGATGTTGGTAGACCTTTTTCATATGTCTGCTTATATATTTTTCCATTTAAATAAACTTCTGCTGTCATCCATTTTGATAATGCATTAACTACAGAAACACCAACTCCATGAAGACCTCCAGATACTTTATATCCTCCGCCTCCAAATTTTCCTCCTGCATGAAGATTAGTTAATACTGTTTCTAAAGTTGATTTTCCAGTCTTAGGATGTACTTCGACTGGGATACCTCTTCCGTCATCTTTTACTAAAATACTGCCATCTTCATTAATAGATACATATATATGTGAACAATATCCTTGTAAAGCCTCATCTATACTATTATCTACAACTTCATAAACTAAGTGGTGTAAACCTCTTGGGCTTGTACTACCAATATACATACCTGGTCTTTTTCTAACGGCTTCTAATCCCTCTAATACCTGTATCTGACTTGCACCGTATTCTTGTTTCATTTAATTTCCTCCATTCTCTATGCTAATAACATTGCCATTTTCAATATTAAATATTGTAACATCCTTTTCATCAAATATTTTTTTATGTGAAATTTCAGCGCTTGTTATAAACATTTGAACATTGCTTAAATTATTTACTAAAAGTTTTTGTCTTGCTTCATCTAACTCACTAAAAACATCATCTAAAATTAATACTGGATATTCTTCAACCTCATTTTTTATTAATTCTATCTCTGACAGCTTTAATGATATTGAAGCAGTTCTCTGTTGACCTTGTGAACCAAAAAGTCTTGCATCTAAATCATTTATGAATATATTTAAGTCATCTTTGTGTATACCATATCTAGTAGTTCTAGATTCTATATCATTAGGTCTATTTGATGACAACTTGGCTAAAAATTTATTATATACTGTTTCTATAGTATCTTCATCAGTTATATTTATTTGAGTTTTATATTTGATTGATAATTTTTCAATTCCATTAGTCAAATTCATATGCATATGTTCAGATATATTAGCTATCTTTTTTATAAAGTCTCTGCGTAAAATATAAATATAACTTCCATATTTTGCTAGTGTATCATCATATACATCTAACAAAGCTTCATCAACATGGATGCTTTTTAGCACTCTACTTCTTTGAGAAAGTATTTTATTGTAATTAGTAAGATAATTATAATATTTAGGAATAATTTGGCTAATCTCTTTATCTATAAAAGTCCTTCTCTCTTTAGGACCCTCTTTAACCAGTCTTAAATCTTCAGGTGAAAATATGACAACATTTAAGTTGCCAAGTAATTCCTGCATTTTTTGCAAAGGGACTTTATTTATTCGTATCCCCTTTTTATCTTTTCCAATAATTAGCTCTATTAGACTATATTTATTATATTTTGAAAAACTGCCTCCAACATATAAATTTTCACTATTAAATCTAACCATTTCTCTATCTTTGTTGGTTCTAAATGATTTGCCAAAAGAAAGCATATAAATAGATTCTACTATATTTGTCTTTCCTTGACCATTTTTTCCAACAAGAAGATTCACTTTCCCATTAAATTCCAGATGCAACTTTTCATAATTTCTAAAATTAACAAGCTGCAAACTTTTAAGTTTCACAAAAAGTTCTCCTTTTTTACAATACTTTTATTTTAGTTCCCTCTATCTCAACTATATCTCCTGATTTTATCTTTTTCCCTCTTCTTAATTCTATTTCATCATTTACTGTCACTAAACCTTCTTGAATTAAAAATTTTGCATGACCTCCAGTTGATGCAATCTCTGCTAATTTTAGGAATTGATCTAACTTTATATAGTCTGATTCTATAGTTATTTCAGTCATAAGAGTTCCTCCTTGCCATTATTTTAGGTAAATAGGTATTAATACACTAAAAGTATATTATACCATAAAAATACTTGCAAAAGGAGTTGCCTAAGATTAGAAAAATTTTTCTACAAAAGACAACTCCTTAATGTCTGCTATATATTGGATGATATTCTTACTGGAAGTAATAAGTAAATATAATTAATATCATCTGTTGGTTTAATTATACAAGGATTTACATTTGTAGTAAATTCTATAAATATTTCCTCATTATCTATATTTTTCAACCCTTCAATAAAGTATCGAGAGTTAAAAGCTATATCTAAATAATCTCCATCTAAATCTATTTCAACTTCTTCATATACATTTCCTTTTTCTGTATTAGAAGTAATTGCCATTACTTTATCTCTTATAGATAATTTTATAAGGTTATTTTTTTCTGATTGAGACAATAAAGATGCTCTTTCTATGCTGTTTAAAAGTTCTTTAGTATTTAACTTCACTCTACTGTTATGCTCTCTTGGCAACAATTTTTTATAATCAATAAAATCTCCTTCAAGTAATCTTGTAATAATTTTTGTATCATTAATTATAAAAATAGCATTTTTTTCGTTAAATCCAACTTTAACATTATCCTCTCCAGAAAGCAAGCTATTTACATCTATAAGTGTCTTTCCTGGAATTATTACTTTTATATTTTCAGTTAAGCTATCAACTGAGCAGCTTTTTACAGCCAATCTATAGCCATCAATTGCTACTAAATTTAAATTTTTATCTACAATTTCTAGAAGTTCTCCCATTAAAACAGGTTTTGTTTGGTCTTGTGAAATAGCAAATACAGTTTGTTTAATCATATTTTTTAGGAGTTCTTGAGGTATGCTATATAAATCTTCTTCATTTAATTCTGGTAGCTTAGGAAATTCTTTAGCTGCATATCCTTTAATTTTAAATCTTGAATTTACACAATTTATGTAAATATTATTTTCTGAATCTGTTTCTATTTCAACAAAAGAATCTGGTAGTTTTCTAATTATATCTCCAAATAATCTTGCATCTACAACAACATCACCTTTTTCTATAATCTCTGCTTGTACATAAGTTTCTATTCCTATCTCTGCATCATATCCAGTAAGTTTTAATTGACCTTCTTCTGTAGATATAAGTATACCTTTTAATAGTTCTATTGTTGTTTTTCCATTAATAGCTTTTTGAGCAATCCCAATTCTATTTGCTAGGATTTTTTGATTACAAATTATTTTCAATGTGGATAACCTCCTCTGGCTTTTTATATAAAAAAATAAGTTAAAATCATAGTAGTAATAGTAGTAGGTGTTGTTGATAATGTTAATAAGTATATGTAACATTATAAATACAAAGATATCAACATGTGTATAAGATGTTGATATCTTTGTTATTTTAGACTTAATTATTTGTTAATAAATTTTAAGATAAAAAGATATAAACAAGTTATTCAATAGATATAAACAGACAATTGTGTATAAATTATCCCTTTAAATCTGATATAATTTTGTCTATTTTAGTCTTAATTTCTTCACTTTCTTTTATGTCTTTAGATACTTTGTCATGAGCATGAATTACTGTTGTATGATCTCTTCCTCCAAATTCTTCGCCTATTTTAGGAAGAGATAAGTCAGTAAGTTCGCGCGTTAAATACATAGCTATTTGTCTTGGAAAAGCTATTGAACGAGTTCTTTTTTTAGAATTAAAATCTTCCATTTTTAAATTAAATACAGAAGAAACTTTTTCTTTTATTCTAAGCACATTGATTTCTTCATTTTTAGAAGTTGTTATAATATCTTTTAATGCTTCTGTAGCAAGATCAAAAGATATCACTCTATTACTAAGAGAAGAGTAAGCAACTACTCTAGTTAGGGCACCTTCTAGTTCCCTTATGTTTGACTTAATATTTTTTGCTATATATGACATAACTTCATTTGGCACTTCTATACGTTCTAGTTGAGCCTTTTTTCTAAGTATAGCAATTCTTGTTTCAAAGTCTGGGGCCTGAATATCAGTTATAAGTCCCATTTCAAATCTCGATCTTAATCTATCTTCTAGTGTAGGTATGTCTTTTGGCGGTCTATCACTAGAGATAATTATCTGTTTATTTGCCTCATGAAGAGTATTAAATGTATGGAAAAACTCTTCTTGAGTTCTTTCTTTCCCAGCTATAAATTGAATATCATCAATTAATAAGACATCTACGTTTCTATATTTATTTCTAAATTCTTCATTTTTATCATCTTTTATAGAGTTTATAAGTTCATTAGTAAATTTTTCTGAAGAAACATAAACAACTTTTGAATCCTTTTTTTGGCTGACGATGTGATGTCCAATAGCGTGCATTAAATGGGTTTTACCTAAACCAACTCCTCCATACAAAAAAAGTGGATTGTAAGCTTTAGCAGGAGATTCAGCAACTGCAACACATGCAGCATGAGCAAATCTATTGCTATTACCAATAACGAACGTATCAAATGTGTATTTTGGATTCAGGTTAGGGTAAAGTACTCTGTAATTTAAATCTGTACTATCAGAATTTAGGTCAGCAACTTCTTTTTCGCTCAATACAAATTTAATATTATACTTTTTTAATGACAGTTGATTTATAGCATCTTCAATTAAATGCAAATATCTATTTTCTAGAATATCTTTATTGAAATCGCTAGGAGCTAGTAGTATCAAGTCATTAAGATGTATTTTTAATGGTACGATGTTTTTAAAAAAGGTATTAAAACTTACTGAAGTTAAGTCACCTTTTATTAATTGTAGGGTTTTGTCCCATAAAGAAACTATATCCATAATATAAACCTCCGAACAGAATAATTAATATTTTCCACAAAGTTATTAACAGAAAAGCAAAAATATATATAAATTTTACAGAATAACTAAATTTATGGATAATGGTGTTGATAAATTAATAATAGTATAAATTATTAAAAAAATATGAAAAGATATAAACAATATGTAGATAAAGTTATAAATAACATAAACATACAATAAATGGTGATTATAACTAGAGTATTGTCAGTAATCTTAAAAGTTATACACAAAAGTATCCACAAGCTGTGAATAATTTATAATAAGTTGATAACATTTATGCACATTATCAACAAGTATATTTATAATATCAAAATATATGTCAAACTTCAATGATTTGTAACTAATTTATCCACAATATTAACTAATTGTTGATAAAAATATAAACATGTTAAATTTACTTTATTTGTGTATATAATTGAAAAAAATAATTTAGAATAAAATTAAATAGATTTTTACTAGTATTTTCAATAAAAAAAATACATAATATATATATGGTAGATTTTGTGATGCAAGCATACCAAAAACTCGTTGACAACGATAGTAAAAGTATTTATAATTATATGTGTTATGTTTACTTTGAGGGTAAAGTTATTATTTTTATAAACGGAAAATGAAATCTGAAAGGCGGTGCAAAATAATGAGTAAAAGAACTTATCAACCAAAAAAGAGACAAAGAAGTAAAGAACATGGTTTCAGAAAAAGAATGAAGACGTCTAACGGAAGAAACGTGTTAAAAAGAAGAAGAGCTAAAGGAAGAAATAGATTAACTCATTAATTACAAAAGGGCCGCTGCAAAGGTGGCCTTTTTGTGTAAATAATTACAATGCATAGCTGTGTTTATGGAGGTTAACTATGGACTTTAATAGGACAAAAGGGTTAAAAAAAGACTCTGATTTTAGAAAAGTATATAAACACGGCAAATCTTTTGCAAACAGATATTTAGTAATATATATACTTAAAAATAAATCAGATTATAGTAGAATAGGTATTTCTGTTTCAAAGAAAGTAGGAAAAGCTATCACTAGAAATAGAGTAAGAAGATTAATAAAAGAAGCTTACAGATTAAATATTGATGAAAAAATTAAGCCTGGATATGATATAGTATTTATAGCAAGAGTATCTAGTAAAGATGCTAGTTTTAAAGATATAGACAAGTCTATAAAAAATTTAGTTAAAAGAACGGATATTTCTCTTTAAATTGTATGCTATAAATCTGGAGGTTAATAACTTTGAATAAAATAATTTATATATTAAAGGAAATAAGTAGGTATTTATCGAATTTATGTATTTATTTAGTAAAATTTTATCAAAAGTATATATCTCCCTTAAAGGGACCTACTTGTAGATTCTATCCAACTTGCTCACAATATTCAATAGAGGCATTTAAAAAATATGGATTTGTAAAAGGTATGTACTTAACGATAAGAAGACTTCTAAAATGTCATCCTTTTCATCCAGGAGGTTACGACCCTCTAAAATAAAAGAGAGTAACTATTAGGAGGTATAAAAAAATTGAATATAATAGGAAATTTCTTAGGATTAATTCTTAAGGTAATATTTGAATTTGTTAACCATTATGGTATTTCTATAATAATTTTTACTATACTTGTAAAGATTATTTTACTACCATTAACAGTTAAACAGACTAAGTCAACAAAGGCAATGCAAGATATACAACCTCGTATAAAAGAGATACAAGAAAAATATAAAAATAAGCCAGAAAAACAAAATGAAGAAATTGTTAAGTTATATGGAGAAGCTAAAATTAATCCACTATCTGGTTGTTTACCTTTATTAATACAGTTTCCTATATTAATAGGATTATTTAGCGTTTTAAGAGAGCCAGTTGCTCATGGCGTTTTTGCAAATCAAGCTGCATTTATGGCGGCTGACAATGGGTTTTTATGGATAAAAAGTTTAACAGCACCAGATTATGTATTAGCAGTATTTTCAGGAGCAAGTGCATATGTAATGCAAAAAGTAATGACTCCAAAGGACCAACTACAAGGCTCTATGAAAGTAATGACATATGTAATGGCAGGGATGTCTTTCTATTGGGGATTTATATTCCCAGCAGGACTTACACTGTACTGGACAGTAAGTAACTTATTCTCAATAGCTCAGTATTACTTAATAATGAATCCTTTAAAAGCTAAGCTGGCTGCTAACTCTAAGGAGGAAAAAGTTAATGAGAAAAAGCCTAAAATTAATAAAAAGTAAAAGTAAAGAAGAAGCTATAAATAAGGCTATAGCAGAGTTAAATTTAAAAGTAGAGGATATAGAGGTAGAAATACTAGAAAATCCAAGCAAGGGGTTTTTAGGTTTTATAGGTGCTAAAGATGGTACCTATGAAATTTTTGTTATTGAAAGGGAACTAGATGTAGCTAAAAATTTTATAGAGGTAATGTTGAAAAATGCAAATGTTGATGCCAAAGTCAATGTATCTCAAAAAGATAATTTAATCATGGTTGATATTGAAGGCAAAGAAGCTGCAAGTTTAATTGGTAGAAGAGGGGAAACTTTAGATTCTATTCAATTTTTAACTGGATTAGCTCTTAATAAAATAAATAAAGACTCTCATACAAGAGTACTTGTAGATATAGAAAACTATAGGTCAAAAAGAGAAGAGTCTTTAATAAGATATGCTAATAAGGTTGCTAGAGAAGTAGCGAAAACAAGAAAAACTAAAAAATTAGATTATATGAATCCATATGAGAGAAGAATAATACATTCAGCTCTTCAAAATGACAAATATGTAATTACATATAGTGAAGGAACCGATCCATATAGAAGATTAGTAATTGAGTGTAAAAGATAAAATCAACCTCCTAAACATTAGGGGGTTTTATTTTTTAATCTTATTAAATCATTGCAATTGGTTAAAAATAAATCTATATGTAAAAATTATAAATTAAGAGGTGATAAATTTGTTTATAGATGATACAATAGCGGCTATAGCTACAGCACCTGGAGAAGGTGGCATAGGTATACTGAGAATAAGTGGAGAAAAAGCTTTAAAAGTTGCAGAAGAAATCTTTAAGTCCATGTCAGGAAAGAGTATTAAAGATTATAATAAAAGAACATTAATATATGGAAATATTGTAGATAATGAAAATGTAATAGATGAAGTATTATTAGCATATATGAAAGGTCCAAATTCATATACAGGAGAAGATGTTATAGAAATAAATTGCCATGGCGGATTTATTTCAGTAAAGAAAATTTTAGAATTAATATTATCTAAAGATGTTAGATTGGCAGAAGCTGGGGAGTTTACTAAAAGAGCATTTTTAAATGGAAGAATAGATTTATCTCAAGCAGAAGCAGTAATAGATGTTATAAAGGCAAAAACCGATATAGCTCATGAAGTTGCCCAAAACCAACTAGAGGGTTCTCTATCAAAGAAGATAAGAGACTTAAGAGATAAAGTTACTGAGATACTGGCACATGTAGAAGTTGCTATAGATTATCCTGAAGAAGATATTGAACATATAACATATCAAACACTTAAGGATAAAACTGGCGAGCTTAAAAAAGAAATTAAAAAATTATATGATACAGCTGAAAGTGGGAAAATACTTAGAGAAGGCTTGAAAACAGTAATTGTTGGTAAACCAAATGTAGGAAAATCTTCACTGCTTAACTCTATTTTGGGAGAAAATAGAGCTATAGTTACAGACATACCAGGAACTACTAGAGATGTTATAGAGGAGTTTGTGAATATAAAAGGTATACCTCTTAAGATAGTTGATACAGCAGGTATAAGAGATACTGATGATATAGTTGAAAAAATAGGAGTTGAGAAATCTAAAGAATCATTTACAAGTGCTGATTTAATTATAATGGTTTTAGATGCATCAAGAAAGTTGTCAGAAGAAGATATAGAAATATTAAAGAAGCTTAAAGATAAACAAACAATAGTGCTATTAAATAAAAATGACTTAAAACAAGAGATTGAAGAAGAAAAAATACTTAAATATGTAGAAAATAATAGTATAATAAGAATATCAGCTTTACAACAAGAAGGAATAGAAGCGTTACAAGATAAGATAGAGTCTATGGTATATAAAGGAAGTATCAAAAACAATTCTAGTTTAGTAGTAACTAATTCTAGACATAAAGATGCACTTGGTAAGGCATATAAGTCTGCAACAGATGCTTTAATTGCTCTAGAACAAAGTATGCCATTTGATTTTGTAGAAGTAGATTTAAAAAATATATGGGATTACCTTGGATATATTAATGGGGATACAGTAACAGAGGATTTACTAGATAATATATTCCATAACTTCTGTATAGGAAAATAGGATATAAAATGCAAAAGGAAAGAAGATATAAAAGTAATAAATTTCATTTTTTATTATAGAAATTATAGATATTTTATAGTGTTTCTCATGAAACATTAATATTAAAAAGAAAGGAATTATAAATGATAAAGTTTGAAGCAGGAAAATATGATGTTATAGTAGTTGGAGCAGGTCACGCGGGATGTGAAGCTGCTTTAGCTACTGCAAGAATGGGATATAAAACTTTGATAATAACAATGTCTTTAGATTCTATTGCATTAATGCCTTGCAATCCATCAATTGGTGGAACGGGTAAAGGTCAATTAGTAAAAGAGATAGATGCTTTAGGTGGTCAAATGGGACTAAATATAGACAAGACATATATACAAAGTAGAATGTTAAATACTGCTAAAGGACCAGCAGTTCATTCTTTAAGAGCCCAAGCAGATAAATTTAAATACCATGAAGAAATGAAAAAAACATTAGAAAATGAGCCAAACCTTGATATCGCTATGGATGAAGTTGTAGAAATATTACATGAAGGAAATGTTGTAATAGGTGTTGGAACTAAACTAGGATGTTCATTTAAATCTAAAGCTGTAATATTAGCTACTGGAGTTTATTTAAATTCAAAAATATATATGGGTGAGGTAGCATTTTACGAAGGGCCTAATGCATTAGGATATGCAAAATATCTTACAGATAGTTTAGTTGAATTAGGTCTTAGAATGAGAAGATTTAAAACAGGAACACCAGCAAGAGTCCATAGAGATAGTATAGATTTCTCTGTAATGTCTCTACAAGAAGGTGATGAAAAAGTAACTCCTTTCTCATTTATGAATGAAAACATAGAGAAAGAGCAAGAACCTTGTTATTTAACAAGAACTACTGAAGATACTCAAAAAGTTATACTAGATAATTTAAAAAGGTCTGCTATGTATAGTGGCGTGATAGAAAGTACGGGGCCAAGATATTGTCCTTCGATAGAAGATAAAGTAGTAAGATTTAGTGATAAAACTTCACATCAATTGTTTATAGAGCCAGAGGGACTGAATACTAAAGAAATGTATATTCAAGGTATATCAACTAGTTTACCTTTTGAAGTTCAATTAGATATGTATAAAACTATAAAGGGGCTTGAAAACTGTAAGATAATGAGACCTGCATATGCTATAGAATATGATTGTGTTGACCCAACACAATTAAAAATAAGTTTAGAAATAAAAGGTGTTGAAAACTTATTTAGTGCAGGGCAATTTAATGGAACTTCTGGATATGAAGAAGCAGCAGCTCAAGGACTTATGGCTGGTATAAATGCTGTCAGAAAGATAGAAGGAAAAGAACCTTTTGTATTAGATAGATCAGAAGCATATATAGGTGTATTATTAGATGACCTTGTCACAAAAGGAACTAATGAACCTTATAGAATGATGACATCAAGAGCAGAATATAGATTGTATTTAAGACAAGATAATGCTGATATGAGATTAACTCAAAAAGGTTATGAATTAGGACTAGTTAAAGAAGATAGATATGAAAGATTCATAAATAAAAAGAATGCTGTAGAAAAAGAATTTGAGCGATTAAAGCGTGAAAGGGTTACACCAAAAGAAGTAAATAGTTTATTAGAAGAAAAAGGTGCAACGCCAATAAAAGTTGGAATATCATTGTATGAGTTTTTAAAAAGACCAGAAGTATCCTATGAGTTACTTGAAGAATTAGGAAAAGATGCTGGTGAAGATGTTTCAAGAGAAGTTAAAGAACAATGTGTGATAATGACTAAGTATGAAGGCTATATAGACAAGCAATTAAAACAAATAGACCAATTTAAAAAGCTTGAGAATAAGAAATTAGATGAAAAAATAAATTATTCATCAATAGAAGGACTTAGACTAGAAGCAAGACAAAAACTAGACGATATAAAACCTATTTCAATAGGTCAAGCATCTCGTATATCAGGTGTTTCTCCAGCTGATATATCAGTCTTACTTATACACCTTGAACAAGTTAGAAGGACTAGAGGTGGCAAAGGTGAATAATATAGAACTTCTAAAAAATGGAATTGAAAATTTTAATATAGATACAAATGATAATATGTTACAAAAATTTAAAACATATAGAGATATATTAGTTGATTGGAATCAAAAAATGAACCTTACAGGAATAGAGGATGAAAAAGAAGTATATATAAAACACTTTTTAGACTCTATTTCAGCTGTAAAAAATGGATATATAAAAGATGGTATGTCTATAATAGATGTTGGTACAGGTGCTGGTTTTCCAGGTATACCACTAAGAATATGTTTAGATGGATTAAAATTAACTTTATTAGACTCTTTAAATAAAAGAATAAACTTTTTAGAAGAAGTTGGCAGAGCATTAGAACTAGAGGGTATTACATTTATACATGGAAGAGCTGAAGATTTTGGAAAAGATGAAAAGTACAGGGAAAAGTATGATATTGCTACAGCAAGAGCTGTAGCTGGATTACCAATTCTTATGGAATTTTGTGTACCATTTGTAAAAGTAGGAGGATATTTTATTTGTTTAAAAGGTCCAAATGCTAATCTAGAATTAGAGGAATCAAAAAAGGCTATAGATACTTTAGGATTAGAGTTTATCGAAAAAATAGATGTAGAATTACCAGAAATAGATTTAAATCATAATATATTAGTTTTTAAAAAGATACATGAAACACCAGTTAAATACCCTAGAAAAGCTGGTAAACCAGCTAAAAATCCTATTAAATAATCAAGCTATTAATTAGTAGGCAACCTTAATTATTTCCTGAGAAATAATTAAGGTTGCCTTAAAACAAACAAAAATAAAGGAATTATTAAAGTAGATGCAGAAATAAAATTGTATGTACATATAGAGAACAAAAATATTTATATCTAAAATAAGAGAGGTATGTTATGGAAGATAAAAGAGTTATGGAGATACCTATAGAAGATATAGTTCCAAATCCATACCAACCAAGAAAAATATTTTCACAAGTTTCATTGGAGGAATTGAGCAATTCTATAAAGGTATATGGTATAATTCAACCTATAACAGTTAGAGCAAAAGATGGTAAATATGAACTAATTGCTGGAGAGAGAAGATTAAGAGCAGCTAAGTTAGCAGAGCTTAAAACTATCCCAGCAATTATAAATAATATGGACGATGAATCTTCTGCTGTTCTAGCGTTATTAGAAAATTTGCAACGAGAAGACTTAAATTTTATTGAAGAAGCAATTGGCTATGAAAACTTAATAAAAGAGCATGCTTTTACTCAACAGCAATTAGCAGAAAAATTAGGCAAAAATCAATCTACTGTAGCAAACAAGCTTAGAATATTAAAGCTTCCAAACGATATAAAAATGAAGCTAATAGAGAATAATTTAACAGAAAGACATGCTAGAGCATTCCTTAAATTACCAAGTGAAGATTTAATGAAAAGTGTACTAGAAAAGGTCATAAAGAATGAATTGACTGTTAAAAAAACAGAAAAACTGATACAAGATATACTAGAAGAAATTGAAATTCAAGAAGAGCCTGATAAAAAACAGAATATAAAGGGTGCTATGAGTATAAGAATTTACATAAATACTATAAAGCAAGCCTTTGATGCTATATCAAATACAGGAATTGATGCTAAGTATAATGAAATAGATAAGGGAGATTATATGGAAGTTGTTGTAAAAATCCCTAAAAAATAGAGATTACTGCTTACCAGTAATCTTTTTTTTTAAACAAGCCTTGTAATATAAATTGATTTATAGACATTATTTATAATTATAAAAGCAACTAGTCAATATTTAAAATTAATTTAATTCTTAAAGGGGGGAACATCATGGGCAAAGTTATAGCTATATTCAATCAAAAGGGCGGAGTCGGAAAAACTACAACAAATGTAAATTTAAGTGCCAGTTTAGGAACCTTAGGAAAAAAGATATTAGTATTAGATTTGGACCCTCAAGGAAATACAACTAGTGGATATGGTATTGATAAAAATGAAGTGGAAAATACAATCTATGAGATTATGTTAGATGGTTTGAATATTAAAGAAGCAATAATAAAAACAGAGTTTGAAAATGTAGATATAGTTCCATCAGCTACGGAACTAGCAGGTGCAGAGATAGAGCTTGCATCAATAAGTAATAGAGAGTATATTTTAAAAAATTCCATAAAAGTAGTAAAGGATGAATATGACTATATATTTTTGGATTGCCCACCTTCACTTGGGATGCTTACAATAAATTGTCTAACGGCTGTAGATAGTGTTTTAATTCCTATACAATGTGAATATTATGCCTTAGAAGGTGTAAGTCAATTAATGGAAACTATAAAATTAGTAAAATCAAGATTAAATACAGATATAGAAATTCAAGGTGTTGTTTTAAGTATGTTTGATGGAAGAGCTAATCTATCAATACAAGTTGTTGAAGAAGTTAAAAAGTACTTTAAAGGAAGTGTATATACAACTCTAATTCCAAGAAATGTAAGGCTTGCAGAAGCTCCTAGTCATGGTAAACCAGCAATTTACTATGATAAAAGATGTAGAGGGTCTGTAGCTTATTTGGAACTAGCAGAAGAATTTATAGATTTAGAAGAGGAGGAGTGGTAGTATGGAGAATAAGTCTAAAAGAAGTAATAGATTGGGTCGAGGTCTTAGTGCATTGATACCAGAAATTAAAGGAGAAACTTCAGATAAAGAAATAGTTAATATAGATATAGACAAAATATATCCAAACGAAGTTCAGCCGAGAAAGCAATTTGATGAAGAAAAAATAAAAGTATTATCTGAGTCTATAAAAAATTATGGTGTACTACAACCAATAGTAGTTAAAAGGGATGAAAATAATAAGTACATGATAATAGCTGGTGAAAGAAGATTTAGAGCATCAAAACTTGCAAATAAAAGTCAAATGCCTGCTATAATTAAAGATATAGAGATGAAAGATATAATGGAGATAGCTTTAATTGAAAACTTACAGAGGGAAGATTTAAATTCGATAGAAGAAGCACTAGCATATAAAAGTTTAATAGAGCACTATAGTGTAACTCAAGAAGAAATATCAGAAGCTGTTGGTAAAAGTAGACCTCATATAACTAACACTTTGAGACTTTTAAATCTAGGACAAGATGTTATAGACATGATAGATAGTGGTAAAATCACAGCAGGTCATGGAAAGGCTCTGTTAAGGATTGTAGATAAAAAATTACAATTACAAATCGCAAAAAAGATAGAAGAGGAAGAACTCTCTGTAAGAGAGGTTGAAAATATTGCAAAAAAAATATCTGAAAATAAAGAAGAAGATATGCCAAAAAAGTCTAAGCCTAAGGATGTATTTATTTTAGATGTAGAAGATAAACTTAGAAATGTTTTTGGAACTAAAGTAAATATTTCTAAAGGTAAGAAAAAAGGTAAAATAGAGATAGAATACTATAATGACGATGATTTAAACAGTATTGTATCAATGCTTCTTGAATAACACACAAATATAAAATAGAGAGGACGATTAATATGATTTATCTAGACAATGCTGCAACTACATATCCAAAGCCAGAAAGAGTTTATGATGCTGTTTTAGATTGTATGAAAAACTATTGTGCAAATCCAGGAAGAGCAGGACATAAGCTTGCTATGAGAGCTGCTAGAGAAATTTATGACACAAGAGAAAATGTAGCTAAGTTATTTAATGTAAGTAATCCTATGAATATAGTATTTACATCTAATGCAACAGACTCTTTGAATTTAGCAATAAAAGGTGTACTACAAAAAGGAGATCATGTAATAACAACATCTATGGAACATAATTCAGTAATAAGACCCATAAAAGCACTTGAGCAAAAAGGGGTAGAAAATACTGTAGTAAAATGTGATGATGAAGGTTTTTTAGATTATGAAGAGTTAGAAAAATCAATAAAGGATAACACTAAGCTGATTGTAACTACACATGCATCTAATGTATGTGGAACATTAATAGATATAAAAAAAGTTGGAGAAATAGCTAAGAAACATAATATTTTATTCTTGGTAGATGCATCACAAACAGCAGGTGTTTATGATATAGATGTGAAGAAATGCAATATAGACATGTTGGCAATGCCAGGTCATAAATGCTTATTTGGGCCTCAAGGAACAGGTGTCTTATATATAAGAGAAGGTCTAAATTTAAATATATTAAAAGAGGGTGGAACAGGTAGTAAATCAGAAGAAATGGTTCAACCAGAACTGTTCCCAGATAAATACGAGTCAGGAACTCATAATACTCCAGGTATAGCAGGACTTAACCAAGGTGTATTATTTATATTTGAAAGAGGAATCAACAATATAAGACAACATGAAGAAGAATTATGTCAATATATGCTAAATAAGTTAGAGGAAGTATCAGATATAAAGATATATGGACCAAAAGACAGTAAAAAAAGAGCCTCAGTAATAGCTATAAATATAGGGAATATGGATTCTGGAGAGGTTACTTTCTTATTAGATAGTGAATATAATATAGCAACTAGATCAGGAATACATTGTTCTCCGTTAGCTCATACTACTTTAGGTACGTTAAAACAAGGTGCGGTAAGATTCAGTATAGGATATTTTAATACAAAAGATGAAATAGATAAAGCAATAGACGCTTTGAAGAAAATTTCAAAAAATAAATAGTTATACATTACAACATAAAAATAGTGTCAACTTTATAGAAAGTTGACACTATTTTTTGTAACTTAATATAATTTAAAAACTTACTTTAAATAATCTCCATCTTCAAGAACTATATGACCACTTTCATAGTTAGCGCCATCAACAGTAAGCTTTATTTGTTCAACATTCATGTTCTTTATGTAAGTACGTGCAACTGAATCAAGCATTAAAGTTTCTGCATCACTACCTAAGTTTGATTTTGTAAAATCAGAGTTAACATCTAATATACCAGTTTTTACGCCATCAATATCTTTTGTAGTAAATGAATTTAGTTTTGCAGATTCTGGAATTACTTTAAGCTTTTGAAGCTCAGCAAATAAAGTGTTTTCATCAATTTTTTCTAAATTAACCTTATTTTCAATTAAATCTGTTTTGTCTACATCAAAAGAGTAAATAACAGCAGACTCCGTCTTCTTTTCTTCCTTTGGAGTTGATGCAGATTTTTTATTAGGAACTTCTTTTTCATCATTATTTTCGTTATTGCTTTCTTCTTTTGGTTGCTCAACATTTGTATTATTTTTAGTTTCTTTTTTAGTTGCTTCATTTTGAGCATTGCTACATCCAACCGCCAATATAGATATAGATAATATACTTAACACTAACATTATTTTCTTATTTTTCATAAAAATTACTCCTCTCTAAGATACTATTCTTATATATAATTATAATCGTTATGACTGAATATATGAATACAAAATAGTAACAAATTTAAAAAATGATTTATTTAAATTAATTAAATACAAAATAAACTAAATTTTAGTCATTTTTATGGGAAATCATTTAATGTATAGAGAAAATATTGTAAAATAAAAGTAGTGTTTTTAAAATAAATATAAGTTATAATTATATTATAAAAAAATGTCTTCAAAAGGTGGGAATAGTATGGAAATTTTGAGCTTAGGAGAAAAGATTAAGAAATTAAGAAAAGAAAAAAATATGACATTGAAAGAGTTAGCCGGAGATAGGATAACAGCAGCACAAATAAGCCATATAGAGAGAGATAAATCTCATACTAGTTATGAACTGTTGGAATATCTGGGTGATAAGCTAGATGTAAGCGTGGAATATTTATTAGAAACAAAAGAAATGCAGTCAAAAAAGATAACAGATAATTTAATACTGCAAAGTGAAATTTATATAAAAGAGAATGAGCTAAACAAGGCTGAGGACCAAATAAAAGAAGTTTTAGATATATGTAAGAGATACGATTTAATGGAGAACTATGGCAGATGCAATTTTCTTATGGCTAATATTAACTTAAAAAAATCTAATTACAATAATGCTATAGAAAACTTCGAAAAGGCTTTATATTTCTTTATAAAAAATAATGATAGTGAAAACATACTAAAGTGCTATTTAAACATAGGAAAGATATATATGCAGGAAGACTTTTATAAAGGTGCGATAAGTCACTTTAATTTTGCAGAGGAAATTTTATCAGAGAGTAAGTTTGAGGATATTAACATATATAAGGAATTATATAGTAAGATGGCATATTGTTATATAAAATTAGATAATCCAAATATGTCATTAAAGTACATAGATAAAATAAATGAAATAGATAATAAAAATGATAGAAAAGAAGATGTCGATATTTTGGTGTTAAAAGCAAATAACATGCTTGAGATTGGAAAATATGAAGAATCAAAAGAGTATTTTAAAAAAGCACTAAAAATACTTGAAAATGAAGATAATAAAACTGGAATAGCAAATGTATACTTAACAATTTGTGATGTTTATAGAAAAATAGGTGAGACAGATAGAGTTCTTGAGTATTCTCAAAAAGTGTACAACATAAAGAAAAATGATGAAGACGAATATATGATGTCAGGTTTATTCAAGATAATAGAAGCGTACATAGATAAGGAAGATTATGATTTAGCTAGAAAATATTGTAAAATAGCTTTAGCATCATCAATAAAAAATAAAAACAAGTTTAATGAGTATAAAGCATTAAAATTCTATTCTAATATGTATAAGAATCAAAATGAAATTACTCTTGCTATTGAGTATTTAATTAAATGTATAAAAATAGTATCAGACTTAGGTAATAATAAGATATTAGCGAACTTGTACATAGACTTAGGACAATTATATTCAAGCATATCAAAAGAGAAAGAATTAGAATACTACCAAAAGGGAGTATTTATGTATAAAAATTTAGAGATAATGTAAGTATAATAAACCTATAATAGTATAGATACAATCTATAACAAGCAAGATAATATCTATGATAAAATATAAATTGTATGAATAATTTTAAGGAGATGAATCAAACAATGAGTATAAAAATAGATGCTAGAGGGCTTGCTTGTCCTAAACCAGTTATAAATACAAAAAAAGAATTAGATAATATAGAAGAAGGTATTGTAGTTACAACAGTTGACAATGAAACAGCAAAAGAAAATATATTAAAACTTGCTAAATCTTTAAATTGTGAAGCAAAGATTGTTGATGAAAAAGAAAATTTAATTTCTATAGAAATTAAAAAAGGCAATAATATTGTAGCTCAAAAAGAAGAAAGCGAACTAGAAGATACATGTGTATTTATATCTTCAGATAAGATGGGATTGGGGAATGATGAATTAGGACAAGTATTAATAAAAGGATTTATATATACTTTAACAGAATCAAAGCCATATCCTAAACATATACTTTTAGTTAATGGAGGAGTAAAATTAAGTGCTGAAAATGAAGCAACTATAGAAAATCTTAAAATACTTGAAGATGCAGGCGTAGAAATTTTATCTTGTGGAACTTGTTTAGATTACTATAATTTAAAAGAAAAATTACAAGTTGGCTCAGTTACAAATATGTACTCTATAGTTGAAACATTAAAAAATGCATCAAATACTATTTCTATATAATGTATGCTTGTTTAACAATATAAAGTCAATAAGAGATATTAAACTAAAGAAAAGTAGATAGTCAGAAAGGATTAAGCAATGAATCAAATGTATATAGTATCGTTTAATTCGACACATCATGCAATAAGGTCAGAAAAGCTATTTGGTGAAAAGGGTTTAAAAGTAATGGCTCTTCCAACACCAAGAGAAATAACAGCAAGCTGTGGAATATCAATTAAATTTTCTTTTGAAGATATTGAAAAAATAAAGGCAATTTTAGTTGAAAATAATGTAGATATAAAGGGAATTTATTGTATAAGTAAATTAGAAGATGGCTCAAAGGAAGCAAAGAAGTTAGATTAGGAGGCTAATTATTTATGCCAATGGATTTAAAAATAGGGGATATTGTTGAATTGAAAAAACAACATGCATGTGGATGTAAAGAGTTTGAAATCGTAAGAACTGGAATGGATATAAAGATAAAATGTACGAAATGTTCAAGGCTAATAATGCTTGATAGAGAGACATTAGAAAAGAGAGTAAAAAAGCTAATAAAAAAATGATATAAATTTAACATTTAAAAAATGTCAAATACCGTATATTAATATCCAAATTTTTGGTATAATAGAAATTGAAGAAAACATTTTCATGGGGGTGCTTTAATTATGGCAGTTAAATATGCAAAAAGAATGGAAGGTTTACAAGGATCTGAAATACGTGAGCTTTTAAAACTTACTCAACAACCACAAATAATATCTTTTGCGGGTGGAATGCCTGCTCCAGAGTTATTTCCAGTTGAAGAAATGAAAAAAGTATCAGTTGCAGTGCTTGAAGAAAATGGAAGATCAGCTATGCAATATACTACAACAGAAGGATATGAACCATTAAGAGAAAAAATAGCAGCTAGAATGAATGACAAAAACCAAACTAATGTAAATAAAGATGATATATTAGTTACAAGTGGTTCTCAACAAGGTCTAGATTTTGCAGGAAAAGTATTTATTGATGAAGGTGATGTAATTTTATGTGAAAGCCCATCTTACATAGGAGCTATAAACGCATTTAAATCTTACCAACCTAAATTCATAGATGTTCCAACAGATTCTAATGGAATGATAATGGAAGAACTAGAAAAAATACTAGAAACAACTGATAGAATAAAAATGATTTATGTAATACCTGATTTCCAAAATCCAACAGGAAGAACTTGGCCACTTGAAAGACGTAAAAAATTCATGGAAATAGTAAATAAATATGAAATACCAGTAATAGAAGATAATCCATATGGAGATTTAAGATTTGAAGGAGAAACTTTACCATCTTTAAAATCAATGGATACAAAAGGATTAGTAATATTCTTAGGAACTTTCTCTAAAATATTCTGCCCAGGATACAGATTAGGATGGACTTGTGCTTCTGCAGAAATACTATCTAAATTTAACTTTGCAAAACAAGGTGCAGACTTACAAGCATCAACTATATCTCAAATGGAAGTAAGCAAATTTATGGATATGTATGACTTAGATGAACACGTTGATAAAATAAAAGCTGTTTATATCAAACGTAGAGATGTAATGCTTAAGACTATGGAAGAAGAATTCCCAGAAGGATTAGTATTTACTCATCCAGAAGGTGGATTATTTACATGGGTAGAGCTTCCAAGTAATTTAAATGCTAAAGAATTAATGCCAAAATGCTTAGAAAAGAATGTTGCTTATGTTGCTGGAGGAGGATTCTTCCCTAATGGTGGTAGAGAAAATACTTTCAGACTTAACTATTCAAATATGCCAGAAGAAAAAATAATAGAAGGTATCAAAAACATAGCATCAGTTTTAAAAGAAGCTATGGGTGTTGAAGCTTAATTAAAAATAATAACTTATAGATATATTATGAGGGATGGCGATTGCCATCCCTTGTTAATTTAAAAAATATATTTCACCTTATATTAAATATTAAAATTTGTCCAAAATTTAAATTGACATAAATAAGAAAGAATGATAAAATGTGTAGGTATGAGATTTTAGTCTCATTTCTCTGCTCTAAGAGTGTAGAGCCGTTAAGTCCAAAGGGAGGTGAATTATAGTGAGAAATTATGAATTAGTTTATGTAGTAAAGCCAAACTCTGATGAAGAAACAAGAGAAGCTGTACTAAACAAAGTTAAGGAAGTTGTTGCAACTGAAGGAGAAATAGTTAAAGTTGATACTTGGGGAACTAAAAAATTAGCTTATCCAATAGCTAAGTTTACAGAAGGTTTCTATGTGTTAGTTAACTTCAAATCAGCAGTAGACGTTCCTAAAGAAATAGACAGAAACTTAAAGATAAATGAAAACGTAATAAGACATATGATAGTTGTTGCTTAATAACTAGTTTTATTATAAAAAATAGGTGGTGTTTTTATGAATCAAGTTGTATTAGTGGGAAGGTTAACTAAAGACCCTGAATTAAGATACATCCCAGGTACAGGAACACCAGTGGCATCATTTACAATAGCCATTGATAGAGACTATGTAAAAAAAGATGGATCTAAAGAAACTGATTTTATACCTGTTGAAGTAATGGGTAAATCCGCTGAATTTTGTGCCAACTACATAACTAAAGGTAGATTAGTTGCACTTCAAGGATCGATAAGAGTAGACAATTATCAGACACAATCAGGTGAAAAAAGAACTTTTACAAAAGTAAGTACTAGATCAGTACAAGCTTTAGATAGCAAGAATAAATCGGAAAATTCATATAAAGAGAGTGCTCCAGCTTTTGAGCCAAGCTTTGAACCTCAAGGGTTAGACCCACAAGGTTTCCAAGCTATAGATGATGACGATATACCATTTTAAAAAGGAGGGAAAAAAGTCATGATGAATAAAAAAAGACGTAAGAAAAAAAGAGTTTGTCAATTTTGTGCTGACAAAAACGCTAAAATAGATTACAAAAGTACTCAAAGATTACAAAAGTATATAACTGAAAGAGGAAAGATATTACCAAGAAGAATATCTGGAACTTGTGCTAAGCATCAAAGAGAATTAACAGTTGCTATAAAAAGATCAAGAAATATAGCACTTTTACCATATACATTAGATTAAAAAATGAGCCTTGTGCTCATTTTTTATTATAGATATTTATATAAGTAAATGAGACGAGCTATAACGCTCGTTTTTTTGTTTATATACTTAAATATATTATTATTTATGATATAATATTATATATTAAGGAGGGTTGCAAACGTGAAAATAGATAAAGGTTCTGAGATAACAAGAAACATAAAGATAATAGAGTGGATGAAAACAGAAATATTAATGAGTGTAAGTGATTTGTTTAACTTATTATTTAAAGGGGTAAAACCTTTAGATGAGGCAATTCAAGATACTCTAGCAAATATAATAATGATAACATATCTCTTAGCAAAGAGATTAGGAATTAGTTTTAGAGATGTGGATTATAAAGTCAAGGAAAAAATAAAAATTGGTATAGAGGAAGACCATAGCGTTGAAAGATGGTATGGAGATTTATCTAACTTAAAAAAACATATGGATAATAGGGAGTGATATTAAATTGAATAATAAAATTAGACTATCTAAAGCCATGCCTATAATAGTTTTAGCTATAATAATTGCTTTAGTAATAGCCTATATTCCAATGCTAGGAATGTTTAGTATATTAGCTGCTGTCCCATATGTAATTATAGGTGCCATTACTGATAAAAAGTATTCTTTTTTATCTATTTTGATTACATTTTGTGTGCTAATTTTATTTGCAGACATTTCGTATGCATTAAATATATGTATAATGTATTCTTTGCCAGGTATAGCAATAGGAAAGATGCTAAAGAGAAGTTTTGAGCAAGAAGATAGCAATAAATTTGAACCAATATATGGAGGAACAATAATATTTGTGCTTGCAATGGTTGTGTATTTCTTTGTATTGAAGACATTTTTAAATGTAAATTTATTAGATGAAGTTGCTAAAATGATAACGGAAATCGTAAATATTCAAAAAAATAGTTTTTCTGCAACTGAGCTTAAAGTATTTGATAAAATGAAGCCAGATGAAATTGTAAGTTATTTTACAAATATCCTACCGATGATGTTATTCCTACAAGGTTTATTATCAGCATTTGTAACATATTATTTAAGTGTATTCTTTATTAAAAGAATTACAAATTTGAATATAAGATTTCCTAAATTTGCTGACTTTTATTTACCAGGAAATGCTATAGTCACAACTTTTTTACTTTATTTATTAGTCTTATTGATTGAAATTATTGGTTCAAAATTATATACAGAATTAATAATGACTAATTTACAGCTAGTTTTTAACTTAATGTTTGTAATTCAAGGAATAGCAGTTTGTATTTATTATTTAAAGAAATGGATAAGACAAGGACCAAATAAAATTATGTTTCTTTCAGGGATAATTTTATGTTTATTTGGATTTATGGGAATATCTTTTGTTGGTATGGTAGATAGTATAATTGACTTTAGAAAGGTGAGAAGTTATAAATCCACTTAGGAGGATAGAAATGAGTAATAAACAAACCTTTAAATTAAATATGCCAGAAATAAATTTATATATAATTATTATTGGTATTTCTAGTATAATTTTGCTTTATTACAACTTGTATGTAGGGTGTTTATTTTTCTGTATTTTTGCATATATGGTTTTTCACAATTGGAGAACAACTAATATTAGACGTCATGAATGGACAGAGTATATTCAAAATTTATCTTTAGATATAGATGAAACAACTAAGAAAGCTATAATAAATCTTCCAATACCACTATGTATTCTAGAATTTGATGGAAATATATCATGGTATAATGGAAAGTTTTATGATATGATTGGTCAAAAAGATTTACTTGATAAAAATATAGAAGATATAGTTAAAAATCTTAATTTAAGAAAAGTATTAAATGAAAATAAAGAGATGTACACTGAAATAAACTATAAGGAAAGAGAATATACAATAGTTTATAATGTTATAAAAAATGATCAAGAAAAGAATCCTAAATATTTAATGATATTATACTGGATAGATAAGACAGAATATTTACAAGTAAAACAAGATTATGATGATGAAAAAGATGCAATGATGTTAATACAAGTAGATGGATATGATGAAGTATTAAAAAGTGCAGCAGAAGATAAGAGAGCTTTAATTAATGTTGAAGTAGAAAAAATACTTTCTGCTTTAGAATTAAATTCAAATGGTGCTTTGAGAAGGACTTCAAAAGATAAATTCTTCTTGGTAATGCATAAAAAAGAGTTAAAAAAATTAGAAGCTGAGAAGTTTTCTATTTTAGATACAATAAGACATATTGATTATGGAAATAATCTTCCTGTTACAATAAGTATAGGAATTGGTATAGATGGAGATACATTAAATGAGAACCTAAAACTTGCTACAGGTGCTCTTGATTTAGCACTTGGTAGAGGAGGAGACCAAGCTGTTGTAAAGACAAAAGATAAGTTTGTATTTTATGGTGGAAAATCTAAAGCTGTAGAAAAGAAAACAAAAGTAAAATCTAGACTTATAGGTCATGCTCTGAGAGAGGTTATACAAGAAAGCGATCATGTTTATATAATGGGTCATAAATATCCTGACATGGACGCTATGGGAGCTGCAGTTGGGGTTTATGATATATGTAAATCTTGCAATAAGACAGCAAATATAGTTTTACAATCTGTAAATGAATCTATAGAGATATTTATAAACAAAATAAATGAAAGTAATTATTATAAGAAGTTGTTTATTGGAAAAGAGGAGGCTATTGATAACTGTACTAAAAATACACTAGTTGTTGTAGTTGACACTCATAGACCTAATTATACTGAATGTGAAGAACTCTTAAAGTTATCAGAGAAGGTAGTAGTAATAGACCATCATAGAAGAGGTGTAGAGTTTATAAATGATGCAGTGCTTTTATTCCATGAAATATATGTATCTTCAACCTGTGAAATGGTTACAGAATTAGTTCAATATATGGATGAAGAGGTAACAATCAATAAACTTACAGCTGAAGGTCTTTTAGCAGGAATAAGCTTAGATACTAAAAACTTTGCATTTAAAACAGGTGTTAGGACATTTGAAGCTGCTTCCTACCTTAGAAAAGTTGGAGCAGATACAATAGAAGTCAAGAAGTTTTTTAATTCTGATGTAAAAGATTTTATAATAAAAGCTGAAATAATTCAAAGTACGAAGATAATTAATAATAGAATATGCCTAGCATATTCAAGTACAGAAATAGATAGTATAAACGTTATAATAGCTCAAACTGCTGATGAGCTGTTAAATATAAAAGAAGTAGAAGCCTCCTTTGTATTAGGAGAAAAAGATGATACTATATTTATAAGTGCAAGGTCTTTGGGGCAAATAAATGTACATGTACTTATGGAGAAATTAGGAGGCGGGGGACATATAGATATAGCTGGTGCACAGTTAAAAAATGTTTCTCTAAAAGAAGCTTACAAGATAGTAAATAAAATAATAGAGGAGTATTTAGAGGAGGAAGAATAGATGAAAGTTATATTATTAAAAGACGTAAAAGGAACTGGTAAAAAAGGGGAAATGAAAGAAGTAAGTGATGGATATGCAAGAAATTTCTTATTTCCTAAAAAAATGGCTGTGCAAGCAGATAGTGTAGCAATCAAAGAATTAAATGAAAAGAATAAATCTAAAGAAATAAAAGCTCAAAAAGAATATGAAGAAGCTGTTTTATTAGGAAAACAAATGGAAGAAATTAATATAGAAATATATTCAAAATCAGGTGAAGGTGGAAGATTGTTTGGTTCAATAACAGCCAAAGATATAGCTGAGCAATTAAAGAAACAAAAAGATATAGATGTAGACAAAAGAAAAATTTTATTAGACGAACCAATAAGAACTTTAGGTTCAACATTTGTAGAAATAAAAATACATCAAAAAGTAACTACTAAAATAAGAGTAGATGTAAAAGAAAAACAGTAATAACTAGAGGTGATAAAGATGGAAGACATGACGAGAATTCCTCCTCATAGTGTAGAATCAGAGCAATCAATATTAGGTTCTATACTGCTAGATAAAGATGCTATAATAACAGTTACAGAAACCATAAGGCCTGATGACTTCTATAAAGAAGCTCACAAAATAATATATGAATGTATGATAACTTTAAGCAATAAAGGTGAGCCTATAGACTTAATCACATTGACAGAAGAGCTAAGAAAACAAGGGCATCTTAATGATATTGGAGGAATCAGTTATATTACAAGTCTTTCTACAATAGTGCCAACAACTTCAAATGTAAAATACTATGCTGACATAGTAAAAGAAAAGTCTGTACTTAGAAAGCTTATAAAAGCATCTAATGAAATAATAAATCTAGGATATAGTGGAGCAACAAAAATTGAAGATGTTTTGGAACAAGCTGAAAAGAGGATATTTGATATATCACAGGAAAAAACTAGTGACGATTTTAAATCTATAAACTTAGTTTTGATGGATGCCTATGATATGATAGAAAAATTATATACCAATAAAAGCGATGTAACTGGTATAACTACTGGTTTTAAAGATTTAAATAAAAAAATAAATGGTCTTCAAAGAACAGATTTAATATTAGTTGCCGCAAGACCTGCAATGGGTAAAACTGCTTTTTCTTTAAATTTAGTACAAAATGCAGCTTTAAAAGGAGATGCTTCTGTAGCTGTATTTAGTTTAGAGATGTCCAAAGAACAGTTAGTACAACGTATGTTATCTTCGCAATCTAGTGTAGAATTAAAAAAGATAAAGACTGGAACACTTAATGATAATGATTGGCCTAGGATTATAGATGCAATGGCAGTACTGTCAGATGCAAAAATACACATCGATGATACTCCTGGTATAAAAATATCAGAATTAAGGTCAAAGTGCAGAAAGTTAAAGATAGAAAAAGGTCTAGATTTAGTGCTTATAGATTACCTTCAACTTATGGAAGGTGAAGGTAATAATGAAAGTAGACAACAAGAAATATCTAAAATATCAAGGTCATTAAAAGTATTAGCAAAAGAGTTAAATTGTCCTGTAGTAGCATTATCTCAGTTATCACGTGCACCAGAGCAAAGAGCAGACCATAGACCTATGTTATCTGATTTAAGAGAATCTGGAGCAATTGAGCAGGATGCAGATATAGTTATGTTCTTGTATAGAGATGAATACTATCATGCTGATTCTGAGAGTAAAAATATAGGAGAAATAATAATAGCAAAAAATAGACATGGCGAAACTGGTTCTGTGGAACTAGTTTGGCTTGGTGAAGTTCAAAGATTTGGGGATAAGTTGAGAGACCTATAATTTAACTAATATCCACAGAACATCCTTTCTTTCTACAGGAAAAATGTGGATACATGTCACTAAATATGTCTAAACCTTGAAATTTAGCTAAAAAATTATCCACACTATCCACAGATAGCCTGTTGATAAGTGTGAATAAGTAGATAAAGCAAGCTTTTGGCTTGCTTTATCTGTGTATAAATGTTAATTATTAGGAGGAATAATATGGAAAAAATAAGCTTAAAATATATATATCCCAATATAATTGAAGTACTTGATGAAATAAACTTATTTAGGATAGTTGATAGTAATTTAAAAGAATCAATTGTTGTTTATGCTAGTATTGCGGACAATCAATATTATATAAACATGACTAATACAAACTTTGGAAATATAATTAACATATGTAAATTAGAAAAACTTTTAGACGTGGATAAGTTTATAGAAAAAGTTATAAAAAATAGCACAGAAATTAAAGAAATAAATGACTTTTCAAAAATAGAAGAGTATCTGTTAAATATTGGAGAACGCTAAAAAAGTTGAAAAAAATACGAATATTTGATAGAATAAATAAGTAAAGCGTTCGAGAGTATATAAAATATAGAGGTGAATTACATGAAAACAGTTGCAATTGTTGGTTCTCAATGGGGAGATGAAGGTAAAGGTAAAGTTATCGATTATCTTGCTACTCAAGCAGATGTAGTAGTAAGAGGACAAGGTGGAAATAATGCAGGGCATACATTAGTTGTTGAAGGTAAAAAATATGCATTACACTTAATACCATCTGGAGTTTTAAATCCAAAGACAGTGAACATAATCGGAAATGGAATAGTATTTGACCCTAAAGGATTCTTAGAAGAATTAGAAATGTTTAAAGCGGATAATATAAATACAGAAAACATAAAAATTAGCGATAGAGCTCATGTTATATTCCCATACCATAAAGAGCTAGATGCATTATCAGAAGAAGCTAGAGGCGATTTAAAGATAGGTACGACAAAAAAAGGTATTGGGCCTTGCTACATGGATAAAACAGAGAGATCTGGAATCAGAATATGTGATTTAATGGATAAAGATAAATTTGCTATAAAATTAAAGGCTCAGATAGAAGCTAAAAACAAATTAGTTAGAAACATATACGGAAAAGAAGAATTATTTGATTTTGAAGCTATATATAATGAATATATTGGGTACGCAGAACAAATAAAAAAATATGTAGCAGATACATCAGTTATTGTATATGATGCGGTAAAAGCAGGTAAAAAAGTTTTATTTGAAGGAGCACAAGGTACTTTATTAGACCTAGACTTAGGAACTTATCCATTTGTTACATCTTCTCATCCAATATCTGGAGGATTTGCTATTGGTGCAGGTATAGGACCAAATATGATAAAGGATGTTGTTGGTATAGTAAAAGCTTACACTACAAGAGTTGGAGAAGGTCCATTTGTTACAGAACAAATAAATGAGACTGGTGATAAGATAAGAGAACAAGGGCATGAATTTGGAGTAACTACTGGTAGACCAAGAAGATGTGGGTGGTTTGATGCTGTTATAGTAAAATATGCAGCTAGAGTTAATGGATTAACTAGTATTTCATTTATGCTATTAGATGTGTTAACTGGATTTGACAAAATTAAAGTTTGTACATCTTATAAAATGGGCGATAAAATAATAACAGATTTCCCAGCTTCATTAGATGATTTAGCAAAATGTGAACCTATATATGAAGAGTTAGATGGATGGAACGAAGATATAACTCAAGTAAACAATTTTGATGACCTTCCAGAAAATGCAAAGAAATATATTGCTAAAATAGAAGAGTTGATTGGAGTAAGTGTAGATATGGTTTCTGTTGGACCTAATAGAGCTCAAACTATAATAAGAAAAAACATATTTGCTTAGTATCTTAAGTAAGTGATTTAAATTATAAATGATTGAAAAAAGAGTATCTCAAGATAATGCTTATAATTATTAGAGATGCTCTTTTATATTGAGCTAAAATTATTTATGTATATTTTAAATAAAATTAAGGTCGAATTTATACCCTAAATTAGATGTCTTATTTAGAGAATTTTGTTGAAAATCAATGATTCAGTATTATTTTAATTATATGCTAAAAAAAATAAAAAAACTGTTGACTAAAAGTTATACAGCAGTTATAATATAACTTGTGAGTGAAAGAAACGACGAAAAAAGTCGAAAAAAATGTGGTCTATTAGCTCAGTCGGTAGAGCACCTGACTTTTAATCAGGGTGTCCCGCGTTCGAGTCGCGGATAGATCACCAAATCATGGCTCGTTGGTCAAGAGGTTAAGACACCGCCCTTTCACGGCGGTAACAGGGGTTCAATTCCCCTACGAGTCACCAATATGGGACTATAGCTCAGCTGGGAGAGCACCTGCCTTACAAGCAGGGGGTCACAGGTTCGAGCCCTGTTAGTCCCACCAGTTTTTGGATGAAAAATACTATAGATGCTGGTGTGGCTCAACGGTAGAGCAGCTGACTTGTAATCAGCAGGTTGTAGGTTCGATTCCTATCACCAGCTCCACAAAATACATAAATGTAAATTAATATAATTTTCTATGCCACAGGATACTTTTAGGTATCTTTTTTTTAATTGTGTCAAAAATTAATTGTAATTGTAATTATAATTAACTTTTTAAAATATTATACAATATCATAGCTTTAGAAACATAGTCTATAAACGCATTATAATAAATTTAAATAATACAATATATTAAGATATGATATTAATATATAAAAAATTACAAACTAGATAAAGGTTTAGTATATTAAAAGGTATATTAGAAAAATAATTAGAAAAACTGAATGGACAGTATGATTATGTAGTATAAGTTTTAAACAGAGAAGCAAGTATGTTCTTACCTCTCTATTTAAAAATAAAAAAATGTTTTTTAAGGGCTACTTTATTTAAATCTCTCCCATCTCAAATCATCTCCAGTAAATTCTAAAATTCTAAACTTGTCTAAAATCCTAGATAGAATTCTTTGAGTATAAGTATTTCCTATTTGAGATGGTGTTAAGTTGGTTGATATAATAATTTTTTTACCAGTAACAAGTCTTGTGTTTACAATATTGAAAATCTCTCCACTAGTAAAAGAATTATTAAGTTCGGTACCAAGGTCATCTATTATTAATAAATCACAATCAAACAAGTTTTTATAATTTTCTTCACTTATTTGATTGTTTGGGTCTCTTCTAAATTTATAGTCTTCAAGAATATCTAAAATTCTAAAAGAAGTTTGATAGATTACAACATTACTTTTGTCTAACAATTCTTTTGCAATACAGTTACACATGTATGTTTTACCTAGTCCAGTAGAACCATAAAACAATAGGTTTTCATTATTATCCACCTTAAAGTCATGAACAAAATTTTCGCAGATACTTAGATTATTTAACATGTTTTCTCTTGGAGAGATTTCTCCATCGGGACTCTTCTTAGGAGAAAATATATTCAAGTTAAAATTCGAAAAATTTTCCTGACTTAAAATTCTATCTAAGTTAGACATTTTATAAGCCTCATTTACAATTTCTTGTTTTAGACAAGAGCATTTTTCACCATTAGGTAAAAATCCTTTGTCTTTACAAGAGTCACATTGAAACTTTATTTCTAAGTAATCAAGAGATATATTATTTTTAAGTAAAAGTTCTTCTTTTCTCAATTTTAAAGATTCTATAGTTTCCTTAGACTCATTTACAATTTCATCTTTAGATTTAGGATTCAAAAGAACTGTTTTAGCTAAGTTAAGACCTATTTTAGAAATCTCATCATCTATAGATTTTATCTCAGGAATCCTATTATAGACTTCATTTTTTCTATGTTCTAAGAGTAGTTCATTTTTATCTCTTTTATTGGCATATTTAGCCAGTATTTTTCTTATTTTATCTTCATTCATTTAATCACCTACTTAAACTTTTCTTTTTGACTTTTTTTAATAATTTCATCGAGTTCATCAGATGTATATTGAGTAAATGTTTCGTTGAAATTATGAAACTTAGTTTTCTTGTAAGTATTGTTGTTTTGAGTAGTATTAATCTGCTTTTTATTAATATTCTCCTTAACTATACGTTCTTCCTCTTTTTGCTTTAAATCATTTAAATTTTTTATATTTTTTTCGTGCCAATTTTTAATTATTCCATTTATATAAGATATACTTGGGTTTGGTATATTCTTAGATTTAGAACATGCATTTACTATTAAGTCCATATCCATGTCAAATTTATCAAACCAAGCATCCATAAGTTCTTTTTCTGATTTCGTTGCTTGTCTTGAAAATCCCAATTCATTGAAAATAGTTTTATATAAAATATATCGTTCGCTTCTAATTAAGAAGCTGTCTTCAACATCTTTTGGGGTATATAAATTTGAATCATACCAGTTTCTAATAATGCCTTCGATGTATTTAACTGGTTTAGATGTACCAGTTTTATCTTTAACATATTCATAAGCACAAAGTATCATATCAGGGCCCATGTTGTATTTATTCATTACATCCATAATACTTATTTTTTCGCTTGGGTCAAGATATCGACCAACTATTTTATTTATAGAATTGAACATCTTTCTAATACTTGGATTTTCAGAAGTAGATACAACTTTATCTGTATTAGATTTTACAGATGAATTATTACCTAATATATTTTCGATATAGAAATTCTTTAAATCTAAAAATTCTATTGAATAATTAAAATTATCAGATTCTCCATTGTCATGTATTTTTATAATCTTTTTTTCTTCCCAGAATTTCCAAGCAGATAGTACATCAGACAAAGGTATATTTAGGTTCTTGGCTATTGAGCTATTGTCAAACTTAGGATTAGAAGTAATATCACATGCCTGTCTATAGCCTAAAAGATAAACTTTTACGTATAACCCGTCCGCCATTGGCATAAATATATCTATAAAGATATTGGGAATAGTGATTTCACCTAAATCTATTTCATTGCTTTCTTTGAAAAACATTTTATCACCTCAGATTAAATTATATCATTTTTTGTATTACATTTGGTTGTAAACAAATAAAAGGTCATAAGATTAGCATGTAAATATTTTCTAAAAGTATTCATTTTAAAAAGGAGGAGATATTTTGGTTATAAAATTCAACCAAAAAGTAAGAAGAACATTATCAGTAGCAATTTTATTTATGGTACTAATAATAGGTTGCTTCATAGAAAAGGATGACAGTTTAGAAGCATACAAAGAAAAATCTAATTCAAAGATAAATCAATATAATATGGATGTTATATTTGATGATGAAACTAAGAGGTTAATGTGTAATCAGAGTGTTGAGTACATAAATAATACAAAATCAAATATGGATAAAATATATTTCCATATATATCCGAATGCTTTTTCTAAAAAAGAATTTGCTCCTTTTGAAAAAGATGAGATGACAAGAGCCTATCCTAATGGATTCAATGAAGGATATATAGATATAAAAAACATACTAAATAATAGTAGTAAAATGGAATATAAAATCAAAGGAGATAAAAATGATATATTAGAAATAGAATTAGGAAAAGAGTTAAAGCCAAATGAAAGGGTATCACTGGATATAAAATATAATGTAAAAATACCAAACTCAGTGGGAAGATTTGGATATGGAGAAAACACTATAAATATTACTAATTGGTTTCCTATAGCTTGTGTTAATGATGAAAGAGGATGGAATATAAAGAGTTATGAAACTATTGGAGACCCATTTTATAGTGAAACTAGTGATTTTCATGTGAAACTATTGATTCCAAATAAGTATAAGATTGCTCATACAGGTAAACTTGTTAATGACAAACATGATAACAAGAAAATGTTGTATGAAATAGAGGCTGAAAACGTTAGGGACTTTGCGTTTATATTAAGTAGTAAATTTGATGTAAATAAAGTAGATTCAAAGGGAGTAGCTATTAGTACATACAATTTAAATAAGAAGCTTTCTAGCAGAGCAACAGAGATTGCAAAAGATTCAATAAATATATTTAGTGAGTTGTTTGGCAAATACCCATATAAAGAATATTCTGTTGTAGCAAGTGATTTCTTTATAGGTGGCATGGAATATCCTATGCTTGTTATGATAGACCAAAGCTTATATAATGAAAAAAATGAGTTTTTGCTTGAGTATGTTATAGCACATGAAACAGCACATCAATGGTGGTATTCTGCTGTTGGAAACGATGAAATAAGTGAACCTTGGTTAGATGAAGCTCTTACTGAATACTCTACAATAGTTTATTTTGAACAAAAATATGGGAAGGAAATGGCAAATAAACTTATAAAAACTATGCAAATACAAACAAAGAGTTATTTGAGTGAAAACATATTTAAACCATCAAATGAGTATAAGAATTCTACTGAATACAGTTTAAATGTTTATACAAAAGGAGCAACAGCTTTTAATGAAGTAAGAAAAGAGGTTGGAGATAAGGTATTCTTTGAAACACTAAGTGAGTATTATAATAAATACAAACATAAAAATGCTAATGGAAGAGCCTTTGTAGAGTTATGGAACAGTAAAGGGGTAGATATAAATAAGATTATAAGTGAATACAAGTAAATTTCGTACAGAGTATTAAATTTTATTTAATACTCTGTTTTTTTGGTATAATATAATTTATAAGGCAGAAAAAGAGGTGAAATAATGCTAAAGTATTGTTCAGTAGGAAGTGGTAGTAGTGGAAATTGCCACTATATAGGATATAAAAATACTAATATACTAGTAGATGCAGGATTAAGTGGAAAGAGAATAACTACAGGTCTTAAAGACATTGGAGTAGATTCAGATAAATTAAAAGGGATATTTATAACTCATGAGCATATTGACCATATAAAAGGGGCAGGTATATTATCAAGAAAGTTTGATATACCAGTGTTTGCTAATATAAAGACATGGTGTTCTATGAAAGACAAGCTTGGTGATATTAAGGATAAAAATATGAAGGTCTTTGAAAATGATAAAACTTATTCATTAGGAGATGTTATAGTAAGGCCTTTTTCGATAGAACATGATGCAGCTGACCCAGTTGGATATAATTTCTATACAGAAAACGATGAAAAAATGTCTATAGCTACTGATATAGGGTGTATAACTGAAAATATAAAAAAACATCTATATAAATCTAAATTAGTAGTATTAGAATCAAATTATGACCCTAATATGCTTATGATGGGTTCATATACATATGCTTTAAAGAAAAGAGTAATGTCAAATACTGGACATTTATCTAATGAAGATGCAGCAAATTTTTGTGTTGAACTTATTGATAAAGGTACAGAATCTATATTATTAGCACATTTAAGTAAAGAAAATAATTTTCCAGAATTGGCATATGAAACTTCAAAAGGAGTATTAGCATCAAACGATATAGTAGTTGGGCAGGATGTAAAACTAGATGTATTATCACGTAATGATGTTTCTAATGTTTATAAGATGAAGTAGAGGTGAATAACTTTGCTAAAAAGAAATTTCGAAAATGTTGAGGATAATAAAATCTTATATTCTATAAAGCAAGGGATGATTTTAGCAATACCTGCTATTATGACTGGTTCAATTGCTCTTGTTATTTTGAATCTTCCAATAAAAATTTATCAAGAATATATAGCAAGTTTATTTAATGGTGAAATTTCAAATATTCTTACATTTATAAATGATTCTACCTTAGGAATTATCTCATTGATAATATTGTTGACGATAAGTTATAGCTATGGAAAAATCTATGGGAGCAAGTATACAGTACTTGTTCCTATAGTTGCAATGTGCTCTTTTTTAGTGTTTTCACATGGTAATGAACTGGATTCTTATGTGGAAATATTTAAAACAAAGTGGTTGTTTACAGCTATTATTGTTTCCATAACGTCTTCTATATTATTTGTAAAGCTCACAGAATCGTTTATTACAAGTGTAAAATTTCATACAGAAGGGGCAGATGCTGATTTTAATATGGTTGTTTCAGCAATAATTCCCTTTATAATTGTAGTATTTTTATTTTCTATTTTGCGTGTAATAGTAATAAATCTAATTGGAAGTTCGAATTTTCAAGATATATTTTATAATTTATTTTCAAATATATTTAAGAGTATGGGAAGAAACCTTATGAGTGCTTTGCTGTTTATATTTCTAATGCATTTTATGTGGTTCTTTGGTATTCATGGGAGCAACGTACTTGATACAGTTGCAAAAAATTTATTTGAAAATGGAATGGCAATTAACATAAATTTAGTTAACAACAATCAATTACCAACAGAAATTTTTACTAAGACTTTTTTTGATACAATGGTTTTATTGGGTGGATGTGGAGCTTTGTTATGTTTAGTAATTGCCATTTTTCTTAGTGAGAAGCGTATAAATGTAAGGAAGCTTGCTAAAATTGCTTCAATACCAGCTCTTTTTAATATAAATGAAATGTTAGTTTTTGGGATTCCAATTGTTTTTAACTATATTATGTTCATACCTTTTATAATTACACCTATAATTCTAACAATTACAAGTTATGTAGCTATGGCTACAGGGCTTGTACCTTGTACAGTTTCTGCTGTAGAGTGGACATCACCGATATTTTTAAGTGGATATATGGCTACGGACTCAATAAGAGGAAGTTTGTTGCAATTGTTTAATTTGTGTGTAGGAGTTATGATTTATATTCCATTTATAAAGATGTCACAAAATAGATATATTTACATGTTCAAAAATAATATAGAAAACTTAACAAATTTAGTAAAGAAGTGTGAATTAACAGGAGAACAACCAAATATTTTAAATCACAGTGGAAAAATAGGTTCAATCTCAAAAATGCTAGCATCGGATTTAAAGTTTGCTATGAAAAAGGAAGAAATAGAGCTTTTTTACCAACCGCAAGTTAATTATGATGGAAATGTTGTAGGGGCAGAGGGATTACTTAGATGGAGACATTCAATAGGGGGATTTATTTATCCACCACTTGTTATACTTTTAGCTAAAGAAGAAGGTTTTTTAGATGAACTTGGAGAGTATATTATTAATAAAGCTTGTATTGATTTAAAGAAAAGTGAAAGCTTACTAATAAATCCTATTAAATTTTCTGTAAATATATCTCCAGACCAACTTAATGACCCTAATTTGCCAGAGCAAATAAAAAATATAATTGAGAATAAGAATATCAATCCTAATATGCTTGGCATAGAAATCACGGAGCAAGTTGCACTGTCAGGCTCCCAGATAATCATTGAACGTATAAATGCGATACATGACTTAGGAATAAAGCTTATTATGGATGATTTTGGAATGGGACATAGTTCTCTTATATACCTTCAAAATAATAATTTTGATATAGTTAAGTTAGATGGCTCTCTTGTTAAAGAGATACTTATAAACAAAAGAAGTAGTGAAATCATAATGTCTATTGTAAATCTTTCAAAAAACCTAGATTTTGATATAATCGTGGAGTATGTTGAAAATTTAAATCAGAGAGATAAGTTGTATGGCCTAGGATGTGAAATATATCAAGGATATTATTATAGTAAAGCTATACCTTTTGAGGAGTTTATAGATTATGCAAATCGAGTACTTGCTAAATAACTTTTCTAATGATTTGTAAGTTATATTAGTATATAAATTTGTAATAAGATTAAGTTTAGGAGAAGTATATGAATATAAGTATAGTTGTAGTAGGTAAAATTAAAGAAAAATATTTAAAGTTAGGTATTGATGAATTTAGAAAGAGACTTTCTAAGTATTGTAAGTTGGAAATTATAGAGCTAGATGATGAAAAAGCTCCAGAAAATTTAAGTGCCAAGGAAATGGAAATTATAAAAGATAAAGAAGGAAAGAGAATTTTAGGGAAGATAAAGCATAATAGTTATGTTATAGCTTTGGCTATTGATGGAAAGAATTTGTCTTCTGAAGAACTTGCTAAGACCATGAGTGATTTAGCAGTTAGAGGCAACAGTAGTCTTTGTTTTATAATAGGAGGCTCATTAGGGCTTTCTGATGAGGTTTTAGCTAGGGCTGATTATAGATTGTCTTTTTCTAGGATGACTTTTCCTCATCAGATGATGAGATTGATATTGTTAGAGCAGATTTATAGGGCTTATAGAATAAATAATGGAGAACCGTATCATAAGTAAGTAATACGGTTTTATTTTTTATATGTGAAATGATATACAGTTACTTATAATAAAATTTGTATTTAATTTGATAAAAATAGGTAGCTCTAAAGCATTTACATAGAAAGTTGTATAGTTACAACCTATAATTTATTTTTTTATAAAAGGGGGGAGTTTGAATAACTAATATCCAATAGCAAAATATTAAATTATTAATAAAATATAACAACGAATTATAAATTGATAGAAAGGAAGTATATAATGCAGTATGTATTAATTCATGGTCTTGGACAAAATTCATCAAGTTGGGATAAAGTAATTTCTTATATGAGAGGACAAGAGAGGCTTATATATCCAGAATTATCTTTATTTCTAAGAGAGGGAGATGTAACGTATTCGAATCTATATCAATCCTTTTCACAGTATTGTGATGATTTTTCGGAACCTTTAAACCTATGTGGACTTTCATTGGGGGGAGTTCTTGCATTAAATTATGCGATAGATAATCCTTCAAAAGTTAAATCCTTGATATTGATAGCGACACAATATGAAATGCCAAAAGTATTACTCAAACTTCAAAATATTATTTTTAGATTTATACCTCAGAAATCTTTTAAGGGTATGGGACTTAGAAAGAAAGATTTTATTGAATTAATAAATTCAATGATGAATTTAAATTTTAGTGAAAATCTAAAAAATATTTCATGCCCTGTGTTGGTTATATGTGGAGAAAAAGATAAAGCAAATAAAAAAGCTACAAGTAATATAGCTAAAGGTATAATAAAATCAGAAATTCAATTTGTGAAAAATGCTGGACATGAGGTAAATACCGATTCACCAAAAGAATTAGCAAAAATAATCAGATTCTTTTATTGTAAACAAAAACTATAATAATACAAATTACTAAATAGATTTGATACAACTGAACCAAATAAATATAAGATACATAAAATTCAATTTAAAGAGGTGTTTTTTTAGATGGTATGATTTATACTTCTATATAAATTTTGTGAGTTGATTGTTGATGGTGAGCCGTATCACAAATAAGTGATGCGGTTTTTTCAGTTTAGCAATTAATAATATTAAAATAATAAAAAAGTATTGAAAGTATATTACATTTGAGGTAGAATTAAATAAAATATTATAACATTATAATGTTTAAACTGATTGTTAATAAAAATTTGGAGGTAAATATATGATAAAAATAATGTTGGCTTGTTCAGCGGGAATGTCTACAAGTTTATTAGTTACTAAGATGGAAGATGCTGCTAAAGAAAGCGGTATAGAGTCACAAATTTGGGCAATACCAGAATCAAATATACAAAATGAAATAGAAAAATGTGATGTTTTACTATTAGGGCCACAAGTTAGATATGTATTGTCTAAGGCTCAGGAAATAGCTAAGCCACATAATATACCAGTAGAGGTTATAAATATGATGCACTATGGTACAGTTAATGGAAAAGCTGTTTTAGATAGAGCAATAGAACTTAACAACGCTAAGTAATAGAAAATATAACGTATTTTTAATATATAAATTGGGAGAATCAAGGGATGGACGAAAAGATTATAGAGATTTCTTTTGGTATAATAGGCTATGCAGGTGAAGGTAAAGGATTAGCTTTTGAGGCAATACAAGAAGCTAAAAATGGAAACATAGAAAAAGCAAAAGAATTATTAAAAGAGTCTAAGGAAGTTATAAATAAGGCGCATAGATACCAAACAGAATTAATACAAAATGAAGCTAGTGGGAATAAGACTGAAATGAGTGTTATACTTGTACATGCACAAGATCACTTAATGAATGGTATGAATTTTCAACAGTTAGCTGAGGAAATCGTTGACTTACATTTGAAGTTACAAGATAAATAAAAATTAAAGAGAATAAATTGAAAGAGTTCTAAAAATATAAATTATGTACTGCACACCAATCGTTAGAATGTTGGTTCAATAATTGAAGCGTAGTACACTAAGTTTATTTTGAGGGCTCTTTTTATATTGAGCTTAAAGTTAATATATATTTACTATTAATAGTATAAGATTATATGTTATAATATTATAACATATAATTTAAGAGGTGAATCATGTTAAAAAATCAACCATTATATATACAAGTCGTAGAGATATTAAAGCAAAAAATATTAAATAATGAATATAAAATCGATGAAAATATTCCAACAGAAAGAGAGTTAGAGCAAGAGTTTGGGGTTAGTAAAATTACTGTTAGAAAAGCTATTGAGATATTAGAATCAGAAGGATATGTAGAGAAAAAGAGTGGAAAAGGGACAAAAGTAATAAGTAATAGTCTTTTTAATAAGCTATCTAAGGCAGATTCTTTTTCAAGTATACTTTTATCTAAAGGTCATAAGTTATCTAAAGAGACTATTTCAATTGAAAAAATTATAAATGATACAAACTCACAAGTATTTAGTATATTTGGAGAAAAATGTAGCAAGATTACTAGAATGTATTACTTGGATAGTAAACCATATATATATTTTACTCATTATATACCTTTTGACGAAAATCTAACTGTTGAAAGTTTTAATAATGAAAGTTCTTTATATATGTATTTATATAGGAGAAATATAAATATAACTAGGTTTGAAGATGAATTTTTTATAGAAGAATCAGAATTGGAAGTATCAAAGGCTCTAAATCTAGAAAAAGACACATTACTTGGAAGAAAGAGAAAGACCTATGATGAGAATGATAGTATCGTTGAGTTATCATTTGCAAGATACAATACAGAAGTACAAAATTATGTAATTAAATATGAAATATAATATAATAAAAATCCTGAGTTTATTAAAATGATAATATGCTCAGGATTTTATTTTATAAAAATAAATAAGATTATAACATTATAATGTTTACAATTAAAGATTATAATGTTATAATCTTATTAATCAAATAAGTGATATTATCAATTGCATAAAAATTAATTTTCATTATGAAATCGTTATTGTGTTGTAAATAAAGGAGAATATCACTAATATAGGGGGGGAACTATGGAAAAATTCGCAAGTTTTTTAGAGCGTAAGATTATGCCTGTAGCAGCGAAGATAAGCAATCAAAGACATATGAGAGCTGTAAGAGCAGGTATAATAGCAACATTACCACTAACGATAGTGGGATCATTTTTTACAATATTATTAAACATACCTATTGATGCTTATATGGATTTTATAGCTCCATTCAGAGAAACGTTAGATATACCGTTTAGATATACTGTAGGATTTTTATCTCTATACGCTACTTTTGGAATAGCGTCGTCACTTGCTAAAAGCTATAATCTAGACACAACAGGTGTTGGGATGCTTGCAGTTATGGCATTTTTAGTTTCTACAATAGTTCCAACTCAAGTAGTTGAACCCGTAGGGGGAGTTATAGAAGCTGGTAGATGGATGGATATGGCGAAACTTAATTCACCATCATTATTTGGAGCAATCGTAACATCATTAATTACAGTTGAGATATATCGTTTCATGAAGGAAAAGAATATTACAATTAAGATGCCAGCAGGGGTGCCACTAGAGGTTTCAAACTCATTTACTGCATTATTACCAACGGCAGTAGTACTAATGTTATTCTGGGTAATAAGACATATATTAGGATTTGATATAAGTGCAGCACTAAGTGCTATGTTATCACCTTTAAAAGGATTCTTATCAGGAAATAGTTTAGGTGGTGGAATACTAACAGTATTCTTAATAACAGTATTCTGGGTACTTGGAATACATGGTCCAGCTATAATGGGTCCAGTAATAAGACCTATATGGGATATGTCTATAGCAGAAAATATAACTGCATTCACAGAAGGAGTATCAGCTCATGCAATGCCAAATATATTTACAGAACAATTTTTACAATGGTATGTATGGATAGGAGGAGCAGGAGCTACTCTTGCATTAGTTGTAATGTTTATGTTTTCTAAGTCAAAATACCTAAAAAGTTTAGGCAGATTAGGATTTTTACCAGGGTTATTCAATATAAATGAACCTATAATATTTGGAGCACCAATAGTTATGAATCCAATACTAGGAATACCATTTATAATTGGGCCTATAATAATGACAGCTCTATCGTATGTTCTTACTATTACAGGTATTATACCTATGATGGTAGCAAGATTACCATTTGCAATGCCAGCACCAATAGCAGCAGTAATGAGTACTAACTGGAGTATAATGGCAGGTATCTTAGTATTAATCAACTTTGCGATATCATTTGTTGTTTATTATCCGTTCTTCAAGGTTTTTGAAAAGCAACAATTACAAAGAGAGCAAAAAGAAATGGGTGAACGTTTATAAAAATACATATAATAGAAGTTTTGTACTGTATATAATATAGAAAAAACTTACAAATTATTAAAGGTGAAGGTAGGAGGAATTACCTTCCCTTTTATTTTATATATTTTAAAAAGTGTAATTTTAGGAGGAGAAAGATGGAAAGAAGATTAGGAATATCAGTATATCCAGAGCATAGTAACATGGAAGATGATAAGGAATATATAAAAATGGCTTCAAAGTATGGATTTAAAAGAATATTTATGTGTATGCTTTCAATTACAAGACCAAAAGATGAGGTTAAAAAACATTTTAAAGAGATTATAACTTATTCAAGAGACTTAGGATTTGAAGTAATCCTTGATATAGCTCCAAATATATTTGATATATTAGAAATATCTTATGATGATTTAACATTTTTTAATGAGTTAAGTGCTAGTGGAATAAGACTTGACTATGGATATGATGGAAGTAAAGAAGCTATGATTTCTTTCAATCCATATGATTTAAAAGTAGAGCTAAATATGAGTAATGATGTAGCGTACTTAGATAATATAATTACTTACAAGCCAAATGTAAATAATATATATGGTTGTCACAATTTTTATCCTCAAAGGGGTACAGGCTTGCCATATGATTTCTTTGTAAGATGTTCAAATAGATTTAAAAAGTATGGAATAAGAACTGCCGCTTTTGTTAATTCAAAATACGCAACAATAGGACCTTGGAATATAAATGATGGACTTTGCACACTTGAAATGCATAGAAATTTAGATATAGCTACAGCAACTAAGCACTTATTCGCAACTGGTTTGATTGATTATGTTATTGTAGGAAATGCATATGCAAGTGAAGATGAATTAAAAAGAATGTCTGAAGTAAATAAATATCAAGTTGTATTTAGTGTAGTAGCTGAGGAAAAAACTTCTGAAGTAGAAAAAACAATAATAGTAAATGAGCAACACTTTAGAAGAGGTGACATAACTAATCAGGTAGCAAGATCTACAGAGGTAAGAAAAAAATATACTAAAGAAAAGTTCCCTAAACATGATAATACGGGCATCTTTAAAAGAGGAGATGTAGTGATTGGTAATGATGACTTTGGAAAGTATAAAGGGGAATTACAGTTGATACTTCAAGATTGTGAAGATGAAAGAAAAAATAAGGTTGCCAGAATAACAGAAGATGAAATAATACTTTTGGACTTTATTGAACCTTGGAGTAAATTTAAGCTTGTTTTAGAGGGAGAGTAAAGTGAAGATAGACATATTAATCAAAGGTGGAAAAACAGTAGATAAAAGTATAATTGATATAGCTATATTAGATGATAAAATAATAGAAGTAAAAAATCAGATAGATGATTCTAAGTATCAGGCAAACCAAATTATAAATCTAGACGGAAAGACATTTATTAGCGCAGGGTGGATAGATATACATACACACTGCTACGAAAGGTTAGAGATTTATAAAGATTATCCTGATGAGGTTGGAATAAAAAGTGGAGTTACTACTGTAGTAGATACAGGGACAACAGGTGCTTTAGATATAGAGAAATTTTATGAGGATACTAAAAAGTACAAAACAAACGTGTATGCTTTAATAAATATTGCTAAGCAGGGAATAACATCTCAAGATGAACTTTCAAATATGATGAACATTGATGAGGATGAACTTAAAAATGCAGTTAAAAAATATAAAGATTTTGTTGTTGGAATCAAAGCTAGAATGAGTAAAAGTGTTGTAATTTCAAATGGAATTGAACCTTTGAAGTTAGCTAAAAGAATTAAAAAAGAACTTAATCTACCTATGATGGTTCACTTTGGAAGTTCTCCTCCAACTATAGAGGATATATTAGGTTATATGGAAAAAGGAGATATATTAACTCATATATATAATGGAAAACCAAATGGAATATTAAAAGGTAATAAGATTAAAGAGGAAATTATAGAAGCTAGAGAAAGAGGTATAATCCTTGATGTAGGTCATGGAACAGAAAGTTTTAGTATTGATGTTGCAATGAAAGCTAAGGATGTGGGACTTTTTCCAGATACCATAAGTACAGATATATATATTAAAAATAGAATAAATGGTCCAGTATATAGCTTATCTACAACAATGGAAAAGTTTATATATATGGGTTACTCACTTGAAGATATAATAAATAAGGTTACTAAAAATGCAGCAAATGCAATAAACTTGAAAAATAAAGGTTTAATAAAAGAAGGATATGATGCTGATTTAACTATATTTGACGTGGTGAATGAAGAAAAAGAACTTCAAGATTCTTTGAATAAGTCAGTAATCACAAATACGTCCATAAAGCCAAGAGCGGTAGTAATTAATGGAGAGTATTTGAATATAGGTGAGTCTACAAAGGAGAATGAATAGGAAGGAGAGAATATTGTATGAGTAGTGTATTTGAAAAGTACTCTGTAAGACGTGTTATAAATGCCTCAGGTAAGATGACTATACTAGGGGTGTCAACATTAGATAAGGAAGTTATTGAAGCAATCGGTGAAGGGTGTAAAAATTTCTTTATAGTAGAAGAACTTGTAAATAAAACAGGTGAATATATAGCAAATTTATTAGAGTGTGAAAGTTCAGTAATAGTTTCTAGTGCATCTGCTGGAATTGCACAGAGTGTAGGTGCAATGATAGCAAGGGATGATATGAGTCTAGTTTACAATATAAATAATCCTAAAAAGCAAGTTAAAAGGGAAATAATAATTCCAAAAGGGCATAATGTTGACTATGGAGTCCCAGTAGAAACAATGATAAGACTTGGAGGAGGAGAAGTTGTTGAGGCTGGCTATGCTAATATGTGCAACAAGGAACATATAAGAAGAGAGATAAATGACAATACAGCGGCAATTATGTATATTAAATCTCATCATTGTGTTCAAAAGAGTATGCTAAGCGTATTAGATGCAGTACAAGTTGCCAAAGAATACAATTTACCTTTAATAGTAGATGCAGCGGCAGAGGAAGATTTAAAAGTATACTATGAACTAGGAGCAGACTTAGTGATATACAGTGGCGCAAAGGCTATAGAGGGACCTAGTTCAGGGTTAGTAATAGGTAAGAAAAAATATATAGATAATGTAAAGCTTCAATCAAAGGGTATTGGAAGAGCTATGAAAATAGGAAAAGAAAATATAGTAGGTTTAACATGTGCAATTGAGAGATATATAAATAATGATAAAGTAACTTTAAAAGAAATGGAGGATAAGCTAAATCCATTTATAGACAATATAAATACTCTAAATGGGATAAGTGCTAATATAACTAGAGATTCAGCGGGCAGAGAAATACTGCGTGGAGAAATTAATTTTAATGAAGATATAATAAATAAATCAATACAACAAATTATAAATGAGCTTAGAGGTGGAGAGATATCCATATACACTAGAGATTATAAGGCTAATGAAGGCAAGATAGAGGTTGATATAAGAAGTGTAAGTAAAGATGATTTAGATATTATTTATAATAGAATAAAAGAGATAATAGAAAAATAGAAAATAAGGTAAATAAAACGATAATGACTTATTAAATTAAATTTTACTAGAAGAGGAGATTAATATGAATTGTACACCAAAATATTATAAAGATAGAGTTTGTTTAAATGTTCTTGCAGGAAACATAAAAAATGCTAAAGAAGTATATGATGCTTGCGATGGGCATGCATTAGTAGGAGTACTATCGAAGAATTATAGTACTGTAGAAGAAGCTATTAAAGATATGAAAAAGTACTCAAAGGAAATAGATAATGCAGTATCCGTAGGACTTGGAGCTGGAGACCCAAATCAATCAAATATGGTATCTCAAATTTCTAAAGAGCTTCAACCACAACATATAAACCAAGTATTTACAGGTATAGCTACATCTAGAGCATTACTTGGTCAAGACAATAGCATAATAAATGGATTAGTTTCTCCAACTGGTAAGCCAGGATTTGTAAAGATATCTACAGGTCCATTAAGCTCAAAGGAGGAAGATGGTATAGTTCCTATAGAGACAGCTATAGCTATGATGAAGGATATGGGAGGAAGTTCAGTTAAGTTTTTCCCAATGGGAGGGCTTAAAACAAAAGATGAATATATAGAAGTTGCAAAAGTTTGCGCAAAGCATGACTTTTATCTAGAGCCAACAGGAGGTATAGACTTAGATAACTTCAAAGAGATAGTTCAAATTGCACTTGATAATGGTGTAGAAAAAGTTATACCTCATGTTTATACATCAATAATCGATAAAGAAACAGGTTATACAAAAGTAGAAGATATAAAAACACTTTACAAAATAATAAAAGAATTATTGGGGTAGATTTATGAATATATTAGCTTTTGGTGAAATAATGATGAGACTTTCAGTACCTGATTATAAGTTTTTAACACAAACAGACCAATTAAATTATGTAATTACAGGTACAGGGTTAAATATATTATCTGGACTTCAAAACTTTGGATACAATACCTATATTTTAACAAAGTTGCCTAATAACAATGTAGGTAAAGCGTCAAGTGCAAACATAAGAAAACTTGGAGTAAAAGATGATTTTATTACATATGGAGGAAATCATATAGGAGTATATTTTCTTGAGACTGGATATGGAGAAAGGCCTTCAGAAGTGACTTATTTAAATAGGCTAAATAGTTCATTTTGCGAGAGTAGGCTACAAGAATATGATATTGATAATTGTCTAGAAGGAATAGATGTAGTCCACATATGTGGGATTGCTATGCAACTTACAGATTCAGTTAAAGAGATTGCTTTAGAACTAGCTAAAAAGTCTTATGAAAAGGGAATAAAAGTATTCTTTGATTTTAATTTTAGACAATCGCTAAATCCAGACAAGACTTATGATAATTTAGTAGATGATTATAAAAAAATACTACCATATTGCCATGGATTATTTGCTAGCTATAGAGATATAAATAAAATACTTAATATAGACACTCTAGATATAAAATCGAGTTCAGAATTGATTAAAAAAGAGTATGATATAGAAATTGTGGCTGGAACTATGAGAAGATTTGATGATATGAACAATAGATTTATAAAGGGATATATATCAAATAATGATGGCTATTTGGAAAGTAAGGAATATAAGTTAGAAATATATGACAGAGTTGGTGCTGGAGATGGATATGTAGCAGGAATTATATATTCATATTTGGAAAAGATGAGCAATGAAGATATAGTTGAGTTCGGGGTTGCTAGTTCAGTGCTAGCCCATACAACTTATGGGGATAATTCTTTAGTAAGTACGAATCACGTATTTAGACTTATGAACAATGAAAAATTAGATATATTGAGATAGTATTAATAATGAATGAAAAATTAAATAATAAGTAGATAGAAAATAGCATTAACCATAGAAAGATGGTTAATGCTATTTTTATAGTTAATATTAATTAATTTTATATTATAGAAATAAATTTTTCTAATGCTGGATTTGTATTGTTTTTATTCCATACAACTACAACTTCTATTCTATTTTGTACTTCATTTATGGGTACAATTGCAATATCCTGCTTTATCATAGTATCTACAACACAAAATGAAGGTAAAATGGATATACCCATATTAGAGGCAACTAATGATTCAATAGTATTAAGATCATTTGAACGTTGCACAACATTAGGTACAAATCCCGCTTCACGATATCTATTTTGTATCATGGACTTCTGCCCATATTCATCGCCTGTTTCCTTTACAAAAATAAACTTCTCATGTTGTAGCTCAATTAAATCAATATAATCCTCATTGCAAAGTGGATGACCAGGGGGTAAAAGAGCCACCAAAGAATATCTTTCTACAGTCTTATATTCAAAATCTTTTAATGGTTGATTTTCTGGATTAATAACAAAGGCAAGATCCATAAAATTATTTTTCACTAAGTTTAAAAGTTCAGTTATCTCGTTAGTACAAATTTCCATAGATATATTAGGGTATGTATTAGAAAATTCTTTTAAATATTGTTGAAATTTGTTTTTTTCATATCCTATTAAGATTCCAATACTCAAAGTTCCAAAGGAACCATGTGCAAATTGTTGTGTTTTTTCAATAGCATCATTGATATTTTTTATTATAGTACGTGCCTCAGATAAAAAAACTTTTCCAGCTGGGGTTAGTTCAACATGTCGTTTACTTCTTGTAAATAGAGTTACATTTATTTTTTCTTCTAAAGCTTTAATTTGTTGTGTAACAGCAGTTTGGGAAATATAAAACTTTTCTGCTGTTTTGGTAAAACTTAGATTTTCTGCTACAGATATAAAATATTCTAATTGTTTAGTATTCAAATAATCACCCCTATTTAAACTTGATTGTTTGTAAACATTGTTTATATATAATTAAAACTTATTATAGTATAAGAAAAGTTACTTTTAAAGAATATTGGAAAATATTTGTATAAAAAGATATGTTTTAAACATATCTTTATACTAGATTTTATAAACTTATTAATAAGAATAACTTATATATTCCCATGAAAACGATATTGGATTTAAGTAAGTTTGTCCCATAAAATGAAAGTATACCAATTAATAATATTTTAAATGAGAAAGGAGAAAAAATGGAGGATAAATTTTACGCAAAAGGAAAAGGGAATAACGGATATGTTAAAAACCTTGAAGTTTGTTCCTTTAATGACTTAGATGGAACTTGTGGAATGTTTCAAATGGCTCTGTACAAAAGAGATGAAAAATACTATTTATATGGATGTTGTTTTGGAGGAAGCAAAAAAAATGGAGTAATGATTAGTGATGTTACAGATCCTTATAATCCACACTTTATAAAACATTTTCAAATGTTAGATCCAAAAGAGTACCCTACAACAACAACTCCAAAAATTCAAATAGCAGATGATTTAATGATAGTAGCTATGAGCTGTGGAAGTGGACCAGGAGCACTTGTTGACCAAGCTAAATTAGCAAGTATTAAGTGCGAAGCAGGAATTAGAATATATAGTTTAAAAGAAGACCCTTTAAATCCTAAGTTTTTAGGATACTGGGATTGTGGATTAAAGCATGTAATGGGTGTCCATAGATTTATGTATAATGGTGGAAGATATGTCCATTTATCAAGTGATTGTGTTGGTTTTGAAGGTCTGATTTATAGAGTCATAGATATAATAGATCCAACTAATCCAGTGGAAATAGGTAAGTGGTGGAGACCAGACCAATATGCAGATGGATATCCAAATAGAACTTTTGATCCAGGGGCAGCTCATTGTCCAGAATTTATGGATAAAGGATGGCTTCATGGACCTCCATTTGTAAGAGATGGAAAAGCATATTGTGGTTATGGTGGAGCAGGTTTAGTTGTACTAGATGTTGAGGATTTAACAAGACCAAGATGTTTAGGTGAATTACCATTTATGCCTGCATTTTCTAGTAGACTTGCAGGAGCAAGAACTCATACAGCACTACCATTACCAGGAAGAGATTTAGTTGTTGTGCAAAATGAGGGAGAACGTTTCCAATTTTTTAAGCCAGAGAATATTACAGATGTTCAAGCCATGAATAATATACATATGGTTGATGTTAGTAATCCAACAAGACCAACATTAATTGCTCAATTCCCATATCCTGAAGTACCGAAGGATTTCCCATATCCTAACTTTAATGTTGCAGGGCTAGGAAAACCAGGGCCATTTGGACCACATAACCTTCATGAGCCAATGGATAATAAACCATGGCTAGAACAAAGAGGAGATAGAGTATATTGTTGTTATTTCCATGCAGGATTAAGGGTTTATGATGTATCAGATTCATATTACATCAAAGAGTTAGCATATTTTATACCACCAAATCCAAATAAAACACCAGAAGAATCTTATTTCCCAGGATTCCCTGGACCACGCTTGGCAGTAACAGAAGATCTTATTGTTGATGATAGAGGTTACATCATCATAGATGCCTTGGATGATGGATTCTATATATTAAAAATGAAAGAAGATTAATAAATGCTAAAGAGGGAGAGTTGAAAATGAAAATACTAGGTATTTCTTTTGGAACAAAAAATGGAAATAATGACACAATGTGTAAAGTGGCACTTAAAGGTGCTCAAGAAGCAGGAGCTGAAGTAGAATTTATTCAAATGTCATCTCTTAACATTAAACATTGTACTGGATGTTGTGCATGTGTTAAGAATTTATTATCTGGAAAAGGTAGTATGTGTGTATTAAAGGATGATTTTGAATGGTTACTTGACAAAATGAAAGGTGCAGATGGGATAGTAGTTTCAGACCCTATCTTTGAAGAAGGAGCATCAGGATTATTCCATACTATAATGGATCGTTTTGGACCAAGAGCAGATAGAGGAAATAATATTATAGGAACAAAAGTTGCAGAAGCTACAGGAGGAAAAATTCCAGACCCAAGAATGCTTAATGATAAAGTAATATCATTCATGGGAATAGGAGGATCAGACTGGGGTACAAGAGTTCAATGTGAGCATGCTATGCTAGCCTTAATACCAATGTGGAAAGTTATAGATAATGCTTGGTTCCCATGGGCAAAGGAATTAGTAATGGATGACTCAAAACTTGCTCAAGTTCATCAAATAGGTTTAAACATAGTTGAAGCAGCAAAAGATTTTGACAAAGCTTTATACCAAGGAGAAGAAGGAGTCTGTCCACATTGTAATAATAGATTATTCTATCTTGAGCCAGGTACTAAAAAATCAATATGTGCTCTATGTGGTATAGTTGGAGAATTAGATACTGCAAGTGGAAAAACTGTATTTAGTTTCCAAGAAGAACAATTAGGTCATGCTCATGATACTTTAGCAGGCAAGTTTATACATGGTGATGATATTAAGAAAATGGAAGGCCATTATGCAGAAGTTCGTAAAACACCAGAATTTAAAGAAAGAAAAACAGCTTACAATTTTATAGAACCATCAACAAAAGAAAAGCATGTTGAACTTTCATTAGGAGAATAATTAAAATTTATAGTATCTATGATTGCAAATCCAATATCAATGAGGTTAGTCGGAATGAGGCAAGCTATAGAAGCTATTAATTATAATATAGGAAATGGATAGAAAGAAAAAAGAAATATTAACACTAGCTATAGGGATTGCTTTACTACCTCCTTTATGGGCAGTGTTAGCACCTTATATAGGAATAAAAACTGGAGCTGTAGCACTTATTTGTGCAGGACTATATGTAACAAATGGTAATAAACGAAAAGATGGATTAAAAATAATGTTCGGTTTTTGGTGTGGAGATTTATGGGCAGTTTTGGCCATTTTAATTATGGAGTGTATGAATTTCAATCCAAACCTAGAATTATTTTTAACTCTTAGCATATTAGGATTTTTTGCAGTTATAATTGCATCTTTATTTGAAAAAATAATATTCCTACCAGCATGGCTTTGTGGTTGGGCCATAGGTCTAACTATTATGACAGGTGAAAGTATTATTAACTTACAAGGTCTTTATATTCAAATTGCTGTGGCTATGGTAGTAGGAGTGTGGTATGTAGGAGCAGGTGTAGATTTATTTACTATGTGTATTTTGAAGAAAGATAAAAAAACGGGAAATTGAAAGCATGTGAATATAATTTGATTATAGGAGAATGTTTATGGGATTTGAATTTAAAATAATGAGAAGTTTAATATATGTAGGACTTGCTAAGGAAGAGTATAGACCTAAATTAATGGACTGGTTATATCGCTACCATATTCCAGATAGTATTAGTAATTTTGGACCATATTGTACTAAATATGCTTTTTATCAAGCGTATCCTACACCAGATGAAGGCGAACGTTTTGGTGTACGTAAGATGCAATTAACAGAGCACTATTGGATTGTAGATGAACATATGCCTGAAATGGCAAATAGAATTATGACAGAATACATGCCTATGGATGTTCTCCGTTGGCAAGGGTGTATACCAGATGTGGAGAATAAAAAAGTTCATGAGAATGCAGAAAGTGGAGATGCAGGACGTGCAGTAGGTGGGGATAACGGATGTCCACCATTTATATTTGCTTTTGTTCCAATAAACTGGGAAGAAGATTTTAGAGGAAAAGGGCGTACTGTACAAGATGGACCAAACTATCGCTGGCAATTTATGATTAAGTATCCAGATGGCATTTCTAAAGAAGAAGGAGAAAAATGGTTCTATGATGAAGTAGTTCCATACTTTACAAACTGCTGTTATGTTAATCGTTTTGTAAGTAGTAAAATTATGATTAACTATGGAGCAACTGCCTTTGATCGTGTAGTAGAACTATGGTTTGAAGGAGAAGAAGAATGGTATAAAGCTGTGGTTGAAGGAACAAAATCATTTATCAAAAAGCCAGAATGGGCACAAGAAGAAGAGTTCCCATATTTAAAGCCGCAATTTAATATTGCATCAGTATTCTTAGGCGATATAGCAACTATGGATGCATATTCACAGTATCGTGGATATATTCCAATGAGATAAAAATTATAATTCATAACAAGCAAGTGGTGCACAATGACTATTATAGGCATCCGGTTTAGCCATAGTATCTCAAATAAGTGGTGTGGCAATTGAAGTTGGACAATATGTATCAGCAAGTACAATAGCTACAAGTTGTTGGATTGATTTCAATTTTTAGGTGATATTCTTAATTATTCAACATTTATAGTAATGGTTATAGCTGTTATATGTAGTTTTATATTTATATTGATGATAAATAAGGCTAATAAATATGAAATAACAGCATTAGAATAAATTGATAATATTTGTTAAAAAAGAATTTAGAGTGTATTTAAAGATTAAGATGTTCCCTTTATGGTAGACAGTTGAAATAATAAAACTGTTAGAATAAAGGGAATATTTTTATGTCTAGGAAATCTTTTGAAATAAAAATTAAATATGTGCAAGAATATATTGTAAGTAAAGTATTATTATTAGAAATATGTAGACAAGATAATATTTATAACTTATCATATTAACAAGTTTACACTTGGCTTAGGAAATATAAAGCTAATGGACAAGAATCTCTTACTGATAATAGAGGTAAAAATAGATAAATACTCAGTTAAAAATGTACTAGAATTATTAGATGAGAAATGGTGTACTCATGTTTTGGAGAAATAAAAAGAGTAATTCCAAAGATTAAGAAATACTAAGCTGATTTTGACAATTCGAGATTTAGAAGATGCTGGAATTGTTAATAGGAAGCAATTTAATGAACATAAAGAGCATATATCAATAATAGGAGAATACAATGTATACAATTGGACAAGTATCTAAATTTTTAGGTATATCTAGAGATACACTAAAATTTTATGAAGACAAGGGATTAGTAAAACCTAAGAAAAATGATGAAAATGGATATAGAAAATATAATCAGTTTGATATATATGATATTACAACGATAAATTTTTATAGAGAAATTGATATAGAAATTAAAAAGATTCAAGAAATAATGAAAAGCAAGAGTATAAATAATTTAGAGCTTTTGCTAGAAGAGAAAGAACAAATCATATTGGAAGAAATAGAATATAAAAAGCTTCTTTTAAAAAAGATTCAGTTAATTAAAGAAGACTGTGACAAAATTAAAAAATATTTTGGGAAATACGCAATAAAAGAAATGAAACCTTTAGAAGTAAAGGGTAGAATAAAAAGTGTTACTGAATATGATGAATATGAAACTTTAAGAGAGAATACAGAAAGTCTAAAAAAAGCAGTTACATTAACTGCTTTAAGAAGAGTAATAAGTTTTAGTCAAGAAGGCATAACAGGAGAGAAGTTTATAATTGTAAAAGAAATAGAGGGCTTTGACAAAAACATAGAAGGTGAAGTTCTCGCTCATCCAAATTGCATTTATACTATTATTGAAGATGGAAGATGGTCAACTGGAGGAGAAAATATTGATGATAAGGTGGAAGACCGATTAAGAAAAATAGCAATAGAAAATGGATATGACTTACTTGGAATAGTCTATGTTAACATATTGCTTACTACTTACGAAGAAGGGCTTGAACGCATATTTTTAGAAATATATGCACCTATAAAAAAATAATATAAAAAACATTGACCTGAGACTTACTCATAGGTTTAAACTCATTGTATAAGCAATTATAACTTATATAGCAGTTAAATATTAATTTGAAATGAGGGTTCTTATGATAGTAGAGAAAACATTAAAAAGACCTATAGTAAGTTTTATTATTTTAACAAATATAATTTTCTTACCACTTTTTTTATTAGCATTAGCAACTAGAATGTTAAAACTTCCAACAGTGGTATCTGACATTACTTTGTGTATATCAGCCTGGTCATCAACTTTTGCATTTATGATATTATTTAAAAAAATTTACCCAGATGAAAAATTTCTAGTATATGTAAAAGATAGATTTAGAAATAAATTTAAATTTTCAATAGTATCTATAGTAATTAGTATACAAGTTTTAATAGCTATAGTAGTTATACTTATATTAACATCTAAAAATCATGGAATAATGCCTAGCTTCACAGTTTCATCATGGGGAGCGTTTATATATTTATTCTTAAAAAATTTATTTGCAGGTCCATTAGGTGAGGAATTAGGTTGGATAGGATTTGTTCAAAGTGAACTTCAGAAAAAACATTCTCCTTTAAAAGCATCAATAATAGTAGGGTTTTGGTGGGGGATGTGGCATTTACCAATATGGTTTACAACAGGATTTACAGGGATTGATTTAATAAAATATATTATATTTTTTATGATTGCGATTATATCAACTAGTATTATAGTGGCAACTTTTTATAATTTAAATAAAACTTTGTTAGTATCTATTATAATACATCAACTATTTAATTTTCTAATTGGGATAATTAGTGGAAGTTTAATAGAACTTATAAAATACTATGCAATATTATATTTGGTATTTGCAATTGTATTGATAGCTATAAATCCAAGAAATGCACTATATAAAAAGTTTTCTAAAAACACAACACAAACTCTTTAAGAGTGTAAGGGAGAATCATGTCATAAATGAGTGATATGATTCTCCCTTACTTATTAATTAATTTTAAGTGAAAAATATTTGTAAGCATTCTCTTAAATCTGATTCTATTTTTAGTAGGTTTTTTATAAATAAAAAATTTATAGGATATTATTTACTGTTATGATAAAATATAAAGAAATTGTTTTAGGAACCTGGAGGAATAGATATGGTTTTATTGGTTGTTGATACACAAAAACTAATAACAAATGAAAAGTTGTATAATTTTCATGGATTTGTAGCAAACGTAGAGAATTTAATTGATACAGCAAGAAAAAATAATATAGAAGTAATATACATACGTCATGATGATGGGGCTGAAAATGAATTAACTAAGGGTAATGATGGTTTTGAAATATATGAAAAATTTAAACCATGTAATGAAGAAAAAATATTTGATAAAGAAGTAAATAGTTCTTTTAAGAGAACAGGTTTATTAGAATACTTAACAAATAAGAGCGAAAAAGATGTAATTGTCACTGGACTTCAAACAGATTACTGTATTGATGCCACTATAAAATGTGGATTTGAGCATGGATTTAATATAATAGTTCCAGCTTATGCAAATACAACTGTTGGCAATTCATTTATGTCAGCAGAACAATCATATAAATACTACAATGAATTTATATGGAATGGAAGATATGCAGAGTGTATTTCTTTAGAAGAAACACTTAAAAGAATGAAATAGATAAGTATAGACTACTATATAAGAAAGAAAATTTAGCTAAATAAGGCATATTAATTTGAATTGATGTGCCTTTTTAGGTGTAATAATTTATGTAAAATTGATGTGATTTTTATTTCTTTAAATCTAATTTTTCTTGAGTTCCTTTATTTAAGAAACTCTTTTTTTATGTATTTTATGTATAGAATATATACTTGTACTATAGTTTGTATTTTAGATAAGTTTAATTTTTGTCTTAATCTAAAACAAAAGTTAGACTTAAATGAAATTGAAAAGGCTAAAATTATCAAATAAAATAAATATTGTGGAGGTGATGAAAATCCAGCGATAATATAAAGACTAATCTTAATAAGAAAGTAGGGATTAATAGAAGTGGACAAAGAAATTGTATCAATTCTTCAGATTTTATTAAATAGCACATTGATTACAGCTGATGAACTACAAGAAGAATCTAATGCATCAAAGAGGCAAATTACTTATAGAATAAATAAAATCAATGACATACTTAAAGTAAAAAAAGTACCACTTATATATTTAAGAGCTGATAAAGATATTATTGTTAAAAAAGATACAAAAGATGCAATTAAAGAAATCCTAGAAAAAAACTATTCTAAGAATACTTACTACTTTAGCAAAACAGAAAGAATTTTATATATGTATTTAATGCTTTTTATTAATCTGGAGGATATTTCAATTAATCATTTTATAGATTCTATAAAAGTAAGTAGGTCTACTGTAAATCTTGATTTTAAAGATTTGATACCAGGGCTTGAGAAAAAGAACATTAAAGTTAAGAACAATCGTATAAACGGATATTACTTAGTCGGGAATGAGATGGAAATTAGAAGAGTACTTATTAAAAACATTATAGAAACGCTATCTAATGAGAAAAGTTCAAGAGTATTTGATATTTTTATTGAAGAGTATAAGTTAGATAGTTTTGAAGAAGCTAAAAAAATTATATTAAAGCTTGTAAAAAAATATGAAATTACTTTTGTTGAAGATAGATTAATAGAGTTCATATATATCTTTATCTTTCTAAAAGCAAGAATGTATTCAAATAGAATAGTTATTCAAGAAAATATAGATATTCCTAATATTGCAGTCATGAGTTCGATGAAGGAATACAAATTTGCTAGGGAACTATTAGAAGTATATGAGAGTAAAGAGAAGATAAAATCTCATAATATAATGTATATTAGTGCTTGGATTTTAGGTATATCAGTAGGAAATGATGAAGAAGATACAGAAGATAGAGCTGTTATTTCAAAAATTGTAAATAAAATGATGACAAAGTTTGGATATTTAAGTGGAGTTTATTATATAAGCCAAGAAAAAATATTTAAGAGACTATATTCTCATTTTAGACCAGCCTATTACAGACTTTTATTTAAATTGCCTATTTATAATCCAATTTGTGAAAAGGTAAAAGAAGAATATAGATTAGTTTACAGAATTGTGAGTAATGCAATGAAAGAGTTTTGTGGGCTATTTGGAGAAGACATTCAAGAAGAGGAATTAGCGTATTTAACTATGCATTTTGCAACCCTTTTCTCAGATAAAAAAGAGTTTGATGGACCTAGAAAAAGGAGAGCATTGATAGTTTGTTCAAATGGTGTTGGTAGTTCAGCTATTTTACATGCAGAACTGACAAGCTTGTTCCCTGATTTGCATTTTCTACCAATATTAGAATCCTCTGAGTTGGAAAATATCAGTGAATCTGTAGACATTGTGTTTACTACTAATTATAAGGCAGAGGGTTTAAAAACAGACGTTCCAGTAATTAAAGTTAGTCCTGTTATGACCCCAAAAGAAAAATATAAGGTTACACGTGAAGTGTACATTCAATTGGGTGATATTTTTTTAAGGCAACCTAAAATAGATGAGGTTATGGATATAATAAAAAAATATGCAAAAGTAACTTCTGAGAGTATGCTTTCAAGTGAGTTATTAGCTTATTTTACACAGATAGAAAATTTTACGTCTAAGGAAGGAGAAGGACCTATGCTAAGTGACATTACTAATGAAACACTAATAAAACTAAGGATAAAAGCTAAAGATTGGGAGGAGGCTATTAGACAGTCAGCTTCTGTCTTAGTTGAAAATAATAAAGTAACTGAAGACTATGTCGATGCTATGGTTAACTCAGCAAAGGTATCTGGACCATACATAGTAATTACAAAACATGTGGCACTTCCACATGCTAGACCAGAAGCAGGGTCAAAAGAAATTGCAATAGGGATTGCTACTTTAGAAAATCCTATTGAGTTTGGAAATGATGATAATGACCCTGTAAAATATGTATTTTGCTTAAGTGCAATAGATAATAATAGTCATTTACGTGCTATGTCTGAGTTAGTTGAATTATTGGAAGAAGAGGAATTCTTTAGAGTTTTAGATAATGCTAAGGAAGCCAATGAAATTATTGATTTTATAAAAAAACACGAATTATAAAAGGGGGATTTAATTATGTATAAAATTTTAATCGCATGTAGAGCAGGAGTTGGCTCAAGTTTGATGTTAAAAATAAAGACTCAACAAATTATTAAGGAAAATAATTTTCCAATTGAAGTAGAGCATGGTTCATTAGACTCATTAAATGGATTCAATGGAGATGCTGTAGAAACATTAATTGATGTTGCTGAAGAGTTAAAAAATAAAGATTTGAAATTTGATATAATTGGAATTCACAATATTGTTGACCGTAATGAAATTAAAACGGCATTAGAAAAATTTCTTGCATCGAAAGAAAAATAAAATTTAATAGAATAAGGAGGGCTATTTATGGAGTTTATTATTAGTTTATTGAGTACACCAGCTGTTTTACTTGGTGTAGTTGCATTTATAGGATTGATTCTTCAAAAGAAACCAGCTGTTGAAGTATTTACTGGAGCTTCAAAAACACTTATAGGTTTCTTGATATTTGGTATTGGTGCTTCAGCTATGACTGGAGCATTACAGAACTTCAATAAATTATTCCAACAAGGTTTTGGAATTACAGGTGTTATAGCTTCACCAGAAGCAGCTACTGCACTTGCACAAGGTACATATGGTTTTGCAGTTTCATGTACATTGATTCTTGGATTCATATTAAACTTAGTTTTTGCACGTATTACAAGATTCAAAAATATTTTCTTTACAACAGGTCATAGTTTATTCTTTTCTTGTGTATTAGTTTTGATTATGAAAGCACATGGATTCGATAATACAATTACTATTTTAGTAGGTGGTACTATCTTAGGATTTATGTCTGCTGCATTACCTCAATTCTGTCAACCATTTATGCGTGAACTAACAGGTGGGGATGAACAAGCTATTGGTCACTTCAACATGATTGGCTATGGTTTATCAGGTTATATTGGTCGTTTATTTTCAAAGCATAAAGAAGAAACAACAGAAACGATTAAATTTCCTAAGTGGTTATCAATATTCAGAGATTTCTTAATGGGTCTGTCTATAGTTATGCTAATCTTATTCTATGTAGCAACATTAAAAGCTGGTCACGCATTTACTCAGGAACTTGCTGGCTCAACACACTGGTTGGTGTTCCCTCTTATAGAAGCATTTACATTCGTAGCTGGTATGTCAATATTAATGTCAGGTGTTCGTATGTTCTTGGCTGAAATAACTGCAGCATTCGTAATTATTTCAGAAAAATATATTCCAGGTTCACGTCCTGCATTAGATGTACCAACAGTATTTCCATACGCACCAAATGCAGTTATTATCGGATTTATTTCAGCATATGCTGCTGGTCTATTAGCAATTGTTATTATGGCATCACTTCCTAATATATTCCCTGTAGTAATTATTCCAGCCGCTCATATATGTTTCTTTTCAGGTGGTACAGCTGCAGTATTTGGTAATGCATCAGGTGGATGGAGAGGAGCTATTGTCGGCTCATTCGTTGTAGGATTATTTCTTGCATTCTTACCAGTTATACTATATCCAGTTTATGGGACACTTGGTATAGAAGGTGCAACTTTCCCTAACATTGATTATAACGTGGTTGGTTCAATATTACATAATATTTTACAATTTATAAAACCTATCTAAGACATATTAATATTATACAAGGACAATAGGTATTACCATTATAATTTTAAGGAGGATAAATCTATGGTAGAAAATACATTACCTGTATTTCTAGAGAATCTATCTAATGAAGTTGCGACGTTCATTGCTTCAATAGATGAAGTATCTATAAACAAAGCACGTGATTTAATTTTCGAAGCAGAAAGGAATCATGGACGTGTGCATGTAACTGGTATTGGTAAGCCAGGCCATGTATCAGGATATATTTCCTCATTGCTTTCTTCAACTGGGACACCAGCATATATATTGCATGGTACAGAAGCAGTACATGGGTCAAGTGGTCAAGTACTTGAGGGTGACGTTGTTATTGCAATATCTAATAGTGGTGAAACTAAAGAATTAAAAGCAACTGTTGAAACATTAAAAGCAAATGGAGCAAAAATAATTGGTGTAAGTGGCAATATTGATTCATACTTAAAAAATTCTTCTGATATATTTTTATTTGCAGGTGTTAAACAGGAAGGCGATTGCCTTAATAAGGCTCCTCGTGCGTCAATTCTTGCTGAAACTATAGTATTACAATCATTAAGTGTTGCACTTCAGTACGCTAAAGGTCTTGATGCACAGCAGTATTTGAAGTGGCACCCAGGAGGAAGTCTTGGAAAGTCTATTAGAGAGGGAATGTAATTTTATGAAATATAAAGGTATTATATGTGCAATGATAACGCCATTTGATGAAAATCAAAATATCAATCCACATGCAACATGTGAGTTGATTGATTATCTAATTGATAGAGGAATCTATGGATTATTTATTTTAGGAACTAATGGTGAATGTCATGTACTTACAGATGATGAAAAGGTTGAATTTGCAAAAATTGTTATCAATCATACTAATAATCGTGTACCAGTTTTTGTTGGTACTGGTGGCAATTCAACTCGTGAAGTTATAAATTTATCTAAGAGAATGGAAGACATAGGTGCAAGTGCATTATCGATTATTACGCCATACTTTGTGGCTCCAACACAACAGGAATTAATTTTACATTATAAAGCTATTGCTAAGGCAGTTAACTTACCAATTATGATGTATAACATGCCAGGTAAGACAGGAATTAATATTGAACCTGAGTCAGTATGTGAATTATCTAAGGTAAAGAATATTGTTGGAATAAAGGATAGTAGTGGTAAGCTTGATAATATAAAAGCTTATATTGAAATAACTAGGAATGAAGACTTCAGTGTATTTTCAGGCTCAGATTCACTTATTCTTGACACCTTGAAATCTGGTGGGCAAGGTGCTGTTGCAGCCACAGCAAATTTTCTAACAGAGATTGATATTGCTATTTATGATAACTTTATCAAGGGTGATTTAAAAGCAGCTCAAAAAGCTCAAAATAGTATTGAAGAACTTCGTCGTATTCTAAAGTTTGGGACTATCCCATCTGTTATAAAGAAAACTGTTGTCTTAAATGGAATTAATGTTGGACCTGCACGACTTCCTGTAACTGAGCCAACTGGAGAAGTACTTGAAGAAATTAAGCAAGTAGTTGAAAATTATAGAGCAATGTTTAATAAAGTGTTATAAATAGAGCAGGCAATTATGTTAATGTGTAGAGAATACATGTCTTATAAGCAATATTAATAAATTAAATAGAGATTAAAACGCTTTAATGAATACAGAGGTGAACGATATGAAAAAGATGAATATAACCAAAAAAATGGTAGAATGTGGAGCTCTAGCAATTGTAAGGGCGGAAACACTTGAGCGTGCATGTGAGATTGCTGAAGGCTGTATTAAAGGTGGAGTACCAGTTATAGAAATGAGTTATACCTTGAATAATGCTGGGGAAATTATTCAAGGGCTTAGCAAGAAGTATGGGAAAGTACTTTGTGTAGGAGCAGGAACAGTTTTGGATAGCGAAACAGCTCGTCATGCCATTTTACATGGAGCTCAGTTCATTATTGCACCGAATTACAATGAAGGTGTAGCAAAAACTTGTAATAGATATCAAATTCCTTACGCACCAGGGTGTACATCATTGACAGAAGCAGTAGATGCATTGAGTTTAGGGGCTACCTTTATCAAAGCTTTTCCAATATCAGATTTCTATGGACCTAAACTAGTGAAGGTATTCAAGACACCAATACCTGATATGCCGATATTGGCAAGTGGTGGAATTACTCTTGATAACTTACATATATGGTTGGAAAATGGTGTTGATGTGTGTGGATTTGGTGGGTTATTAACCAAAGGTAGCGTTGAAGATATTGCTGAAAATGCTAGAAAGATTCGTGAAATAATTAAAAATACAAGAGAAGCTTAAAGTTGGAGCTGTTGCATGAACAATTATAAATTGATGTGTAACAGCTTTCTTTTTTATGTAGAGTAGCTTATTTTTAATATACGAGGAGAAATTCCTCTTCCTCACTGTAGGAGGTGTTCCACTAGATGTTATAAAACAATACATAGAAAATAAAATATCCTAATAGGTGTAACAGATAAACATGTTACAAGTAAGTGATACGGTTTATTATTTATAATTTTATTATTTGAAATGTAGATAAATCCAGCAATGCAACTAATAGTTAACAAGATGCAACCATATAAGTCTTGTGAATAAACCAATAGATAAATATAATTTAAATTGAGATGAGGTGATTATGTTGAACTTGGGGGAAAATTTAAAAAGACTAAGAAAAGAAAGAAATTTATCACAAGAACAACTTGCTGAAATGCTAAATGTATCTAGGCAAGCTATATCAAAATGGGAATCTAATAAAACATATCCAGATATAGAAAATCTAATATTATTAAGAACTCTATTTAATGTAACTTTAGATGATTTAATAGTTAATGAAAATAAAACTGAAGTTGAAGATACGATTGTAGCAAGTAAATTACCTACTGATAATATCACAGATTATGATAAAAATGAGGAAGAAAATGACCCATCAGATAATTTAATTATAGCTGGTTTTATAATTGGTATATCAATTGGATTTGTAACAGATAATTTTATGTGGGGGGTAGTTGGTAGTTTTATAGGTATGGGAATTAGTTATATACTGGAATATGTAAAAAAAGAGATAGAATAAATTAAATTTTAAAAAGGTTAAACCTATAGATTTGCAAGATAAGGTATATGAAATGAGTCCAATAGAAATTTTTAAGGCATTAATAGATAACAGGATTAGATTAGGATTATTTTCTTATGCTATATTAAATGATTATAAATTGAGCCAGGGAGAAAAGTATTTTATTAAATTTATTTAAACAATTTTAGTATATCTACTGTAGGATATTTAAAAATAAAACTTTATAATAATGAATAATTAACATAGACCATATAAGATAATTACTTATGTGGTTATTTTTTAGTGAAGAAAGTACTTTTAAAAGTATAACAGAGAACTATATTATAAGTAATAGATACAGTATTTATGTGTATAGTATATAACATAAATATAGAATCAAAAAAATAAAAATAGCAATGGTCAATCGGACTTATAGAGTTAATACAAAACACTGTAAATAGTATATTTAAATGTATATGATTTTCTATTATTTTGTACATAATTTCATTAAAAGAAGGCAAATTTTAGATAAATATAAGAAAATTATGGTTAAGAAACAATAAATTCCACCCTATATATAAAATAAATCAAGTTTTGTTTGCAATAAATCAAACCTATTGCCTAAATTAGAAGAAATCAACTTTACAAATTGAAGTTTTGTAATAATGTAAATAAATTTTGAAGTTATAGCATTAGGTAAATCAATAATAGCCACACCTTTAGCATTCGAGCTGGACAAAGAAGTATATCTTCATTGGATTGTATTTTATAAAAAATTGTATTAGGAAGTGAAAAAATTTATACTAAGCCATCAGAAGAAGCAATTAGGCAATTCTATTTACAATATTATCTAAGTGTAAATGAATTAGAGCAATCCTGTAGTGATATTGAAATATTGATTGATAAAAAATAAATTTTATTTTTAAAAGCGGTTGATTATGACAGATTGACTGCTTTTTCTTTTATGAACTTAATTACAATAGGCAAGTATTAAAAAGAGATATTTACTTTTCTAAGTATAGGGATGTATTTGTCAATATAAGTATAATGTGGTATTATATAGGCTCAAAAGAAATTTTATATATTTAAAAATAAAATTAAAAATAATAAATGGAGGACATATAAATATGGAAAATTTGCCAAATTGCCCGAAATGTAATTCAGAATATACTTATGAAGATGGAACTCTTCTAGTTTGTCCAGAATGCTCTTATGAGTGGACATTAGGATTAGATACAGAAGAAGATACAAACATTATTAAAGATGCAAATGGAAATGTGTTAAATGATGGAGATGCTGTAACAGTAATAAAAGACCTTAAAGTAAAAGGAAGTTCATCCTCTATAAAGATAGGAACAAAAGTAAAAAGTATACGTTTAATTCATGACCCATCTGATGGGCATGATATAGAATGTAAAATAGATGGTTTTGGAGCTATGAAACTAAAGTCTTCTGTTGTCAAAAAAGCATAGTATAAAAAATTTGTGATATTTATGAAATAATCTATATAGCTATTGTACAGATATAAATTTAATGTAGTAATAGAAAATTCATTAGGAGGGTAGCTTATGTGTTATTTTTTAAAAGGTGAAGAACAAGATTACTATGTAAATAAAGTAATGGAAGAAATGAAAAAAGTAGTACCTATAGTGTACAGATGCTGTGAAGATAGTGAAGATGGAGAAGCAGTAGCTGGATGTGATGAAAATGGTGAAGTAAAGTTATGGATAACATTTGGCCCAAATGAAAGGTTAGAAATGGATAAACAGATAGAAAAAGGTACATTACTAGAATATATTATTGGTTAAGAAAGAAATCTTAGTATTTCTTTCTTTTTTTGTGACAAATTTAGCTTATAGATTTTTAAAGGATAATTTATATATTTTCTTGTGTGAGTGTAATAGATTATTTTTAAATGGGGGTTCTAAATATTTTATCTGTCCTCCTTAATATACTATTATCACTTTTATCTGGATTTATAAGATATTGTATTTATAAGATATGTAGATAAAAATCAAGGCAAAATTTAAAATAATACAATTTAAAAATGTAACATAAAATTATATCATAAACAAAGTTATAATCAGTCATGGAAAAGAGCAATTACTTTTATTAAGATGTGATAAGATAAATACAAATAAGAAAATCCTAATATACT
>NZ_JAGWCU010000019.1:0-71658 GCF_020657755.1 Clostridioides sp. ZZV15-6388 | reverse complement strand
TAACTTTAAATATCTCAACTGTAATATATAAAAATATATTATAGTTAAAATATACCACATATTTTGGGTATTGTATACTGGAATTGAAGCAATTAATTTATTTTTTAACATACAAATGATTTTATAAAAAAAAACAAGACTGAAAAATTCTTATATTATTTGATAGAATAAAAATAAGAGTAAATTTATTGAATTTTATAAAATTTATAAGGAGTGAGTTCAAGATATGCAAGAGAATAAAAATGATATATTTGAATCAATAGATAACAATGACTTTGACAATAAAACAGAAGACGAATATTTAGAAATAGTAAAGCAAAATGGGTTAAATTTAATATACATAAAAAATCAAACAGAAAAGATATGTCTGGAGGCTGTTAAACAAAATTGTAATGCGATAAAATGTGTTGATAATCAAACAGAAAAAATTTGCATGGAAGCAGTCAAGCAAGATTGGAGAATGTTAGAATTTGTGGAAGAGCAAACAGAAGAAATATGTATGTTAGCACTTAGCCAAGATGGAACAGCATTAAAATATATAGAAAATCAGACAGAAGAATTATGTTTAAGAGCTGTTGAAAAAAATGGTACAGCCTTAGCATTTGTAAAAGAGCAAACAGAAGAAATATGTATAGAAGCGGTTAGAAATAGTGAGTTTGGATTAGCAAGAGTAAAAAATCAAACAGATAAGATATGTATGGAAGCAGTTAAACAATGTAGTTATAATTTAAAATGGGTGGAAAATCAGACTGAAGAAATATGCATGGAGGCAGTAAGACAAAATGGGCTTGATTTGAAGTTTGTAAAAAATCAGACAGAAACAATATGTTTAAGAGCAGTAAGACAAAATGGTATGGCTTTAGAATTTGTAAAGGAACAGACTGTTGGAATATGCTTGAAAGCAGTGAGACAATATGGAATGGCTCTAAAATTTGTGAAAGAACAAACAGAAGAAATTTGTACAGAGGCTGTTAAACAAGATAAAAGAGCACTTAGTTTTGTCAAAGGAGATAAAGAAAAATATAAAGATTTATGCGACGGGAATGAGCCATTTGCAAAAAGATATGTTAGAAATGTAATAGAAAAAGAAAATAGAGCTTTGATTAAAAAAGGAGAAGAAAATGCAAAAATCAAAATTGCAGGAAAACTTCATGATAGAGGCATGTCTTTTGAAGATATATCAGATATAGTTGAGATTGAAATAAACAAGTTAAAGGTGAGTTTGGGGATTTTTTAATATAAAATAGTTAATTAAAAAATAATTGGATAGTCCTTTGTAGGATAGTAAAATAAGTGCTATAATTTGACATATAATAAATTATTTTTATTACACATTAAGGAGGGATTGAAATTGAAAATTACAATATTATATCAAACAAGAAGTGGAAACACAGAAAGAGTAGCTAAGTTAATAGAAGATGGTGCTAAAAATGTAGAAGGAATAGAAGTTAGACTTATGAGATTTGATAGTATTGATACAGAGTATTTAAATGAAAGTAAAGCAGTAATATTTGGAACACCAACATATTTAGCTAATACAACTTGGGAAGTAAAAAAATGGTTTGATGAGGATTCAAAAAAGATAAATCTAGCTGGCAAGTTGGGAGCAGTTTTTGCTACATGTGACTATGTCTGTGGCGGTCCTGATGTTGCAATTCTTACTATAGTAGGGCATTTAATGGTTAAGGGAATGCTTGTGTACTCTGGAGGTGGTTCTTTAGGAAAACCATTTATACATTTAGGACATGTACATTCAATTGAAGGGCCAGAAATACAAGACGAAAAAGCTGTAATATTTGGAGAAAGAATTGCTACAAAAGCAAAAGAATTATTTGCTTAATTTCTATATACATAACAATGCTTGAGATAAGTTTAATGCTTTAATGAGGATTTAAGGTAAAAATTGTATACAAATAAAAATTTTCCATAAAATTACTCAATATGCTATCAATATGAATTATAATATGATTGTAAACATATTATATTAAATAAAATAGTGAAAATTAAACAATAATAGTGAGGTAAGTTTATGGTATGGCATATAGAATATGAAATTTTTTCTGCAATTATAGTTGTTTTTTTGATGGTATACTTTTTTAAAAGTAAATTTATACCTACTTTACAAAATAAAATATACTGTGCACTTTTAATTTGTTCATTTTTATTCATAATTTCAAATGTTTTAGGCTCACTTTGTCTAAATAATATAAATAAACTTCCAATTTTTTTGACTGGTTTATTGAATCAAATATATTTATTTTTATTGCCGATACCAGCGGCTCTTGTATTATTTTATGTCATGGCTATTATTTATCAGGATATTAGATATATGAAAAAAAAGCTTTTATTTTTATCTATACCACTTATAATTTGCATAATTTTATCTATAACTAATCCTTTTACACACATTTTATTTGGATTGTCAAAAGAAACAGGTTATGTTCGTGGCTATGGATATACTGCAACTTTTTTATCATTTTTCTTTTATGCAATATATTCGGCATTTTTATCTTTTAAATACAAAAAAGCAATGCATGAATCTAAAATATGGGCTATTAGAGGTTTTCTTATAGTTTCAGTTATAGCAATTATTTTACAAGCGATTTTTTTACAGTATCTTCTTACAGGAACAGCATGTGCATGTAGTTTACTTTTGACATATCTTTCTATGCAGAATCGAGGTCTTATCATTGATGACCTTACTGGTGTACTTAATAGACAATCCTTTATTCAAGAACTAGATTTAAATATAAATACTGAACAGTCAGGATTTATTATTACAATTGCTCTTGATGATTTCAAATTTATGAATGAAACTTTTGGGACTAAAAATGGAGATATTGCATTAAAAGAAGTTGGGAAATATTTGATTCATATTCATGATGTAAATCATGTATATAGAATAGGAGGAGATATATTTTCTATTGTTGTTAATAGTCAGTTAGGAATATCTCCAGAGACAATTATCAATGAGATAAAAGAAAGATTTAAAAAACCATGGCTAATAGAAGAAATAAGTTTTAATTTATCAACTAGTATTGCAGCTGTTTCTTTTCCAGAAAATGCTGAAACGACAGAAGATGTTATAGTTGCAATTGACTTCTCTATACATGAAGCAAAACGCTCTGAATCAAGACAAGTTATTTATGCAGATGCGTCTATAAGTGAAAAGATAAAGAAAAAACATATAATAAAAAATTGTTTGAAAGAAGCTCTAGAAAATGATGGTTTTGATGTATATTATCAGCCTATATTTTCTACTAGTAAAGATAGATTTGCTTTAGCTGAGGCTTTGATTAGGCTAGAACATAAAGAACTAGGGTTTATACCACCAGATGAATTTATACCAATTGCAGAGCAGACAGGTCTTATTAATTCAATTGGGTTAGTGGTTTTTGAGAAGGTATGTAAATTTATAGCTAGTGATGATTTTGAAGATTTAAAGCTAGACACCATAGCTGTTAATCTTTCTGTAGTACAATGTATGCAGAAGAATTTGGCTGATGATTTGTTTAATATTATGAAAAAATACAATGTGTCACCAACTAAATTTAAATTTGAAATTACAGAAACTGTGGCATCAGGTTCATTTAATACAATTAGAGAGACCATGGAAAAATTAATTGATTTAGGGGTTAAATTTGCACTTGACGATTTTGGAATTGGTTATTCTGGAGTTACGAATATGCTTTCCTTACCATTTTCAGTAATTAAGTTAGATAAGAGTCTGATTTGGTCTATGAATGAAGATAGTAAGCATAAGCTCACAGTTGAAACTATTATATCGCTTATAAATAAATTAAATATGAAACCTGTAGCAGAAGGTGTTGAAACCATTGAATACGCTAAAGATTTAAAGTCTATGAATTGTGAATATTTACAAGGGTATTATTTCTCTAAACCTGTTCCAGAGGAAATTTTAAGGGATTTGTTGAGAGAAAATGCTTTTACGGTTTAATACCCTTTATTTTTTTAATTACAATTTTGTTCATTGACACTATTAGTCAAATATTATAAAATTAACACAATAATAAATATTAAAATTATTATATATATTATTAATATTTATTCCTAGAGTAAAGATTTATTATATATTTTTATAGCTTAAAATATATATTTTACTTAATTATTCTAAAGTAAGAAAGGAAGATGTGACATGAATAAAAAGAAAATATTAGTACCAATTGATGGAACAGAAAGAAGTATGCATTCTTTGGAATTTATACAAGGAATATTCAAAAAAGATGAAGTCGAAGTGGAAATAATGAATGTAAAAGAACTAGTATTTATTGATGGCATATCCCTAGCTGAAGAGATAAAGAATTCTGAAAACTTAGGAAGACGAATCCTGGACAGAGCAGCAGAGATAATGGGAGAGTATGATGTTAAAGTTCATTTTACTTTTGGTTATCCAGGAGATGAAATAATTAGAAAAGCAAAAGAAGATAATGTAGATATTATAGTTATGACAAAATCTACTAAAAAAGGTCTAACAAGAATGATAGGTTCAGTAACAGCAAGTGTAGTTAAACAAGCAAAGTGTATAGTGATGATTGTACCGGAGTAGAATTAGTGAGGTATCTGAAATATGAATAAAAAGATAGTAGCAGTTTGTGAAAGTGAAAAAAGTTCAAATTCTCTTAAAGAAGCTGCAAATATTTTAGGGTTTGACTTAGTTTATGAAATTCAAAGTGATGGAAGTATAAAAAATGAACTTTCTATATATGATATAGAAGATGCATCTATAGTGTTATTTGTTACAAGTGATTCTATAGAGAGTATAGAAAAGATTGATAGATTTATAGATAGGGAGTTTTATGAGGTTGATCCAAAATATATAATAAGTGATGCAAAATCTATAGTAAATGAAATTTTAATAGATTTAAATTAATCTTAAAAATATAGAAAGGGAGTGTCTTAAAATGATTTTTGAAAATCATAAATGAGATACTCTCTTTTATGTAAATACAAGAAATTCGCTATTGCAAAAAAGTCAGCTACAGCAACCTCATTTTTTTCTACATCCTTGTTAAATTGCTATTATTAAGTGCTTGTGCCATTTGTATATCCTCCATAATTTTTATTGTTTTGCTAAGATGTTTATATTTTATGACAATAAAAAAATATATCTGTGACAATATCACAAATATATTTTTAATTTAAAATATATCTAATTTAAACTTATACAAATAGATTCAATCCAGCATCTTCAGTAGCACCTAAATATGAAGCTACTCCTCCTAAATCAACACCATCTATAAACTCTTCTGACTTTATTCCCATTAAATCCATACTCATCGTACATGCCACAACTTTTACACCCATATCCAGAGCATTTTTTATTAAAGTATCTAAGTCATCAACGTTGTGCTTTTTCATTATTTGGTTTATCATCTTAGGTCCCATTCCAGCCATGTTCATTTGAGATAATGGTAATTTACCTGTATGAGATGGTAACATAATATCGAACATTTTTTCCATAGTATCTTTTGATACATTCGGCTTATCTTTTCTCTTTAATATATTAAGTCCCCAGAATGTGAAGAACATAGTTACCTCTTTACCCATAGATGCAGCTCCAGTTGCAATTATAAATGACGCTATAGCCTTATCTAAATCTCCACTAAATACTACTAGTGTTGCTCCATTTTTATCACTTTGATTTATATTGCAAGATGGATTTACATTTAATACAGTTAGTCCTTTTCTAATATATGCTACAAATGCTTTCTTTGTCTTATCAAACTCAGCCTTCATTAATGTATTTCTTGTCTTTTCACACCAAGATTGTATATCCCTGCTAAATCCTGAATCACTTGCTCTAACTTCTAATATTTGACCTTCTTGCATTTTGTTGATTTCTTCAAATACTCTTCTTATTGGTCCTGGGCATTGAAGTCCACATGCATCTAGTGTAACATTAGCATCTATTTTTGCTATATCTATGTTTTCCATATCCATATCAAAATCCTCACTATTTGTATTTATTTTCTCACTTTTATTCTGTTTATTTATGCTTTCTTCTGCTCTTTTTACTGCTAAATATGTTTTTATTCCACCATCTATGTTAATACACTTAAGCCCATGTTGTTCAAGTATTCTACAAGCAGCATATCCTCTAAGTCCAATTTGGCAAGTAGCATATAACTTTTTATTTTTTGGTATTTCATTTAGTCTATCTCTTAGCTGACCTAATGGTATGTGCATAGAATTTGGAATTTTTCCAGTAGCTAATTCAAACTCTTCTCTTACATCTATTATTACACCACTATCAGCTATTATATTGTCAACTTCATTCCATTGTACTATCTCAACCAAATCCTCTATAATATTTGATGCATAATATCCTAACATATTAACTGGATCTTTAGCTGAGTTATATGGTGGAGCGTAGCAAGTTTCTATATCTGGTAAATCAAATACAGTAAGACCACCTTTTATTGCTGTAGCTAATACATCTATACGTTTTTCAACCCCTTCTATTCCAACTCCTTGAGCTCCAAAAATCTTTCCTGTCTTAGGGTCGAAAGTCATCTTAAGAGATATAGGAAATGCTCCTGGATAATATCCAGCATGAGATCCCGGATGTATATGAATAGCTTTATAATCTAGACCTATTCTTTTTAATGTTTTTTCATTATTTCCAGTAGTAGCAACTGTATAATCAAATACTTTTGCTACTGATGAACCTAATGTTCCTTGGTAAGTGATATCTCTTCCACATATATTATCAGCTACCAATCTTCCTTGCCTATTTGCTGGCCAAGCTAGGGGAATCATTGTAGGTTTTTTATTTATAAAATCAGTTATCTCTACTGCATCTCCAAGTGCATATATATTCTCATCAGAGGTTTTCATATAATTATCAACTATTATAGCTCCTCTTTCATTTAACTTAAGTCCTGCTTCTTTCGCTATAGTTGTTTCTGGCTTAACTCCAATAGATAGTATTATCATATCTGTTTTTATTTCTTTTCCACTGGATAATATTACTTTATTTCCATTTTCAGAAAAAAATTTAACTCCGTCTTTTAAAATCAACTCAATATCTTTACTTATTAAATGATCATGTATCACACTTACCATTTCTATATCTAATGGTGCCATAACTTGTTCACTTGCTTCTACTAAAGTAAGTTTTATACCCTTATCATGAAGATTTTCTGCCATTTCAAGACCAATAAACCCTCCACCTATAACCACTGCATGTTTTGGTTTATTATTATCTACATATGCTTTTATTTTATCTGTATCTGGTATATTTCTAAGTGTAAATAAGTTTTTGCATTCATTTATACCTGAAATAGGCGGTTTTATAGGCTTGGCTCCTGGAGAAAGTACTAATACATCATAACTTTCTTCATACGTTTCACCTGTTTTGTGATTTTTTACACTTACACTTTTATTTTCTTTATCTATTTTTATAACTTCACTTAAGTTTCTTATATCTAAATTAAACTTTAAACTCATTGTTTCTACAGTTTGAACTATTAGCTTTTCTCTTTCATTTATGCTTCCTCCTATATAATATGGAAGACCACAATTTGCAAATGATATATATTCACCTTTTTCAAACATTATAATTTGAGCCTTTTCATCTAAACGTCTTAATCTAGCCGCAGTTGATGCTCCCCCTGCAACTCCACCTACTATAATAATCTTTTTATTCATAAAAGTATCTCCTTTTTATATATTGTAAAATTTTATGATATTTTTTTAACACATCTTTATCATATTCTAAATCCATATTTTAATCTGTAACTTAATCACATAACTTTTTATTTTTTTAAACTATAATAAAAAACATAAACCTCAATCAAAATTTATAACTAGAAAGGAGAAATTAATATGAGTTTTTTTTCATAACTTTTCAAAGGCAGTAAACATGAGAATATTGATGGTATGGAATTAAACATACTTTTAAAAAATAACAAAAAAACATTAATATTAGACGTTAGAACATCAGGAGAATACAGTACTTTCAATATTCCAAAGTCTAAAAATATACCTGTACATGAATTAAAATCTAAATTAAACACTTTAGATTTATATAAGAATTCTACTATAGTTGTTTATTGTGCATCAGGTGCAAGAAGTAATTCTGCTGCAAAAATATTATCTAGAAATGGATTTAATAGTGTTTATAACTTAAAAGGTGGAATATCGAGCTATATATCAAAGAAAAAGTAAAATAGTATTACAATATTTTAGGAGGTAATCATGAATAATCAAAAATGGTTAAAAGGAGCAATTATATTAGGTTTATCATTTTTTATATCAGTTTTATTAATTAAGCCAATAGGAGTATCTACCCAATTTTCAGTTCTATCAGGTATAATTCATAGTACTGTGGAGCAAGGTATAATACAAGAAGATAATGAAAGAGAAACTGGATATAAAAGTGCAAATGAGTATTATGATAAATCAGATGGTAAATTAGCTAAATCAATAAAAAATCCTATTAATTATGATTTTATATTTGTACTAGCAATACCATTGGGTAGTTTTATAGGTCATGCAACTAGGAATAAAAAAGAAAATAAGCTATATTCAGAGGATATCTGTAAGGTAAATACAAATAAAAACTTTATACAAAAATACTTACCTAGCTTTATAGGTGGATTTTTACTATTATATGGAGCTAGATTAGCTGATGGATGTACTAGTGGGCACATGATGAGTGGTATGATGCAATCAAGTGTTAGTGGATATGTATTTGCAGGTGTTGTATTTGCGGTTGCTATACCAACTGCTATTTTAGTTAAGAAATTCAAATATTAATAAGAAGTTAGGAGAAAATAATATGAAAATATTACTTGCCATATTACTTGGAGCATTCTTTGGATATGCTTTATATAAAGTTGGAGCTACAAGCCCAAAAAAATTATTATCTATGTTAAGATTAGAAGATTTACATTTAGCTAAAGTTATATTCTTTGCGATAGGTTTTTCAAGTGTACTCCTATATTTAGCAAACTTAATAGGAATATTTAACTTAGATCATTTAAGTATTAAAACTATGAACACTGGTGTTATACTTGGAGGGATTATATTTGGGTTAGGATTTGGAAGTGCTGGCACTTGTCCTGGTACTTGTGTTGGTGCAGCATCAGGAGATAACTTAAAAAAAGCAATTAGTACTATTTTAGGTGGACTTACTGGAGCATTTGCATTTTCGATGTCATATGCTTCTCTAAAATCAATTGGATTAATTTCAAGCTTAGATATGAGTAAATTAACATTATTTAATTTATCACCAGAGTTTCCATCATTATTCAATTTAGGATTTACGGGATTACTTATAACTGGAGTCTTATTTATGGGTGGTTCTCTACTACTTCCAAATTCTATAATAAAAAAATAATTAATTAGGATGTGTTAATATGAGTCATATAAATATAGAATCGTATTTTAAAGATAAACTACCATTTTTCAATGATTTATCTGAAAGTGAAGTAAAAGATTTAATTTCAGCAAGTTATATTCAAAAATATAATAAAGGTGAACTAGTTCATTCTAAAAATTCAGCCTGTACTGGAATAGTAGTAGTTTTAAATGGTCAGCTTAGAAGCTTTATGACTTCAAATTCAGGTAAAGAAATTACTCTTTTTAAATTATTTGAACGTGATATTTGTATGTTATCTTCTTCTTGTGTATATCAAGATATTACTTATGATATCAATTTAGAAGCCGAAAAAGATTCTTCAGTTATTATAATTGATAGTAAATTTTTCAAGGAAATTTCTAGTAACAATTTTAGCATACAAAACTTCTTTCTTACTTTAACTCAAGATAAATTGTCTCAAATTATGTGGGTTCTTGAGCAAGTTGTATTTTTTAGCTTAGATAGTAGAGTAGCTAATTTTTTAATAGACCAATACTATTTAAATGATTCTATAAACATTAATATAACTCATGATACTATAGCTAACAATTTAGGCTCCGCCCGAGAAGCTATAAGTCGAATGCTTAAGAGGTTTGAAAATGATAAAATAGTAGAACTTTCAAGAGGAAGTATCAAAATAATTGATATAGAAAAATTAAAATTTTTATCAAGTCCGTAAAATCGAGTCTATAAAATAAAATGTGTATTCTTCTAAAAAATGGTGATAAGCAGGGTATTAATCCAATTATCAAAATAGGAGGTACACATTTTTATGTGTAATAAAACAGGACTATCAAAACATTTAATCCAAGATTATGGAAATGACATATCTGTAATAGAAAACTAATTTATTGGTATGTATTCAAAAGGTATGTCAGCCTTGAGACAACTAATTTTAATGTTTAAGATTAAACTATATTTGGCTCTAGAAAATATTTCAAAATATTTAAAGAGAGAATAAACAAAAACCAAAATTGACAAAATATGGTACATAATCTAAAATAATAACAGTAATCGTTATTAATATTGAAAATTAAAGCGTAATTACGAGAAAGTCAAAATTATAAGGAGAAAGATTAGATGAAACACTCATTTACTGAAATTAGAATTCCTATTGAAAAGGATAACCCTGCAATACTTAGGGATGAATCAAAATGTGTAAAATGTGGTCAGTGTAGAACTGTTTGTGAGAAAGAAATCGCTGTAGGGAAAATGTATGACTTAGATAAGACAGGTGATAACGCCATCTGTATTCATTGTGGGCAATGTGCAGTTGTATGTCCAGTTGAATCAATTACACAAGTGTATGATTATGAAAAAGTGAAAAGTTCTATTAATGATTCAGAAAAAATAGTTATATTCAGTACATCCCCATCTGTAAGAGTTGCACTTGGTGAAGAATTTGGTATGGAACCTGGTACATATGTTGAGGAAAAGATGGTTTCTGCTTTAAGAAAATTAGGGGCAGATTATGTATTTGATACTACATTTTCAGCTGATTTAACTATTATGGAAGAAGCATCTGAATTAATAGAGCGTATAACAAAGAATGAGAAATCACTACCTCAATTTACAAGTTGCTGTCCAGCTTGGGTTAAGTTTGTAGAAACATTTTATCCAGAACTGATACCAAATTTATCTACTGCTAAAAGTCCAATAGGTATGCAAGGGCCAACGATAAAAACATATTTTGCTAAAAAGAAAGGTCTTAATCCAAAACAAATTGTAAATGTAGCTGTAACTCCATGTACAGCTAAAAAATATGAAATATTAAGACCAGAAATGAATGATTCAGGAAAATACTATAAAGATGAATCCATACGTGATATGGACTATGTGATTACAACTAAAGAATTAGCAAAGTGGTTAAAAGAAGAAGAAATTTCATTTGAAAATCTAGAGAATTCATCATATGATGATTTATTAGGTAGAGGAAGTGGAGCAGGAATTATATTTGGCAATACTGGTGGAGTTATGGAAGCAGCTATAAGAACTGCCTATTATCTAATTACAGGAGAGCAACCTCCTCAAAATATACTAAATTTTACTCCTATTAGAGGAATTGATGGAATAAAGGAGGCAGAAGTTAAAGTAGCTGATAAAGTTATAAATGTAGCAGTAATACATGGTACTGCTAATGCTAAAAGTCTAATAGAGAGTATGAATGATAATAAACATAAATATGATTTTATAGAGGTCATGACATGTAGAGGTGGATGTATAAGTGGGGCAGGTCAGCCAAAAACATCTTTTGAAGTCACAGATATGATTAGGTTTAAGCGTATAGCGGGTCTGTATAATAAGGATAATACTATAAAAATAAAATCTAGTTATGAAAATCCAGATATAAAACAAGTTTATAAAGAATTTTATGGAAGTCCACTTTCTGATTTAGCGGAAAGTATGTTACATACAGCATATAATTCTAAAAATTATATGTTAAATAATATATTAGAAAATGAGAATATTTAAATAAAAAAAATAATATTATATATAGTTGACAAAAAGTGGAAATTAATATATTATATAAATATAGAAATAGTAATCATTACTATTATTGAAAAGGGAGGAATTAATTATGAACTTAAAAGGAACTAAAACAGAAAAGAATTTAATGGCAGGATTTGCAGGGGAATCAGAAGCAAGAAATAAATATACATACTATGCATCAAAAGCTAAAAAAGAAGGGTACAATCAAATAGCTGCTATATTTGAAGAAACTGCTAACAACGAAAAGGAACATGCTAAACTATGGTTTAAACTTTTACATGATGGAATGCCTTCAACAGAAGAAAATTTAAAAGATGCAGCAGCAGGTGAAAATTATGAGTGGACTGACATGTATGCAACATTTGCTAAAGAAGCTAGAGAAGAAGGATTTGACAAAATAGCTTATTTATTTGAAGCTGTTGGAAGAATAGAAAAAGAACATGAAGAAAGATACTTAAAACTTTTAGAAAACCTAAATGAAGGAAAAATCTTTAAAAGAGAAGAAGAAGTTGTTTGGCAATGTCAAAACTGTGGTCATGTGTATGTAGGTACTGAAGCACCAGAAAAATGCCCTGTATGTGACCATCCAAAGGCTTATTTCAATATAAAAGCTGAAAACTATTAAAAATTATTATAATTAAAAAGGAATGTTAACTATGAAATTTTCTAAACAAAGAGAACTGATTTTAAATGAAATATTAAATAATCCAGTTCATCCTACTGCTGATTGTTTGTATGAAAATCTAAAAAAAGATAATCCGAGTTTAAGCTTAGGGACTGTGTATAGAAATTTAGCTCAGCTAACAGAACATGGTTTTATAAAAAAAGTTAGTATTCCAGGAAATCCAGATAGATTTGATGGTAGAACAGAAAATCACTATCATATTATATGTGAAGTATGTGGAGAGGTGTACGATTTAGAATCTGAAATTCTTAGCAATTTAAAAGAATCAATATCAGAAGAAACAGACATAAAAATAACATCTTATAACATAAGTTTTAAAGGGATTTGTAATAATTGTAGAAAGTGTAGCCAAGTAGGTTAACTTTTCAAATTCTAAAAATAATTAATGAGGTGAGTTTATGTGTAGTGAAAAAAGATTTTTTATATGTGAGACTTGTGGTAATCTTATAGGGATGATACACAGTGCAGGTGTTCCTGTTTTCTGTTGTGGAAAGCCTATGAAAGAGCTTGTTCCCAATACAACAGATGCAGCAGTTGAAAAACATGTGCCTGTGATTGAAGTAGATGGCAATAATGTTACTGTTAAAGTAAGTAGTGTTGCTCATCCAATGACTAAAGAACATCATATAGCATGGGTGTATCTTATGACTGAACAAGGTGGTCAACGTAAATGTCTAGCAGTAGATGGAGAGCCTGTAGTTAAATTTGCTTTGAATGATGATGATAAAGTAGTATCTGCATATGCTTATTGTAATTTACATGGATTATGGAAAGCTGAATTGTAATATTTAAATAAACTGAATTAAAAAGGAGGCTAAAAAATAGAAATTTATTTCTATAAAAATAGCCTCCTATAAATTTATATAATTTCAAATCTTAATTTGTTTTGAGATTAATAGAGTATAAGGAGAAAATAATATGTCAATTTATAAATGTAGTGTTTGTGGATATATTTATGATGAATCTAAAAATGATAAAACATGGGATGAGTTAAGTGAAGACTGGACATGTCCTGTATGTACAAAAGGTCGTAGTTATTTTGGAAAAATAAGTACTGTGTATTTTGAAGGTGAAGAAAATAAAGAAAATAAAATAGAAGCATCTGTTCAAGAAAAATCTGATGTAAATAGTGAAAAAACAGGTGATTTAAATTATTTAAATACATATTTAAGAAGAGATGATGAAGTTGAGCAACATATGGATATAATTCATGAAATGGCTGTTACAGGAAAGTCTATAATAGAGCCTATGAAAACTAAACTACCAGTAATTTCTTGGGATGATATTTTAATTATGGGAGCTCAATTAAATCCATTACCTCTAAATGAACATGATGAAGTAAATACAACAACAATAATAGGAAAAAAAGCAAAAAAACCTATGGTAATAGAAAATCCAGTTTATATTTCTCATATGTCATTTGGTGCTTTGTCTAAAGAATTAAAAATAGCTTTAGCAAAAGGTGCAGCTAAAAATAAAACAGCTATGTGTAGTGGTGAGGGTGGTATATTACCAGAAGAAATGGAAGCTTCATATAAGTATATTTTTGAATATGTCCCAAATAAGTATAGTGTAACTGAAGAAAATCTTAAAAATTCTGATGCTATAGAGATAAAAATTGGTCAGGGAACAAAACCTGGTATGGGAGGTCATCTTCCAGGTGAAAAAGTAACTGAAGAAATTGCCAAAGTTAGAAATAAGCCTGTAGGACAAGATGTTATAAGTCCATCTTGTTTTGAAGAAATACAATCAAAAGAAGACTTAAAGAAACTTGTAGATGAGCTTAGAGAGGTCTCAGAAGGACGTCCAATTGGTATTAAAATTTCAGCTGGGCACATTGAGAGAGATATGGAATTTATAGCTTATGCTAAACCTGACTTTATGACTATTGATGGACGTGGTGGAGCTACTGGAGCAAGTCCAAAGTTACTTAAGGATGCAACTTCAGTTCCAACAATATTTGCTCTTTATCGTGCTAGAAAATACATAGATACACATGGATTAGATATAGACTTAGTTATAACAGGTGGTCTTCGTATATCTACTGACTTTGCTAAGGCCATAGCTATGGGAGCTGATGCAATTGCAATTGCTAGTTCTGCTCTTATGGCAGCAGCATGTCAACAATATCGTATATGTGGTTCTGGTAAGTGTCCTGTAGGAGTAGCTACTCAAGATGAGGAATTAAGAAAAAGATTACATATGGAAAATAGTGCAAATAGAGTGGCAAATTTCTTAAATGTTAGTTTAGAAGAGCTTAAGACTTTTGCTAGAATTTCTGGTCATAAAGATATACATGATTTGAGCGTTGATGATTTATATACAGTTAACTCTGAGATATCAAATTATACGAATATACAACATGTATAAATTTTTAATTTAAAACTATCTAATAATACGAGTTTATAAAAGAAAATAAATTTAATAAAAAGAGAATTTTATATTATAGAATTCTCTTTTTTAATGTGAAATTGAAGAGATTAAATTGTAAAATACATTGTAATATCGTACTATTAAACTAAACAACAATTTAAGGAGTGATTATTATGGAAAAGATGCAGATACAAGTTCTCGTTGATAATAATACATATATTGATAGGTACTTTGTTGGAGAACCAGCAGTTAGTTATTATATTGAGATTGATGGAAATAGAATTTTATTTGATGCAGGCTATTCAGAGGTATTTATATCAAATGCTGAAAAAATGGATATAGATTTAGGAGACTTGACTTATGTTATTTTTTCTCATGGACATAATGACCATACAAGGGGTATTCAATTTTTAGCAAATAAATATGATTTATCTAAAGTTAAGCTTATAGCACACCCTAATTGTCTTAAACCTAAAAAATGTGGAGGTGATAATATAGGAGCACCATTTTCTATTGAGAAAGCTAGAAATACTTTTATGTATGAACCAAAGAGTAAACCTTTTAAGATAAGTGAAAATTGTATATTCTTAGGAGAGATTCCCTCTATAAATAACTTTGAAAAAAGAGCAAAAATAGGAAAATATAAATCAGAAAATTTATGGGATGATGATTATGTTTTAGATGATTCGGCTATAGCATGTAAGACTGATAAAGGTATTTTTATTGTTACAGGATGTTCTCATAGTGGAATTTGTAATATAGTGGAATATGCCAAAAAAGTATGTGGTGATAATAGAATTGTTGGAATCTTGGGTGGTTTTCATCTTTTTGAATTGGATGATAGACTAGGTAGTACTATTCAATATTTGAAAAAAGAAGAAATAAACATGTTGTATCCTTGTCACTGTGTTTCTTTTAAGGTAAAGGCTAAGATGAATGAAATGTTAAATGTAAATGAAGTTGGAGTAGGATTAACTATAAGCATATAGTATTAATTTAAAAAAAAGATGTTTTTAATTATTTAATATTTTCATTAGTAGATAATTTTATTATGTATTAATAATGATGATATAAAGAGAAGTAAATTAAATTAGTTTATCTAAATACAATATTATTTTAAATATAAATTTATTTTTATATATAAGTCTTAATGATTTCAATAAGAATGCAAATATAGTAATAAATGATTATAACTATTATAGGTATGTTAATCATTATCTAATTAGATAAGTCCATTTGTAAAAAATTTAACATTATAAAAACAGTTTCATATAACAAAACATAATATAAAAATATTATTAATTCATAATAATAAAATAAACGCATGAAATTTACCTGATTAGAAATAAAAAAATTAAAATTGTAAATTTTTAGAAAAATTACTGTTGAATTAACTTGACAAAAATGTTATTATTTTGTCAAATGTATGTTAAATTATAAATTTTTTACTATTATTTCTAGAGAGGATGATTTTATGCAAAAAAATGTAAAAAAAGCAAAAGCAACAGGCTCTATTCTAGCTATATTTGGAGTTGCAAGTGTTCTTTTTAGTTCGCATGCAGGTGGAGGGTTTGCTACAGGAAATCAAGAAACTCAGTATTATGTGCAATATGGATGGATTGCACCACTCATGGCAATTTTAGCAATGATTATACTTACTGCTACGATGAGAGAAGTTATTATAATGTATAATAATAATAATTGTAAGAATTATAAGGATTTATTTTGTGAACTTTGGAGTCCATATCCAAAACTTGAAATAATATGGGAGATATATTATTATCTAATGGTTTTAATAGCTGTAAGCGCTGTTATAGCAGGTGCAGCAGCAGTTTTTCAGAGTATAGGAATTAATTATTTTATAGCCGTCTTTATTATCGGAATTGTACTTCTTATTTTTACTATATTTGGAGCTATGCTTGTATCTAAAGCAGCAACAGCAATGACCATAGCTATATTAGTATGTACTCTTACTATTTTTATAGTGGGTATAAAAGCTAAGGTACCAGAAATATCTGAAATATTCTCAAACAGAACAAGCTTCACACCTGGATACTTTAAGCCAATACTTAATACTTTTATTTATGCAGGATTCCAATCAGTTGTTATACCTACACTTGCAAGCTGTTCAAGACCACTTCTTAAAAATTCCAAAGAAGCTACTAAAGCAATGATAGTTTCATTTGTTATGAATGCAGTTGCGTTGGGGCTTGCTGTAACTATGCTAATGGGATGGTATAGAGAATTTACTGCTGCTGGACAAACAACGCTTCCTACTCTTTATGTTGCAGGTCAATCTGGAAATAACACTATATACATAATTTATAATGTAGCACTATTCCTTTGTTTGATGTCTACAGGAGTAACTACAATATTTGGTCTTGTAAATAGATTTGAAGACCATAAAGCACTTTCTTTCCTTTCTTCAAAAATGAAAAGAAGAGTATTTACAGCATGTGCAATAATGGTAGTATCAATGCTTATATCTCTTACAGGGTTAAGTAACATAGTTAAGTATGGATATGGATATTGTGGTTATCTTGGTCTATTCACTATAGTTATACCTTTTCTAACATTGGGTCATTATAAGAATAAGAAATTTGCAAAAGAACATCCAGAGGCTAAATGGCCAGCAGATTTAGATGAGAATGTTGAGAATTTATAGTATAAATTAGTAGCTTAAGTATAAAAAGATGTTCTATAAAAGATTCATTAATGATGACTTAAGTGCAAAATTAATATAAGATTAATATCAGAAAAAATTTAAAATGATATTAACAATATTATTAAAATGAAACAATATAAAAATGTATGTGAATTTATCCAAGATAAGTACACATACATTTTTATTTATTCAATTTTTATAAATTAAGGCGTAAAACCACTATACCTTTAGGTTAGTGGATGTAAGCCTATCCCTGACTTTGTATATATCTTTCAATAGTTTCTTTAGAAACATTTCCTATACTACAAGCAAAGTATCCATCTGACCAAAAAGTTTTTTCCTTCCAGAAATATTTGTTAAGATATAATTGGTTATTGTTAATTCTCCAAATCCTATAAGTTGAAATTTGCTTAAACCATCTTACTATCTCTAATATAGAAATTGTTGGTCTATATTTAACTAATAGATGCACATGATTTTTATCAACTTCCATTTCACTATGATTAAATCTTTTTCTTTTGCTATATTACTAAGAATATGTTTAATTTCATCACCAAATTTAATTAACAAGTTTTTTCTGTATTTACATACAAATATCAGATGTACCAATAACAAACACTTAGAATGATTTCTACTAACATAATCCACAACTCCAATTCAATCCCTTCTTAAATATATATGGTTTAATTAGTTTTACATTTGGCACTTTTTTGATTTCTTTTAAAGCTATATATTGCCCCTCATTTTGACTGCCTTTAACTGTATAAACTTTTCCATCATATTTAATCAAGTCATTTGGCTGATACAATGATTTTTGCTTCCTTATTCTTCTTTGACCTTTAGATATTTTCTGACCTCTGAACACTCTAAGATTTTCAGAATTTAAATTCTTGTTTCTAGTTCTTCTTCCACAATTAAGTTCACTTGCAGAAACTTTCTCACCAGTTCTATTATCTATATATTTAGCATCATAGAATTTTTCAAGACTTCTATTGTTTAATCTTGATTGTTCAACTTTAAATACTTCTAAATTTCTAACTTGATTAACACCTTTAGCTATAGCAAAAGCATCATTAAAATGACTTTTTTCTATACCATGTTCAATTCTATGATTTTTAGTCAAATAACCATAAGTTGCTTTAATGTTAGTATATTTTTCTTTCAACTGTTCCAATAAGTACCATCTTATCATTGACATAAATGTAGCATCTTTAAAATCTTTAACCTTTTTACCATTTTCACACCAATCATACAGAAATTTACCCTTTTTATGATTAGGAGATGTATGACACTTATTACACAAAGTTATTAAATTACTAGGAGCATCAGAACCACTATCACTCTTGTACTTAATATGATGAATTTCTAATATCTGTTCTTTATTCTTATTCTTACAATTAGGATTTTGACATTTATGTCCATCTCTATGAAGTACATATTCCCTTACATTCCAAAAACCAATTTGTTCTCCCTGCTGATACTTTACTCCATATATATCAGGATTCTTGATTTTTTGTATATCAAAGTTGGCAACCTCTATTACTATATTTTTAATAGGCAGTATTGAATTAAGATAATCTATAAATTTAACATGAGTATCTAACTTATGTTGTAAACTTGGTGCTAACCATCCATTTTCTATTTTTCTATTGTTCCATCTAGGTTTTCTATATCTTAATCTTTGTCTTCTAATTCTTCTATATTGACTTTTTTCTAATAATCTATCTTTCATACCTTGAAGCAACTTTACTTCTCCAACTATCAATTCTTTACTATCTGTTATAGCTGAAAATCCTATATTTAAATATCCGCTATCTATCCCTAATGTTACAGATTGAATATATTCAGTATCCGTTTTATACAGTAATTGTATAGTAAATGGATTAACTCTTTTAACAGTAGCTTTCTTTTGTTTTAATAATTTTCTAGCTTTTGCATTATTAGTAGGCATTAACGGTTTTCCTTCAAAGCTAATTACATACACCATAATATTAATCCTTTCAGATAATTTAACCTCACCTTACGGTGGTAAGCTCTCTTCGCCAATGTTATGAAAGGTTTTAAATATACCACACTTCGCCTGCCATCAGTGATGTTTAATGATACACTGTAGAGTTTAGGACTAGAGAAGTATCCTAAAGTACCTATATATTCTTACATAACGTAGTTAAAACTTAGGCTATTCAACTAACTTGTAATCTCCTACAAGCCACTACCCTTTAGGGTAGTTGGCAGTTGACAATTTGATAGTTAGCCTATATATTATAATTTTACAATTCTTCTATTAATTTTAGATTCTATAGCTGTTTCAATTTCACTTAATATTCTCTCGTTTTTAGGGTCAATAAAAGCACAAGTATAACCCTGTTCTCCAGCTCTACCAGTTCTACCAATACGGTGAATATAGTCTTCAGGCGTTTCTGGTAAATCGTAATTATATATGTGACTTACTCCTGATATATCAAGACCTCGAGAAGCTACGTCTGTAGCTATTAAATATTGTATTTCTAAATTTCTAAATGATTTCATTATTCTTTCTCGCTTTGATTGGGCGATATCACTATGCAACTTTTGACAATTATATCCTCGTATAGCAAGAGCCTCTTCAAGGTTGTCAACTCTTCTTTTAGTTCTACAGAATATTATAGCCATAAAAGGATTGTCTTCATTTAAAACGCTGCATAAAGCATCTAATTTCTTTCTATCTGTAGTTTCTACTACTTCTTGTTTTATATTAGTAAGAGTAATTTCTTCTTTTTCAATAGAAACAACAACAGGATTTTTTGTATATCTATAAGCTAATTTTTTAACTTGAGAATCCATAGTTGCAGAAAAGCATAATGTCTGTTTTTTATTTGAAGTTTCTTTTAAAATAGCTTCAACCTCATTTTTAAATCCCATAAGCAACATTTGGTCTGCTTCATCTAAAACAAAAGTTTTTAATTTGCTAAGGTCAATTGTTTTTCTATTTAAGTGGTCTAGAAGTCTACCTGGTGTTGCTATAATCATATGAATATTTCCTTTTAGTTTTTTTATCTGAGAACCAATGTCTTTTCCACCATAAGCTGCTAGAATATTTATATCCTTAGATTCTTTAAGTTTTATAGCTTCTTCTGTTATTTGAATAGCAAGTTCTCTAGTTGGAGACAGTATAAGTACTTGTATATCATCTATATCCAATGATATATTCTCAAATATCGGAAGCAAGAAAGCAAGTGTTTTACCTGTCCCAGTCTGAGCTTCTGCTATGACATCTTTTCCTGATTTTATTAAAGGAATACTTTCTTTTTGTATAGGTGTAGGTGTTGTTATTCCTGATGTTTTTATAATATTTATAGTATCTTCGCTAATTCCTAAGCTCTTAAAATCCATTATTATCTTACCTTTCATGAAAAATTTTCTATTTTATTAATCAATTAATAATATCATATTTGTAAGTATTTTTAGTAATTTTTTCGATTATTATTTATATAGTTTAAAAATATAGTGTATAACTCTTAAAATATAGTGTAGATTAAATTAAATTTTAGCTAGAATTTTAGAGGTTTAATTTAAAAGGTTTTTTGAAAATAAATCTATTTATAAATTAAATTAAAATGCAAGAAAAACATAATAACTTTCATTTTTAAGAAGTTTTCACAAAAAGGAAAAAATATAGTGCAATAATTAATATAAAGTAATATAATAGATTACAAGATATGAAAAGCTAAAAAAATAAATTGCAAATGAAATTAAAATGAATAAAAAATAAAAAAATAATCAAAAGTTAGAGACATCACTGAAAAATAAGACCTAATATTATTAAAACTAAATGTATACTAAGGGGGGCATTAATATGTGCATTATATCAAAAGATAGAGCAAAGGAAATCAAAATAGTAGATACTACTTTAAGAGATGGAGAACAAACAGCTGGGGTTGTATTTGCGAATAGAGAAAAAATAATGATTGCTGAGATGTTAAGTGATTTAGGTGTCGACCAAATTGAAGTTGGTATACCTACTATGGGTGGAGACGAAAAAAATGTAATAAAGCACATATGCAATAGAAATTTAAAAGCAGATATAATGGCTTGGAATAGAGCAGTGATAAAAGATGTTGAAGAATCTATTTCTTGTGGTGTTGATGCAGTAGCCATATCAATATCAGTATCTGATATTCATATAGAAAATAAACTTAGAACTTCTAGAGGTTGGGTTTTAGAGAACATGGCTAAGACAGTTGAATTTGCAAAGAAAAATGGATTATATGTTTCAGTAAATGGAGAAGATGCTTCAAGAGCGGATATCGACTTCTTAACTGAGTTTATAAATGTTGGAAAGCAAGCAGGAGCAGATAGATTTAGATATTGTGATACTGTAGGAGTTATGAATCCTTTTTCTATAAAAAATGCAATAGAAACTCTTTATGAAAGAACTAATTTTGACATAGAAATGCATACACATAATGATTTTGGTATGGCAACAGCAAATGCACTTGCAGGATTAGCAGCAGGAGCAAACTATGTTGGAGTTACAGTTAATGGCTTAGGTGAGAGAGCTGGAAATGCAGCGTTAGAAGAAGTTTTAATGGCACTTAAATGCATCTATAAATGTGATTTAAATAACGTAGATACTAGAAAGTTTAGAGGGATATGTGAGTATGTGTCACAAGCATCAGGAAGAATACTTCCTACATGGAAACCAGTAGTTGGAGATAATATGTTTATACATGAATCAGGTATACATGCAGATGGAGCTTTAAAAGACCCACATAACTATGAACCATTTGACCCAAGTGAAGTAAATCTTGAAAGAAAGATAGTAATAGGAAAGCATTCAGGAAGAGCAGCAGTAATAAATAAATTGAGTGAATATGAAATGTATATTTCTCCAGAAAACGCTACCAAATTATTAAATGCCATAAGAGCTACATCTATAAGATTGAAAAGAAGTTTGATGGATAAAGAGATTCTTCAATTATATTGTGATATACTAGCACATGAAAAAGGTACAACAGAAGAAGAAGCAGTTAGAGGTTCATATATTTAAGATATAATTGTTTAGGAGGAAAGTATGGGAGATAATATAGTTTATAAAATAATAAAAAAACATATAGTGGATGGAGAGGCTGTTGCTGGCAATTCAATTGGGATAAAAATAGACCAGACTTTAACACAAGATTCCACTGGAACAATGACATATCTTCAATTAGAAGCTATGGGCATAGATAAAGTAAAAACAAAAAGAAGCGTTGCATTTGTAGACCATAATATGTTACAACAAGGATTTGAAAATGCAGATGACCATAAATATATACAAACAGTAGCTGATAAATATGGTGTTTATTTTTCTAAACCAGGAAATGGTATCTGCCATCAAGTGTTTTTAGAAAGATTTTCAACACCAGGAGATACACTTTTGGGTTCTGATAGCCACACACCTACTGCTGGTGGTGTTGGTATGATGGCTATTGGTGCTGGGGGATTGGATGTTGCTCTAGCTATGGCAGGAGGAGCATACTATATAAAAGCACCAAAAGTCTGTAAGGTAAACTTAGTTGGAAAATTAAATAATATGGTATCTTCAAAAGATATAATATTAGAAGTGTTGAGAAAACAAACTGTAAAAGGTGGCGTAGGTAAAGTCTATGAATATGGAGGAGAAGGTGTTAAAAATCTATCTGTTCCACAAAGAGCCACAATAACAAATATGGGAGCTGAGCTTGGAGCAACTACTTCAATATTCCCAAGTGATGAAAAAACACTAGAGTTTTTTAAGAGTCAAGGAAGAGAAGATGCTTGGATGGAGCTAAAATCTGATTCAGATGCAATTTATGATGAAGAGATTACTATAAACTTAGATGAATTAAAACCATTAGCTGCAAAACCTCATAGTCCAGACAATGTAGATGAAGTCGAAAATATAGGAAAGATTAAAATAGACCAAGTTGCGATAGGAAGCTGTACAAATTCTTCTTATGAAGACTTAATGAAAGTAGCCCAAATTTTAAAAGGCAACAAAGTTCATAAGAATGTAAGTTTGGTAATAGCACCAGGCTCAAGACAGGTTATGGAAATGATAGCTAGAAATGGAGCTTTAGGAGATATAATAAGTGCTGGAGCTAGAATATTAGAAAACTCTTGTGGGCCATGTATAGGTATGGGTCAATCTCCAGGAACTGATTCTGTATCTTTAAGAACTTTCAATAGAAACTTCTATGGAAGAAGTGGAACTCTATCAGCACAAGTATATTTAGTGAGCCCAGAAGTAGCAGCAGTAAGTGCTATAAAGGGACAACTTACAGACCCAAGAGAATTTGATGTTAAATTTGAAAACTTAGATGTAAATGAATTTTTAATAGATGATAGTATGATAATAAAGCCTTCTGATGTAGGAAGCGATGTAGAAGTAGTTAGAGGTCCTAATATAAAGCCTTTCCCTCTTAATACAGAACTAAGTGAGTCTATAAGTGGAAAAGTAATATTGAAGACAGAAGATAATATAACTACTGACCATATAATGCCATCAAATGCTAAGTTACTTCCTTTTAGAAGTAACATACCATATCTTGCAAATTATTGTTTTAATACTGTAGATACAGAGTTTCCTCAAAGAGCAAAAGATAATGATGGTGGATTTATAATTGGTGGAGACAACTATGGACAAGGTTCAAGTAGAGAACATGCTGCCTTAGCACCATTGTATCTTGGTGTTAAAGGAGTAATAGTGAAAAGTTTTGCAAGAATACACAAAGCCAATTTAATAAACAGTGGTATAATTCCAATGGAGTTTTGTGATGAAAAAGATTATGAAAATTTATCTCTTTTAGATAGTCTGGAAATACCAAATATTTTAGATAATTTAGATAGTGGTGTTTTAGAGGTTAAGAATTTAAGCAAAGGAACTTCTTTCAAAGTTAAAGTAGAATTATCAGCAAAAGAAGTTGATGTATTAAAAGCAGGTGGAAAATTAAATTACACTAAGAATCAAGCTAATTAATATGAAAAGAGGGAATATTAATGTATAAAGTGACACTTATACCAGGAGATGGAATAGGACCAGAAGTTGCGAAAGCTATGAAAAAGGTTGTAGAAGCTACTGGGGTAGAGATAGAATGGGAAGAGGTTAATGCAGGAGAAGCAGTTATTGAAGAATATGGAACTCCACTTCCTCAATATATTATAGATAGTATAAAAAAGAACAAAATAGCTATAAAAGGTCCAATCACTACTCCTGTAGGGAAAGGATTTAGAAGTGTAAATGTAACTTTAAGACAAGCATTAGATTTATATGTTAACTTAAGACCAATTAAGAGTTTTAAAGGTATAAAGTCAAGATATGAAGATGTTGATTTAGTGGTAGTAAGAGAAAATACAGAAGACTTATATGCTGGTATAGAACATAAGATAGGTGATTATGCAGCTGAAAGTATAAAGATAATAACAAGAGGTGCAAGTGAGAGAATTGTTGACTTTGCATGTAACTATGTTAAAGATAACAAGAGAAAAAAAGTTACAGCTATACATAAAGCAAACATAATGAAAATGTCTGATGGCTTGTTTTTAGATGTATTTAGAGAAGTAGCATCAAAACATGGTGTCGAGTATGATGATTTAATTGTAGATGCAGCAGCTATGAACTTAGTTTTAAATCCAGAAAACTACGATGTAATGGTAATGCCAAATCTTTATGGAGACATACTATCTGATTTGGGAGCTGGTCTTGTTGGAGGCTTAGGTATAATTCCAAGTGCAAATATTGGTAAAGATTGTGCTATATTTGAAGCTGTTCATGGAAGTGCTCCACAAATAGCTGGGCAAAATAAAGCTAATCCAACAGCTCTTATTCAATCGTCAGTAATGATGCTTAGATACCTAGGGGAATATGAAAATGCACAAAAGATAGAAACAGCTTTAGAAAAAGTATTTCTTGATGGAAGTAAATTAACTGTAGACTTAGGTGGTTCAGCTTCAACTACTGAATTTGCAGATGAGGTATGTAAATATATTTAGTTGTTGTTTATAGTAATAATATGATGTAAGCCTAAAAAGAGCTGTTAATTGTATATGGGACAATTAACAGCTCTTTTTTAGCTCTGTAATTATATATTTATAAGCATCCATTCAAAAATATGAATAAAAATAAATGTAAAAAAGTTATTTTTTTAGTTGAATATTCAACCAATATATAGTAATATACAAATATAGTTGAAAGTTCAACTAAATATATTTTAAATTTAGAGGTATTGATTGGAGGTGTATTTGATTAAAACTTTAGACAGTAATATATTAAGAGAAGTTGGTACTTTATCTAGAGCAGTAAATTCAATAAATGATATGAAGTACAAAGAATTAAAGTTACAAAAAGGGCAATTTACTTTTTTAACACGAATTTGTGAAAATCCTGGTATAAACCTTGTAGAATTATCAAATGTGTTAAAAGTAGATAAGGCTACTACAACCAAAGCTATACAGAAGTTAATAAAAGCAGGATATGTGGATAAAAAGCAAGATGAGTTTGATAAAAGAGGATACAATTTAACTCCAACTAATAAATCTTTAGAAGTATATGAGTTAATAATTGAAGAAGAAAATAGAAGTATAGAAATCTGTTTTAATAATCTTACAGATGAAGAGAAGCAAACAGCAAACAATATACTAGAGAAAATGAGAAAAAATATAGAAGAAGAATGGTTTAAAGTAAAAAGGTAGTAAATTAATATATGAATATAAGGAGATATTTTTATGATTAGAAAAGCAAATATAAATGATTTAGATAGTATCATGGGAATTATAAAATCAACAGTAGAGGAAATGAAAGGCTATAATAATACACAATGGGATGAAAACTATCCATCAGATAAAGACTTTGTTTCTGATATTGATAAACAAGATTTATATGTAGAAGAAGTAGATGGAAAGATAGCAGGATTTATATGTATTAATTATGATGAACCTAAAGAATATATAGATTTAAATTGGTCGTCTAATGAGAAGGCTATGGTAGTACATAGAATGGCAGTAAATCCAAGTTTTAGAAAGATGGGAATTGCATCTAAACTAGTTGATTTTGCTGAAGAATTAGCTAAAGAAAATGATGTATCATATTTAAAGAGTGATACATATTCAATAAACTCAAAGATGAATTCATTGCTTATAAAATGTGGATTTATCAAAATTGGTGAAATGAGTTTCCTAGGAAAAGAGAAATCTTTCTATTGTTATGATAAAATATTATAAAAAGTATTTATAATACAAAGGCTAGAGAATACATTTCCAGTATTAGTAGGGCATTATGTAAAGAAAATGTATGCTATTATGAAAGGGTTGATTTAGATGATTGAATTTCTAAAAAAAAGAAGAAGTAACTTCAATCTCATGAGCTTGGATTAGGTTCTTGCTGGATACAAGTAAGAAATAGGATGCATGATGATAGTATAGATGCTGATAAATATATTAGAGATGAACTGAACATACCTGATAAGTACAGTGTAGAATGTATAATTTCTATAGGCTACCCTGATGAAGAAAAAAAATCATACTGTGACTCTGATTTGGACTATGAAAAAGTTCATTTTAATAAATTTTAATGTATAATATATTATATTAAGACAGTATGTTTTTTTGATATTGTTAATATATATTTAAAATTGTAAAAATATATCTGAATTTTACTAACTTATATAGGGGTTATGTACAAGGATTTTAAAGATAAGTATAGAAATTAATGTTTATAATCGATACATAACTAGAGTAACAAAATTTAAGGAGGTTCAAATATGGGTATATTTAAAACAAAGATTGATGAGGATTGGAAAGTAAACTACATCAAAGAATTTAATGAAATGAGAGACTCTTATGAGAGTAAGCTTCAAAAAAAACAGTTTGAAGTAGATAGTTTAAAATCAGAATTAGATAGACTTAGAAGCTACAAAAATAGTCTTAAGCCAAAGGAAAAACAAATTACTGATGATGATATAAATAATATAAAAAACTTGAGAAGAGATGGTTTAAGCTATAAAGAAATTTCAAGTGAAACAAGTTGGAGTAAAGCAACTGTGAGTAGAGTATTAAATGGACTTTACGATTAGTATATACATGGGGTGATTTAAATTGGGGATGAAGTATAGTTATAAAAAATGTATAATGGATTCTATTTCATTGATGTTTATAGTTCAGATAGTAAGGATGATTTTAAATTATATACTTCTAAGTCAATTTGAATTTACCCTTGAAAATTTTAACATTGTAAATTTAATTTCTTTTACAATAGTTGGGTTATCATTAATTTTATTTTTAAAAAATAATTCTTTGTATAACAAGGTGAGAAATAGAAAAATCACAGAAGCTTTCAATGAAAATAAAGATAATGTACTTATAAAAAGATGTAATTTGATACTTTTTATAGTAGCTTTATCTCTAGTGGTAATCTCAATTTATTACAATAGAGGCTATATGTTTTTTTATGTAACTATGATGACTTTATCTGTATTAATAGTTCCAGTATTTGAAGAATTATTTTTTAGAGAGTACATATGGAATTATTTAAACAATTTTATAAAATCAAAGAGTAAAGTTATATGTATAACATCTATATTATCTGGTATTTATAATATAGGATATATAGATGTTATACATAATTACATAATGTTATATAATAACTCTTACTATACATTTGAAGTTATTATTTCAAAAATTATTATAGGTACTGTTTTTGGTGTTTTACTTGGTATTGTTAAGTCAAGATTTAAAGATGTAAGCTTTTGTATAATATTGAGAAGTCTGTTTACTATACTTATTAGACCGATAATATGATTATATCTACTTAAATAATATAATTATCTTGTAACAAGCATATAAAGGTAATGAATGATAGCTATATATAATAAACTCTAATATTTGGAGTTTATTTTTTTGTAGGAAATTATTTTAAGAAATTAATTATATTACTTATGTAATTTATTGCTTTAAAGATTAACAAGACTATTTGACAGCTTAGCCCATAATATGATATTTATATAAAATGAGATGAGTGTACAAACTAAAACTAATTATGAATGAGAGTGATTTACTTGAAGAAATTTTATGAAATATATTTAGATTTAGAGAAAGATATAAGAAATAATGTATATGCAGTAGGAGAGCTTTTACCAACAGAAGTAAAGCTTGCTCAAAAATATCGAGTATCAAGAGAAACTATTAGAAAAGCGCAGTCGCTTTTATTGGAGAAGGGGTTTATACAAAAAAAACAAGGTAAAGGGGCTATTGTTTTAGATATAAATAAATTTGAAATAGAAGGGTCAGGGTTGATTAGTTTCAATGAATTACAAAAGAATAAAAATTTAGATACAGAAATAAGTGTACTAAAAAATAAAAAGGAGATTATGCCTTTAGAAATTTGTAAAAAGCTGGGTATAGACACAAAAACTAAGGTTATAGCAGTTGAAAGACTTAGAAAAATTAATGGAGAAGCTGTTATTTTAGATAAAGATTACTTTATATCTGAAATAATACCAGAAATACCATTAACAGCAGTTCAAAGTTCAATATTTAATTATATAGAGAAAAATCTAGAACTAAAAATAGGTTATGCAAATAAAGAAGTAACAGTAGCTCCTGTTACAGAAGAAGATAAAATATTGCTAGATGTTGGAACAGATACACATGTTGTAGTGATACGAAGTGAAGTTTACTTAGAAGATACAAGATTATTTCAGTATCATGAATCTAGACATAGAGTTGATAAATTTAGATTTGTAGATTTTGCAAGAAGAAGAAATCTTTAATTATATAAAAGAGTGTCTGTTTTGTACTGTACCCTCAATTGTTGAATCAAAATTCTAATGATTGGGTTTCAGTATATTTAGACACTCTTTTTTTATTAGACTATATATTATTTAATTTTCTATGAATTCTTTATTAAAGTATTTGCTCTTTGAGAATATGTATGTAAGGATACAAGTAATGGCTATAGAAAGCCCCATTGCTAAGAAGTAAACACTCCATTGGTCTGTAAATATAGATAAAAACGCTGGTAACCCTGATATACCTATAGAACTTGCTTTAACATTAAAGTAAGATACAACTCCTCCAGCTATACCTGCACCTATCATAGATGCTATGAATGGGAAACGATAACGTAAGTTTATACCAAATATTGCAGGTTCAGTAATACCTAACCAAGCTGAAATTGAAGCTGTTAATGCAACACCCTTGATTTTTTTATTTTTTAATATAAAAAACATTGTCAAAGCTGCTGCGCCTTGCCCAAGGCTAGCCATAACTTGTATTGGCCATAATGTAGCAAATCCTAAAGTACCTATCATTTGTAAATTTATACCTAAGAATAAGTGATGCATACCTGTTATAACTAATGGAGACAATATGAATCCAAAAAGTGCTCCTGCAAGTACTGCATTAATTTCAAACAATCCAAGAATTCCACTTGTAATTAAATTGGCAAATGACATTGTTATAGGTCCTATGATAGAGAATGTTAAGAAACCAGTTATTAACAATGTAAGAGGAGCAACAAAAATAAGCTGAACCATCTCAGGAATTTTTTTAGTTAAGAACTTTTCGATTGTCGCTAAAAGATAAGAAGAACATAAAACAGGGATTACTTGTCCTTGATAGCCTATTTTAGCAATATTAAAACCTAATATATTCCAGTAAGTAACAGCTTCAGGTGTTTTAGAGTATTGTGCACCAGGCATTAAATCTGGATTAATTAAAATAAGACCTAATACAATACCAAGTACAGGATTTCCTCCAAACTTTTTGACAGCTGACCAACCTATTAGTGCAGGTAAAAATGAAAAAGAAGTATTTGCTATAAGATTAATCATATTAGATATACCAGCCCAATTACTATGAACTTCTAAAAAGGGTTGTTCATAGAAAATTCCTGGGTTAGCAAGTAGATTATTTATACCCATCAACAAACCAGAGGCAACTATAGCAGGCAATATAGGAATGAATATATCTGCCAACACCTTTATAGCTTTTTGAAGTGGATTTAATTTTTTATTAGAAATCTCTTTAACCTCAGCCTTTGTTGCTTCTTTAAGTCCAGTAATTTCTATTAATGTAGCATAAACTTTATTTACAAGACCTGGCCCTATAATAACTTGAAATTGACCATTTGAGGTAAAGCTTCCTTTCACTATATCTATTTGTTCTAATTGCTTTATATTAACTTTACTTTCTGAGTTTAGAGCAAATCTTAATCTAGTAATACAGTGTGTTGCAGAGATTATATTCTCTACTCCCCCAATTGCTTCAAGGATTTGCTCAACCTGCTCTTTATGATGTGTATTTTCTTTTAATGTGCTCATAAAATTACCTCCCTCTTAAAATACGATGTTGTATAGACAAATCTTGAAAATAATATACCATAGAGAAATTTTTATGTCAACGTTATCCTAAATATTTTTAAAATTTAATTGCTAAAAGATAAATTGTATATTATTGGAAAATCAGAAAAGTAAGAGGAAATATGGAAGGATTATAGGGAATATGTTTTTTTATTTAGAGTAAATATTGATTTTAACAAAAAAAAGGTTTATTATAAAAATATAAAACTTGTCTAGACAAAAATGAAAGGGGGAAATTTGCATATGGATTTTAAGAAGAAAGTTATTTATCAAATATATCCAAAATCATTTAATGATTCTAATGATGATGGGATAGGAGATTTAAAAGGAATTAGAGAGAAATTACCTTATTTATATAAATTAGGTGTAGATATAATTTGGATTAACCCATTTTTTGTTTCTCCACAAAGGGATAATGGATATGATATTGCTGACTATACATCAATAGATTCTATGTTTGGAACTATGGAGGATTTTGAAGAGTTAGTAGATGAAAGTAAAAAATATAATATAGAATTGATGCTGGATATGGTTTTAAATCACACATCAACAGAACATGAATGGTTTAAAAAAGCTTTGGCAGGAGATAAAAAGTATCAAGATTTCTATTTTATTAGAGAGGGCAAAGAAAATAATCAACTACCAACAAATTGGAAATCTAAATTTGGAGGAAATGCTTGGGGAAAATTTGGAGATACAGATAAGTACTACTTACACTTATATGATGTTACACAAGCTGACCTCAACTGGCGTAATCCTAATGTTAGAGAAGAATTATATAAAGTTGTAAATTTTTGGATAGATAAAGGTGTTAAGGGGTTTAGGTTTGATGTAATAAATGTGATTGGTAAAGATGAAGAATTGAACGATTCTACAAATAATCTAGGAAAAGAAATGTATACAGATAAACCTATTGTCCATGAATTTATTAAAGAAATGAACAAAGAAACTTTTGGAAGAGTTGAGGGCATAACAACTGTTGGAGAAATGTCTTCAACAACTATTGAAAATTGTATCTTATATTCTTCTCCAGAAGAAAAAGAGCTTTCAATGACATTTAATTTTCACCATTTAAAAGTAGATTATAAAAATGGAGAAAAGTGGAACGATATACCTTTTGACTTTATGATGCTGAAAAAACTCTTAAATGAATGGCAAGAAAAGATTGAAAGTGGTGGTGGATGGAATGCACTATTTTGGAATAATCATGACCAACCAAGAGCTATTAGCAGATTTTGTAATGAAGAATATAGAGTGGAAGCATCAAAAATGTTAGCTGCTACAATACATCTATTAAGAGGAACTCCGTATATATATCAAGGTGAAGAAATAGGTATGACAAATCCAAACTTTGAAAAAATAGATGATTATTTAGATGTTGAAACTCATAACGCTTATAATGAATTTTTAAAAAATAAAATCGAAAAAGAAACAATAATGAATATTATAAAGTCCAAATCCAGAGATAATAGTCGTACACCTATGCAGTGGTCAGACAAATTAAATTCAGGTTTTACAAATGGAAAGCCATGGATTAAAATAGCAGAAAATTATAAAGAGATAAATGTTGAAAAGGAACTTAAAGAAGGGTCAATTTTTAATTTCTATCAAAAGTTAATATCTTTAAGAAAGCAATTAAATATTATATCTGAAGGCTCCTATAAGGGAATTTTACTAGATGATGATAAAGTTTATGCTTATGTTAGAAGCTTAGAAAATGAAAGATTGATAGTATTTAACAACTTCTATGATTGTGAAGTTGAAGTTGAGATTAGTGAGGAATTTTTAGGAAAATCACTTACATATTTGATAGGGAACTATGAAAAGCGAGATTTAGAACCTAAGTTAAAGTTAAGACCTTATGAAACAGTAGCATTTTATAGTAAGGATATAAAAAAATAATGGAAAGAGGTAGTATTAATGAAACCAAATATTTTACTTATGATTTCTCATGATAGTGGTAGAAAATTCAGTAACTATGGATATAATGTGGAAACCCCATGTATAAATAAATTAGCTCAAGAAGGAATTCAATTTGATAATTATTTTTGTGCAGCACCTCAATGCAGTCCAAGTAGAGGAAGTATATTAACTGGATTATACCCTCATAATAATGGGTTAATGGGACTTGCACATCTAGGTTTTTGTATAGATTCTAAACATACAACACTTCCTATGGAGTTACAAAAAAACGGATATGAAACAACATTAATAGGGCTAAGCCATGAAACAATAAATGAAGCACCACCAATAAAAGATAGAGTATTTTCTTCAACCTATGACTTAGGATATGATAATTTTATAGCGGTTCCAGGGGATAGAGCTCCTAAGGTTGCTAAAGAGGTAGTTAAATTCTTAGAGGAATATAAAGAAAATCAAGAAAAGCCATTTTACTTAAGTGTAGGATTTTTTGAAACACATAGAGATTTTGATGAATATGAACCTTATGCAGATAAATTGGATGAAGTAGAAGTATTTAAGTTTTTACCTGATACAGAAGATGTAAGAAAAGATATAGCTTTATATAATGGTTCAGCAAAAGTACTGGATGAGGCAATAGGCAAAATATACAATAAATTACAAGAAACAGGATTAGATAAAAATACAATTGTTATACTGACAACAGACCATGGAGTTGCATTTCCAGGAGCGAAAGGAATGCTAAAAGAAGCAGGATTAGAGACAGCGCTTATAATTTTATTACCTAATTCTTCTCAAAAAAATGTGAAAAAAGAAGCACTATTATGTAATGTTGATTTATTGCCAACTATACTAGATTTAATTGAAGCTGAAATTCCTAAGAATATAGATGGAGAAAGTTTTGCCAATTTATTAAAAACAAGTGAAGATATAGGTAGAGACTCATTCTTTACAGAGATGACATGGCATGACCAATATAGACCAATGAGAGGCATAAGGACTAATGAATATAGCTATGTCAGAAATTTTGAAGATGGGCCTAAAGTATATATTACAGTTGATTCACATTTGAGTTTATCAGGTAAAGCTGTTAGAGATAAATTTTATGTTCCTAATGATAAAGAAGAACTTTATGATTTAAGAAAAGACCCACTAGAAGAAAATAATCTAATAAACGATTCAGATTATCAAGACATAGCAAATGAATTGAGAAAGAAAGTTGATAATTGGATGTTAGAAACGAATGACCCACTTTTAAAAGGACCTGTAAAAGGGACAGGTTCAAGTAGATGGAAAACAGAAATAGAAGAGGGTAGAGCTTATCCAGGAAGAGAAGAATATTATAGACTATTATCTGATAAGTAGAAAATATTAAACAAGTAAAAAACATTAAATAAGTAAAAATATATAAAAAAGAAGGTTTTTTATAATGAAAAGTATATCAGTTTTGATTAAACCAGTCTCATCGTTATGTAATTTGAGATGTAAATATTGTTTTTATGCAAATGTGAGCGATTTAAGAGAAATAAAATCCTATGGTATTATGCAGGAGGACACTGTAAAAAATATAGTAAATAATACATTTGAAATTTTGGATAATGGAGATAGAGTTACATTTGCTTTTCAAGGTGGAGAACCTACTTTAGCAGGATTAAAATTTTTCCAATATTTTATTGAGTATGTTAGTAAAATGGAAAAAAATATAACAGTAAACTACTCTATTCAAACGAATGGAACTCTTATTGACAATCAATGGTGTGAGTTCTTAAAGAAAAATAATTTTTTAGTAGGATTATCATTAGATTTACTAGAAGATTTACATGATAAAAATCGTGTATATTCAAATAATAAGGGAAGTTATATAGATGTAATAAATACAAAAAAACTACTGGAAACATACAAAATAGACTTTAACATACTATGTGTTTTGACAAATCAGATTGCACTTAATCCAAAAGAGGTTTTTAATTTTATAAAAGCAAATGATGTGAAGTATATACAGTTTATCCCTTGTTTAGATGATTTAGACTGTAAAACTAAGTCAGAGTACTCTTTAGAACCTAAATATTTTGCATACTTTTATAAAATAATATTTAAGCTTTGGAAAAATGAGTTCAATAAAGGAAATTATATAAGTATTAATTTGTTTGATAATCTTATATCCATTTTAATTACAGGAATTCCTAGTACCTGTGGGATAATTGGAAAATGCCAACCACAATTTGTAATAGAGGCTGATGGAAGTGTATATCCATGTGATTTTTATGTACTAGATAACTTTAATTTAGGTAATATAAAAGATAACACTTTATTGGATATTTTAAGAAAATCTAAAATGCAAGAATTTTTGCATAAAGATATAGACAAAGAAAATATTTGTTTAAATTGTAATTTTTACAAAATATGTGGTGGTGGATGCAAAAGAATGAAAAATTCTATGTATATTGATTCTAGTAACAATTACTGTGGATATAAAGAATTTTTAATGTCTACTTTTAGTGACCTAGAAAAAATATCGGTATTAGTATATAAAAATCAAATACTAAAATAATTTTAGTATTTAGAATTCTAAGTTAAAGTGATTAAAAATTATGTATAATTAGAGGGTTTTGAGCAGAGTAAATTTAGTTAGGATGATTTTAAATGAATGTAATTTTATTTGTAATAGCTATACTTTCAACAACTATAGGAGCTATAACGGGTATTGGTGGAGGGGTAATAATAAAGCCAGTGCTAGATTTGATTGGAGTATTTGATGTTTCGACAATAAGTGTGTTATCATCATTTACTGTATTATCGATGGCAATTGTTTCTGTATATAAACAAATTAAATCAAAATTTTTTAAAATAAATTTTAGACTTATTTTAATTGGTGGAGCATCAGTATTAGGAGGTACTATAGGTCAAAGGTTATTAGATTTATCTATTTCATATGTAAATAATCCTTCTATAATAAAAATAACTCAAAATATTATAATGATTATTTTGTTAGTAATGGTTTATTTATATAAAGATAAAAGTTTAAATGTTAAGTTTAATACTAACATTACATATTTTATTGTTGGCATTTTTTTAGGGGTTATATCTTCATTTTTAGGAATAGGTGGAGGTCCTATAAATGTGGCTGTGTTTACAATATTATTTGGATTATCAGCTAAAGAAGCTGCGTTTAATTCCATTATAACTATTTTATTTTCTAATATTTCAAAGTTAGTTACAGTTTTCATAAATACAGGGTTTGGTATATATGATTTATCTGGATTACCTTTTATGATAATAGGAGCAGTATTAGGAGGAATTATAGGTTCCTCGATTAGTAAAAATATGGATGACAAAAGAGTTAAATATATGTTCTCGTATATGACTATAATTATTACTGGAATAAATATATACAGTATATTTCAAGTAATATATTTTATGAATTAAAGTGTATAATGTAGATAACACGAGAAGTCAATTTAAATTGTTGGAATGAGGAGATTTAATATGTTCAAAAAGTTATTCTCAAAAAATAAAAATGAAGAAGTAAAAAGTAATTATATAAAAGGAGTATTACAATCGCCACTTACAGGGAAAGTATTAAGTATAACTGATGTTCCTGATGGTGCTTTTTCTAGTAAAATGCTAGGTGATGGGATTGCTATAGAACCACAAGAAGGAGTCGTATCTTCTCCTGTTTATGGGGAGGTAATTCAAGTATTTTTGCCATCTAAACATGCTATATGCATAAAGAGTGAAGATGATTTGGAGATACTAATACATATAGGATTAGATACTGTAAAGATGAATGGAGATGGATTTGAAGTATTAGTAAATGCAGGAGATAAAGTCTACTGTGGGCAAAAACTTATAAGATTTGACTTAGAAAAAATTAAGAAAAGCGTTAAATCTGTAATAACTCCTATAGTTATAACCAATTCTTATGACATAGATAAAGTTGAAATTTTAAGAACCGGAGATATATGTATTGGAGAAGATTTAATGAAAGTTTATAAGTAAATAGGTTTTACCAAGAGTTTTTGTCTAAATAAAAAATATTATAACTATAAAATGGCTAGATATAATAATATTGAAAGAGTGTAGGTATGCTTATTTTATTAAGGGTACCTTTTTTTATTTTGTTTTATAGAAAATTTATCTGCATAAATAAAGTTTTTTAAAATAATCTTCTTATAATTATATTACTTTTACTAATTATCTTATTTTTGATAATTTCTGATATTTATGAATTGTTGTACTTTTTAGAACTCTATTTTTAAATATATATTGACATATATATATTATCTATTACAATTGATATAAACTAATAAAAATAAAATATTATTAATCAACTTATTGAATGGAGGAATAGAAATGAAATTTGTAACTTTCTGTACTGGCAATGAAGAAAATATAGGTGTATTTAACTCAGAAACAAATAGTATATATGAAATTAATAGTTTGGGATTAAGCAAATTATATACAGATATGAATGATTTTATTGAAAATGTATCTACTGGAGATTTAGAAAAAATAAAAAAACATTCATTTGAAAATGCAAAGTGTTATAAGTTAGAAGAAGTGAAATTATGTTCCCCAATTGTAAGACCTAAAAAAGATATTATATGTTTAGGTCTAAACTATAAAGACCATGTCAATGAAATTCCAGATGGTGTTATAAAAAATGTAGTTATGCCAGATTATCCAATTTATTTCTCTAAAAGAGCAGATAAGGCAATTGGAGTGGATGATAAGATAAGTTTACATGGAGATTTAGTAGAAAAGTTGGATTATGAATCAGAACTTGCAGTAATTATAGGAAAAGAAGGTATAAACATATCAAAAGAAGATGCCTATGAATATATATTTGGATATACAATAATGAATGATATAAGTGAAAGAGCACTTCAAGATAAACACGTGCAGTGGTATAGAGGAAAAAGTTTAGATACACATACATCTATGGGACCTTGCATAGTACATAAAGAAGAATTTGAGCATCCTTTAAAACTAGATATAAGTAGTGTGGTAAATGGAGAAGTAAGACAAGATTCTAATACAGAATACTTTATATTTGATATACCTACTGTAATAAGTGATTTATCAAGAGGAATGACTCTAAAGCCAGGAGATATAATTTCAACTGGAACTCCAGCAGGTGTTGCTATGGGAATGAATCCTCAAGTATATTTAAAACATGGTGATGTAATCGAATGTAAAGTCGAAGGGATAGGAGTTTTAAAAAATATAGTTGATTAATGGATAAATATGCCATATAATTTTATTAGTACGAATAATTTAATTAATATGGAATTAGTCAAATTCAAGATTAATTTACTATAGAGAGGGATGAGTGTATGGCAAAAGAACTAGAACTAAAGTATGGATGTAATCCAAACCAAAAACCATCAAAAATTTATATGAAAAATGGAGAACTTCCTATAGAAGTATTAAATGGAAAGCCTGGATACATAAATTTTTTGGATGCATTTAATAGTTGGCAACTTGTAAAAGAATTGAAAGAGGCTACTGGTCTTCCAGCAGCAACTTCATTTAAACATGTAAGTCCAGCAGGTGCAGCAGTAGGAATACCTTTATCAGATACTTTAAAACAAATATACTTTGTTGATGATTTAGAGCTTTCTCCATTAGCTTGTGCTTATGCAATGGCAAGAGGGGCAGATAGAATGTCTTCTTATGGAGATTTTATAGCACTTTCAGATGTGTGTGATAAGGAGACTGCGACTATTATAGCGAGAGAAGTTTCTGATGGTATAATAGCCCCAGGGTATACAGACGAGGCTCTTGAGATATTAAAAGGAAAGCGTAAAGGGAATTACAATATTGTAAAAATTGATGAAAATTATACTCCTGAACCTATTGAAACAAAGGATGTTTATGGAATCACTTTTGAACAAGGTAGAAACGAAATATTAATAAATGAAGACTTATTAAAAGATATTCCAACTGATAATAAAATCTTTACAGATAATGCAAAGCGTGATTTAATTATAGCTCTTATCACATTAAAATATACACAGTCAAATTCAGTTTGCTATGCTAAAGATGGACAAGTAATAGGAGTAGGTGCAGGACAACAATCACGTATTCACTGTACTAGACTTGCAGGTAATAAGGCAGATATTTGGTATCTTCGTCAACATCCTAAAGTATTAAATTTAAAATTTAAAAAAGATATAGGCCGTCCAGATAGAGATAATACTATTGATGTATACCTTTCTGATGATTATATGGATGTACTTGCTGATGGTATATGGCAGAATTTATTTGAAGAAAAACCAGAACCTCTTACTGGAGAAGGTAAAAGAGAATGGCTTAAAACTTTAACAGGAGTAGCTCTTGGTTCTGATGCATTTTTCCCATTTGGAGACAATATAGAACGTGCTAAAAGAAGTGGAGTAAGTTTTATAGCACAACCAGGTGGCTCTATTCGTGATGATAATGTTATATTAACTTGTAACAAGTACAATATAGTTATGGCATTTACTAAAAATAGATTATTCCATCACTAAAGTATAAAAAATATAAAATAAATACTGATTAAATTAAAAATCTACAACGAGTTTTGTTGTAGATTTTTTTATTTGCTGTATAATTTTAAATAGAACTTTATTTTTAGATATTCAATTTGGAGGATGATATGGCTTTAAATATAAGAGACTATAGCCTATTGTGTAGTCAAGGTACAGCTAAATTTAATGAAGATGTAGTTGGTATAAGTCCATTTGGAGCATGGGTTTTGGATGGTGCAACAGGGCTCAATGGAAAAAACTTAATATCAAATGAAAGTGATGCAAGATGGTATGTTCAGTGGTGGAATAAGTATTTATATAAAAATATGAATAGAGAAGAATCATTAAAGAGCATTATCAATAGTGGGATAATAGAAATTAAAAAAGAGTATGAGATGAAATTAAATGGAATAAAGGTGGAAAAATTAGATTTACCATCAAGTTCTATAGCTATTATTAAATTTCATGAAAATAAAGTAGAGTATTTTTTATTAGGAGATTGTTCTTTATTTATTAAAAATGGAGATTCTAAAGTCATAAAAGATAGAACTATTTGTAAATTTGATAATGCTGTGTTTGATGAAATGAGTAAGCTTTCTAATTTAGAAGAAATGACTTTTGATGAGATAAAGTCAAGTGTCATGGATACAATAGTAAGCAATAGATTGAAAAAGAATACTAAAGATGGATACTGGATATTGGATTTTGATGAGGATGCTGTAGAAAACTCAATATACGGATACTTAGAAATAAAAAAAGATTTTCAATTGATGTTAACAAGTGATGGTTTTACAAGTGCCTGTGATAGGTATAACCTCATAAAAGAAGAAGAATTGATACGTATAGCAGAAAAATTTGGCATAGGATATATACATAATAAAGTTAGAGACTTTGAGGATAATGACTATAAAGCAATTAAGGTTCCAAGATTCAAAGTAAAAGATGATTCTTCCTGTTTGTATCTGGATATATATAACGATTAGATTATATGAAATTGTTTAATTTTAGAGGGGCGGTAAGTAAAAAAGTGAAAATTCTTCATATAATAACACAAAAACCAAATAGTACGGGTAGTGGAATATACATGTGTGGTATGATAAAAGGGTTTGAAAAAATAGGTCATGAGCAAGCTGTAATTGCAGGGATAGATGTTAATGACAATGTAAACTGTTTTTCAAGTGATGTAAGTTTTTATCCAGTAAAGTATAATTGTGGAGAACTAAATTTTCCTGTTGTAGGAATGAGTGATTCTATGCCATATGAAAGTACTAGATATAGAGATTTAAATGTAGAAATGCTAAATAGATTAAAACATCAATTTAAAATAAATATAGACAGAGCTATGGAAGATTTTAAGCCAGATATTATAATATGTCATCATTTATATCTTTTAACTGCATTTGTCAGAGAGATTGTGAAAGATATTAAAGTTATGTCTGTTTGTCATGGGACTTGCTTAAGACAGTTAAATACTATCGATTTAGAAAAAGAATATATAATATCAAATATAAAAAATTTGGATTTAATATTTGCTCTTCATAAAAAGCAAAAAGATGATATTATAAAGACTTTTGGAGTAAGCGACAGTAAAGTAGTTGTAATTGGTAGTGGATATAATGATAGTGTATTTTATGATAAAAATTATAAAATAAAAAATGATAAGATAAGGATAGTATTTGCAGGAAAGATATGCAAATCAAAAGGATTGATTCCATTTATAAAAGCTATATCTGGACTAGTATATCGTAAAGATTTAATAGAAGTCAATTTTGCAGGTACAGGAAGTGATGTTGAATCTTATAATGAGATTGTTAAGCTTGCAAGTCAATCTCCATTTAAAATGAATTTCTTAGGAAAATTAGACCAAAGTGACTTAGCTGAGTTATTTAATAAGTCACATATATTTGTTTTACCATCGTTTTATGAAGGGTTGCCAGTTGTAGTTTTAGAGGCCTTATCATGTGGACTTGATGTAATTACCACTGATATTCCTGGCGTTAGAGAATGGATTGGTAGTGAGATTAATGATTCTGGAAAGATAGAATATGTAATGTTGCCTTCTATGAGTTTAGATGGTATTCCAAACGAAGAAGAGTTATCTATCTTTGAGAAGAATTTATGTAATGCAATAGATTTTAAAATACAATATCTATTGTCTCATTTGGAGAAAAGGTCATCTGTAGATATGTCAAAAAAAACATGGGATGGTTTAGCTTATAGGATGAATGAAGTTATTTTAATGGACGAGATGTGTCTAATTTAGAGTGATTTAAATTATAAAAAAAGTGTAACTATTTTTACACTACTTTTAAGCGAATTTATATTATACTGATACTAAATATATTTATTTTGAGGGAGGTAATTTATGAAGTTTAGTAAAAGAATATTAGCATTAGGTATTTCAGCATTATTATTAAGTGTTAGTTTTCCAACATCAGCAAATGCACTAGATAAAATCGAAAATATCCAGGGAACAGATAAATATGAAACAGCTGGTATTATTGCAGATAAGCAAGATTATACAACAGCTGTACTTATCAATTCTGATTCTACGATGGTAGATGGTATTTCTGCTAGTGGTCTTGCAGGGGTAAATAATGCAGCAATTTTATTAACTAATAAGGATGATATACCAGAAGCCACTTTACAAAGGCTTAATAGAGTTACTAAGATATATGTAATAGGTGGCGAAAATACTATAAGTAAAGATGTAGAAAAAATGCTACTTATGAGAAGAATGCAGGTCATAAGAATTGATGGAGTAGATAGAGTAGATACAAGTTATAAAATTGCAGCTGAAATAGAAAAGATAAAAAGCAGTGATAAGACGTTTTTAGTAAATGGATTTAAAGATGAAGCTGACGCAGTGAGTGTTGCATCTGTTGCGTATAGAGATGGTGCTCCTATTTTATTGACAAAAGATATAGCTTCAGCAGAAGAAGATACAGATTTAGACCCATGGTTTGGTGTTTCACCTGTTCCAGTATATGCTGTTGGAGGAAAATCTGCACTAAGTGATTATATAGTAAGTAGATATAGAGCAACAAGAATTGATGGTAGTGATAGATATGAAACTAATAAGAATGTAATTAAGAAGTTTTATAATGAAACAAAAGAGTTTTATGTGGCAAGTGGAGATGATTTAGTTTATGCTTTAGTTGCTTCACCAATGGCTAAAAACGCTCCTGTTGTTTTAGTTTCAGATAAAAGTGATAAGAGTGTATTAAATAATGCTAATAAAGTCACTGCAATAGGTATAAATGATAAGAATGTTATAGAGCAATGTTTAGAAGCTACAAAATAATAGAATGTTATCAGTAAAATGAATACATAATATATAGTAAAAGTAAGTATAATGCTTATATTTTAGTGATATATAGTGTATAAATATTAAACTATATAAATCTTCTAGTTGATTTTATGACAAAAATCAATTAGAAGATTTTTTTTATTAAAATTATGTATCAAAGTTATATACTAAAATTGAACTGTATATGTTAAAAAATAATGCATGAGCTATTCATATATAAGAATCAATTATCCTCATAAATGACAAGATGAATGGAGTCATACACAAAATTGTATGACAATTCCATCCTATCATGTTCACATCAAAAAAGAAGATATGATGCGTATTTTTATAAAGAATAAATCTCATAAGAGTTATCTTCTTTTAGCTTTTCTAACCAAACTATTTCTAAAATATCTAATTCTTCTAAGTAATCTTTTTCAGTTTTATTATCATCATGTTTTATAAGTTCTAAAATTTCAAATGTAAATGCTTTTTCTCCATATTTTTTCCAATCATTATTTAAATCTCTTACCATACATGACCCAGCACAAAGTTGAAATTTGAGGGAGTTAAACTTGCTTTTTATATCATTGCTTTTTCCAAGATAAATCTTTTTAGTAATATCACTTTTTATCATAAATACACCAATGTCAAATTTCATTTCCCTGTATAGTTGTTTTAATTCACGTTTTCTATCCATTTTCTGAGTACCTCTCTTTATAATAATATGTAATATGTAAAATTATTTATATATTACATATTAATTATAAAGATATTAATTAGAAATGTAAATAGATTTTGATAAAATTAATTATAATTTTACTATTGCTTAGTATTAATATTTAGGCTAATTAGAGTTATTATATGATTTAATGTTATATAAAATTAAAAAGAAGAGTTGACATGATGAAAATTATAGAATAAACTAAAAATGTAATAGTAAATAAATATTAACTATTACATTGAAAGGGAATTATTATTATGAAAGGGAGGAAATTATTAATATGAATAAAAATATAGAATTAATTGGAAATTTTGCTAGTGATTGGATTCGCTATAGTGATTATGAATATAAAATTACTGAAGAAGATGAACTGTATATAGTACCAACAGAAGATGCTGTATTTACTATGTACAATCCATTTGATGTTGCAGATGAAATTATAGTAGATATAATTCGCATAGGACAAGAAGCATTACAAGATATATCAAAAGAAACTAAAGAAATGAGATTAAAAAAAGAAGTACTTGAATTTGTAAAGAAATATGGATTGTTAGGATTGATTTATTCAAGTGTATATAATAGAGATATTGTTGGTGAAGAAAGAGTACTGATGATTGAAAAGAATTATATTACAAAAGAGAATATATTGAATACTGATGAGTATGTAAATATGTTTATCCCATTTGCAAGTGATGAAGATGTATACTTTAAAAAATATAAACGAGGTATAGATGTATCAAAACGAGAGGAATCACCTAAGTTTTTTGGAAAAAGACCACTGATTTTGGATTTAGTATTTTCAAGGTTTTATACAGAACAATTGGATTGGATTGTAAATTTTGCTAAGGATATGTGTAGACATTTTAATCAAATTTGTGTCTATAAAAATATGTCTAACTTATTAACTGAAAGTGTGACTATTATGTCTGGAGGGTTTAACCCTCAAAAGATAGGATTTTCTATAAGTCAATTAGATAAACCCACTATTGCATGGGAATTTAATTCTTTAAAAACAGCTATTGAAACTATATATGCATTTGCAATTACAAGTGAACCTGCATCTTTAAATAAATGTAAGTATTGTGGAAAGATTTATATACCTACAAATTCTAAATCTCAATACTGTTCACCTTCCTGTAGAAATTGCTCAAATGTAAAGAAAAGCAGAAGTAGAGCTAAAAAAGATAAGTAAATTAATATATCATTGTTTAGATTTTAATTATAAATAACTATTAAATGAATAAATAGTTATAAAAAATATATCTGAGTAATGATATATTTTTTTATTGCAAAATTTAATTAAAATAGTAATTTTGAGTTGACAAAAACTACTTATAATAATACTATTATAAGTAGTTTTGTGAGTTGATATATATACTAATTTAAATATATCATAAAATAAGTTAAAAGTCAATAGAAAAATGGAAAAGGAGAATTTTAAAATGATATCACCTATTATTTTGAGTTCTATGCATCAAAATTTAAAGGAAATAGAAAGAAATGAATTGCTTGAAACTAATAAAGAATCTAAGTGTTATGGTCTAGTACTTTCAGAGGAGGATGTAAAAGATATAATAACTTCAAGAAATGATACTTTAAAGGGATATGGAAGAATAGAATTGGAGATAAAAGTTACAAAAAAATTAATAGAAAATATATATACATCACAGTTTACAAATATGGATGATTATTTAGAGACTATTAATGATATGCAAGAAATCTTTTATTACTTAAAAAATGAAACAGATGATAAAATTTGTGATGATGAAATTATAGAAATACTTGATGAACTTTATGAAAAATTTACAGGGAATATGGATAATGTAAGAGGGGAAGCAGATGAATTTGCAAAAAAGTTTAAATTTGGAGAAGTTTAATCTAATGAGAGGGGAAACTTACTATGTCAAATAATAATCTAACCAACATCAATATAAACGAAAATAATCTAATAAAAAATCAATATGCAATATCTCTACTTAAAGAATGTATGGATTGTAAAGTAATAAATGAGAGAGAAGTATATAACATACAACAGGAAATATCCTTAATTCTTATAAATTTAATTAAAAAATATACAAATGGTCAAAGTACATCAGTAAAGACTGAAGTTGCTGAAAAATTATTGCTTTCAATTTGGTATGCTATTGATGCATATGTAAGTAAACTTGAAAATATAGAAAAAAGAATTGTAGGATTGACGTCTAAAAATATTAAGAATATATATTTAGAAGGCATTAAAATTCTTGAATATGATTTACTTGAGTTAGAAAAATTTTATGAACTAATGAAAAGTAGAAAATTATATACTAACTCAATAGCATATAATGATACTTTAATGGAATTGTCTGGTTTCTTTAAAAACTATAGTATAAAATTTGAAGCCTATGATATTCCAGTGAGTATAGATTATCCATTGGCATTAGATGATATGGATATTCAAGGAATTTATTATGTAAAAAATTATATTGAGAGTATAGATATAGAAAATAGATTTTGTAATTTATTTAAAAAGAAAGATAGAGAAAAATTATTTTATGATTATGGAATAACTTATAAAATAGATTGTGATGTTATACTTATAAACTTATTTGAACTTATTATAAATAACTCTATTTTCTCTACAATTTTAGGCAATGAATCAACTAATTTGAAAATTTCAGAATATGAATATGAATTTTTAGAAAAACAATTTAGAAACATCTACAATCATATCTTTGAAGGTGAAATTAAGGTATATGAGGAAAATAATGTAGTTGAATTTATTGAAGAAAATAATAGTTTTGATTTTAATGATTCTGAAGAACTCGATAAACAAAGTACAATAAATGAAAAAATAGTTTTATTGCTTGAAGAAGCAATTGATGTATTGATAGAAAGATTAAATATAGAAGATGAAGCCATGATAAAATACATAAAAGCATATGAGAAGATATTTATTGAGTCTGTATTAAGTTCAATAAAAAGTGGCACTTTTAAAAGTATGATAACTGTAAGTAAGAATGAAAGTGAACCTTTAGAAAAGTATATTGTTGATGATGAAAATAAATTAGATGATGATTCATTTAGAGCGATATTCAATGCTGTACTAGAGAGTACTTCTATAATTGAAAAAATAAAAATAATAAAGGAAAACATCAATGCAAAAAAAGACTTTATTGATATTCTTGAATCTGAGTGCTTATTTGGGGATGATTATCTAATGCTATTTGCTTCATTAAGTGAATTTGAATTGGCAATACTGGGAAGTGTAGTATTTTATGAAGATATGAGAATGGAAGAAATTAATTTGTTGGAATTCTTATTAAATAAAAATAGTGAAACTACACTATGGAAAAGAGAGTACATTGAATTTATGAAGAGACAAAATAAGGAAAAAATACATTGTATAGAAGAATATATAAATCAAATTAATTAACAAAAAATTGTGAATAAATAGAATGTTAGTATATAATATAATTTGTAAAGCATATCAAAAATACATATCTGTGGAGGAGATTATGAAAGAATATATTATAAATAATATTGAGGAGATAAGAGAAGAATTAATTGATTTATCTAAAAAAATATGGGAAAATCCAGAATTAGCTTTTGAAGAAAAGTATGCAAGCAGTATTCAAAAGGAATATCTAAAGTCAAAAGGATTTGAAATTGAAGAAGTAGACAATTTACCTACTGGATTTATAGCAAGTTTTGGAGAAGGGAAGCCAGTAATTGGAATACTTGGCGAATATGATGCTTTGCCAGAACTATCACAATCTGTGAGTACAGAAAAAAATCCATTGGTAGAGGGAGAATCTGGACATGGATGTGGTCATAATTTATTGGGTGTAGCAGGTGTAGGAGCAGTCGTTTCTATTAAAGAACTAATGGAAAAAAGTAAATTTAATGGAACAATAAAGTATTTCGGTTGCCCTGCTGAAGAAGAAGGTGGAGGAAAGACTGTAATGTGTGTAAATGGATGTTTTGATAATGTAGATTGCGCATTTACATGGCATCCTTTTGATATAAATGCCACATGGAGAGGTGGAAGTCTGGCAAATTTATCTGCTAGATTTAAGTTTAAGGGAATAACAGCACATGCAGCTCAAGCCCCTCATAATGGTAGAAGTGCATTGGATGCTGTTGAACTTATGAATGTAGGAGCAAATTATTTAAGAGAACATGTAATTGACTCTATAAGAATGCATTATGTTATAACTAATGGTGGGGGAAGACCTAATGTAGTTCCTGGTTTTGCGGAAAGTTGGTATTTTATAAGAGGTAAAAAAGCAAAGGATGCAGAGCATGTTCTTGACAGGCTAATAAAAGTGGCACAAGGAGCAGCTATGATGACAGAGACTGAAATGGAGTATGTAATTACTGATGGGATTTATGATTATATACCAAATCAGTGTTTAACTGATTTAGTATACAATAATATGATTCTTGTTGGTCCTCCTAAAACTACTCCTGAAGAAGAAGAATTTGCAAAAAAATTATGTGCTACTCTTACTAAGGAAGAGAGACTAGGTGTAGCTACAGCATTCCAAGATGATAAATCTATTATGGACAGTTATATACATCATGGTATAGCTGATGGAGCAGAAGGTAAAGGATTAGCTGGCTCTACTGATGTAGGAGATGTAAGTTATGTGATACCAGTAGCTCAATTTGCAATGGCAGCATGGCCTGTTGGTGTGGCAAGCCATACATGGCAGTCATGTGCATCAGCTGGTTCAAGTATAGGATTTTCAGCTATGATAAATTCAGCTAAGGTATTGGCTTGTAGTGCTTATGATGTATTTATGAATACTAAGGTTATTGATGAGGCAAATATAGAATTTAAAAAATCATTAGATGGACAAAAATTTAAACCATTGGTATAATCTTGGTAATAAAAATATTTCTGGGGGGAATAACTATGAGAGAACAAGTTGAAAAAGTGCTTGAACAAAAGATAAAACCTGTATTACAAAGAGATGGTGGAGATGTAGAGCTTATAGATGTAAATGAGAATGGAGTAGTTTTAGTTAGATTACAAGGTGCTTGTAGTGGATGTCCAGGAGCAACTATGACAATAAAAGCTATTATTGAAAATGTTTTGGTAAGCGAAGTTCCAGGAGTAACTCAAGTATTAGGTGTTTAATAAATTTAAATTATACATAAGGATTTATGAAGTTGTGTAAAAGAGTAAGTAAAACATTATAGATAGATATGAAAAAGTGTGTAAGTGTATATTCATTTTCTTACACACTTTTTTTACTTATTATCCAGCCATACCAATAAACATACCTATAAAGTATGGAATTAACCAGATAGTCCATACAACTATACTAAACTTATGGAAGAATTTTTTCTTATCTTCATCATCCTTATACAAAACAAAAGTAGCCCATCCTGCATGAAAAAGCATAAGCACAATTGCTAAGAGACCTGTTATACTATGAAGATTTTGGGACAATACAGATTTTACTTCAAAAGAGTGGCTATTAGCTATATTACTCATTGTAAATGTTCCTAAAGTATCAAATATTAAACCAAGCCAAAATATAATTACATGTTTCTTTTTTAAAATTTTAGCTTTTCTCTCTCCAAATACACCTATAGTATAAAAAATTAAAGCTGATGTTATAAACACTATTGCAAGTATTAATTTAAAATTCATAATTATCTCTCCTTTATTTTTGCTAATATATTTCTAAGATTTTTTACTAATTCATTTAATTCTTTTTCATCACAATTTTTAAAAATATCATCAAAGCTTTCTTGCATTTTACTTTTAAAATTTGTGGCAAATTCAAGTCCATCTTCTGTAAATTTAATATATGTATTTCTCTTATCATCATATTTTTTGAACTTTTCTACATAGCCAATTTGTTCTAACCTACTGACTATACCTGATACAGTTCCTTTAGCTAAAGACATCTCATCGCATAGTTGTGATATTGTTAGCTCTTGATTATGAGCTATTAGTTTTATAACTATAATCTGTTGATGTGTCAATCCATTTTCTTTAAAATTTTCTTCCACTGTGTACATTGTTTTAGAATAGAGTTCTTTGAGAAGCATAGCTATTCTAAAACAATCATAATTAGTTTTCAATAAAATCACCTCTTAGATAGTTTGCATAGAAACTAATATAATATAGTTTTAATAAATAGTCAATATAAAACCAATAATTATATAATAAAAAACTTAATAATTATATAAAATAAGAGATTCGTAACATCATAAAAATTTTATTTTAGGTAAAAATAAAACAATTTGATGAAATTTTAACAATTTTTCAAAAGTTTGTTTACACACAACATAAATGATGCTAAAATTGGTTTATAGATAAATATTTAAAATTTAATTTTTATTTAATGATAATAAAACCACGAAGGTTTAAACGTCGATTGACGCTTGCTTTTGGTGGTTTTTTTTATTGCAACAAAGGGGGAATAGAGGTTTGTTAAAGGATATAGTTAAAAAGTTGTTGCAGTTTATTTTAGTAATGTTTTTATTATCTTTTGTAGTTTTTTATATGGCAAGACTTGCTCCAGGAGACCCATTAATTTCTTACTATGGAGATGGTGTAGAAAGAATGAGTACTCAAGAGAAAGAAAATGCTATGAAAAAACTTGGTCTAAACGAACCAATATACAGTCAATATATAAAATGGATTTCAGATGCATCAAGAGGCGAATTTGGAATTTCATTTAAATATAAGCAAAATGTTACTTCTGTTATAAATGATGTTTATATAAACACTATCATATTAGGTGGGTCAGGATATATACTTACCTTTGTGCTAGCATTACTTCTTGGAATCTTTTGTACATTGCATGAAGACAAGCTCATAGATAGGATTATATGTAAACTAGGAACAATAACCAACTGTATTCCATCATTCTGGGTTGCTTTAGTTCTTATACTTATATTCAGTATAAATTTAAGTATACTTCCAAGTAGTGGAGCTTATTCAATGGGAGAGGAATCTAGTATATCAAGTAGGATATCTCATTTAATATTACCTCTTACAGTACTTATATTGAGCCATTTATGGTATTACACATATATGATAAGAAATAAATTGCTAGAAGAAATAAGGGAAGATTATGTATTGCTATGTAAAGCAAAAGGTTTAAACAATAGAACCATTGTTTTTAAGCATTGCCTGAGAAATATAATGCCATCCTATATAAGCATTATGGCTATTTCAATACCTCACATATTAGGAGGAACTTATGTAGTTGAAAAGGTTTTTTCTTATCCTGGGTTAGGAACTCTTTGCTTTGAGAGTGCAAAGTATCACGATTATAATATGTTATTAGTTTTATGTCTAATAACAGGGGCTTTAGTAGTATTTGGAAATATGCTAGCTCAAATTATAAACAATAAAATAGACCCTAGAATGAAGTACGATAGAGGTGATAACAATGAAGCTGCAATGTAGTGATTTTGAGATTGTAGGAGAAAATTATATTTCAATAGTAGAAGACGAACAAATAGAAATAAAAAAAACTCTGTTTGAAAAATTTAAACAGTTACCATATATATCAATCATCATTTTATCCATTATAGTTATTGGAAGTGTATTTTCATCTTTGATAATGACACATGAGCCAACATATATGGATTTAGTAAGTTCTAATTTAGCTCCAAGTAAAGATTTTTTCTTTGGAACAGATTCAATGGGAAGAGATATATATTCTATGATATGGTATGGAGGAAAAATATCTTTATTTATAGGAATATTTTCGACAATAATATCAACTATCATAGGAATTGTTTATGGTAGCATAAGTGGTTCAGCATCTGAACTTGTAGATGATGCAATGATGAGATTTACAGAAATCATACTTAGTATACCATCAATATTAATTATAATATTTGTACAAGCGATACTTGGGAATTCAAATCCAATATCTATGTCCATCGTAATAGGGATAACAAGCTGGATGAATATATCTAAAATTGTAAGGACTGAAGTTAGACAAATAAGAAATAGTGAGTACATACTAGCAGCTAAAAGTATGGGTGGAGGATTTTTCTATATATTAAAACAGCACTTACTTCCAAATTTTGTTGCATCAATAATGTTTATGGTAGTAACAAATATAGGTGCAGCTATTGGAACTGAATCAACACTGAGTTTTTTAGGAATTGGTTTGCCAATAGAAATTGTTTCTTGGGGAAGTATGCTATCTTTATCAGAGGAAGCACTGCTTTCAAATAGATGGTGGGTTATCCTAATTCCAGGTATATTTTTAGTTACTACATTGGTTTGTATAACTAATATTGGTAATTATATAAGAAAGAGCAATAATAAAAAATCAAGTAATTTATAAATCAGCGTTTCAAGTGTTAAATAAGCAAATACTAAGGTATTTGAAATATCTATTTAAATAAATGGGGTCAAAGCTTTAAAAAATATTTATTATTAAAGGCAAAAGGGGGAGCATCATGAAATTAAAGAAATTAAAAGTTTTAAGTCTAGTAATGATACTTAGTCTAATGGCAGGCTGTTCTAGTGCAGGAAATGGGGACAAAAAAACAGATAAACCTAACGATGGTAAAGTGCTTGTTTATGGAAGTAATGACTATACAAGTATAAATCCGGCACTATATGAACATGGAGAAATAAATTCATTGATATTTAATGGATTAACAGCTCATGATGAAAATAATAAAGTAGTTCCTTGTCTAGCAAAAGATTGGAAATTTGATGAAGCAACAAATACATATACGTTTAATTTAAGAGATGATGTTAAATGGCATGATGGAGAGAAGTTTACAGCAAATGATGTTAAATTCACAATGGAAACTATAATGAATCCAGACAATGCTTCTGAAATAGCATCAAATTATGAAGATATAACAAAAATTGATGTAGTTAATAATACTACTATAAAAATTACTTTAAAAGCACCAAATACAGCAATGCTTGATTATCTAACAGTTGGAATATTACCAAAACATGCATTAGAAGGTAAGGATATAGCTACTGATGGATTTAATCAAAAACCAATAGGTACTGGACCATTTAAACTTGAAAAATGGGATAAAGGTCAAAGTATAACACTTGTTAAAAATAGTGATTATTTTGTAAAAGAGCCAGGTCTAGATAAAGTAGTATTTAAGATTGTACCAGATGACAAAGCTAAAGCAATGCAATTAAAATCAGGCGAATTAGATTTAGCACAAGTAACTCCTAAAGATATGTCTAATTTTGAGAAAGACGAAAAGAATTTTAAAGTAAATATAATGAAGACTGCAGATTATAGAGGGATACTATATAACTTCAATTCTAAATTCTTTAAAGATGAAAAGGCTAAAGGATTACCAAATGCTTTAAGTTATGCAATAGATAGAAAAGCAATAGTTGATAGTGTATTATTGGGACATGGTGTACCAGCATATTCACCTTTACAAATGGGACCATATAATAATCCTGATATAGAGAAATTTGAGTATAATCCAGAAAAAGCTAAGCAAGAAATTGAGAAATTAGGTTGGAAATTAGGTTCTGATGGAATATATGAAAAAGAAGGTACTAAATTAGCTTTTGAAATAACAGCTGGTGAAAGTGACCAAGTTAGAGTTGATATGGCTAAAATATGTGCACAGCAGTTAAAAGAAATAGGTGTTGATGCTAAAGCTGTAGTTGTAACTGAAACAGATTGGGCTAATCAAGATGCACATTTAATCGGTTGGGGAAGTCCATTTGACCCAGATGACCATACATATAAAGTATTTGGAACAGATAAAGGTGCAAACTATAATGCTTATTCTAATCCTACTATAGATAAAATACTTCAACAAGCAAGAGAAACAGAAAATAAAGATGAAAAATTAAAGTTATATAAACAATTCCAAGTAGAGATGACTAAAGATATGCCATACACATTTATTGCTTATATAGATGCCATATATGTTGGAAAACCAAATATAAAAGGTTTAACACCTGATACAGTTTTAGGTCATCATGGTGTAGGTATATTCTGGAACATAGCTGATTGGACAATAGAATAATAGTTAGATTAATTAGAAACCTTAGGGATAAAATATATCCCTAAGGTTTGAATAGCATAGGGGTTGATGGTTTTTGGAACATTTATTGGAGGTTAATAATCTATCTGTAAGCTTTAAAATTGAAGAAGGTGAAGTACAAGCTGTGAGAGATGTGTCTTTTACTCTAAAGAAGGGTGAAACACTAGCTATAGTAGGAGAATCTGGTTGTGGAAAATCTGTATTATGTAAAAGTTTGATGAAGATACTTCCATATAATGGATATATCAAAAGTGGAGAGGTTCTACTTAAATCAAAGGACTTAGTTAAAAAATCTGAGAAAGAAATGGAAGATATTAGAGGAAGAGATATATCAATGATATTTCAAGACCCTATGACATCTTTGAATCCAACCATATCAATAGGAAAGCAAATAACTGAAGCTATAGTAATCCATCAAGGCATAAGTAAAAGTGAAGCTAAAAAAAGAGCTATAGAACTTATTGAATTAGTTGGGATAGATAATCCTGAAAAAAGATTTAAACAATTTCCGCATCATTTTTCAGGAGGAATGAGGCAACGTATAGTAATTGCTATAGCACTGGCTTGTAATCCAGAAGTATTAATTGCTGATGAGCCTACAACAGCCTTGGATGTGACTATACAAGCTCAGATAATTGACTTAATAAAAGAACTACAAAATAAAATAGGTTTATCAATAATATTTATAACTCATGATTTAGGTGTAGTTGCAACTATGGCTGATAGGATAGCAGTTATGTATGCAGGTAAGATTGTAGAAATAGGAACAGTAGAAGATATATTTTATGACCCTAGACATCCATATACTTGGGGATTATTAGGTTCATTACCTACTTTAGATTCACAAGAAGAGTATTTGTATAATATACCTGGAATGCCTCCAAATTTATTAAATCCTCCAAAGGGGGATGCATTTGCAGTAAGAAATAAAAATGCTCTTAGGATAGATTATGAAAAGGAGCCACCAATGTTTAAAATTAATGATACACACAGTGCAGCAACTTGGTTATTGCATCCAGATGCACCTAAAATAAATATACCAGTTAGGGTAAATGGTGGAAGGGTGATTTCTAATGAATAAAGAAAAAATACTAGAAATAAAAAATTTAAAACAATATTTTCATTTGGATAAAAGTACTACTGTAAAAGCAGTTGATGATATAAGCTTTGATATATATAAAGGAGAGATATTTGGTTTAGTAGGAGAATCTGGTTCGGGAAAATCTACAACTGGTAAAACTATAATAAAGTTACATGAGCCTACTGGTGGAGAGGTAATTTATAAGGGAAATTGTATCTCAGATAAAAAAGCATATAAATTTGTAAAAAAAGATGTAAATAAAAGTATGCAGATTATTTTTCAAGATTCTACTTCATCATTAAATCCTCGTATGACAATTGGAGATATAATTTCAGAACCACTTAAAATTCAATGTGTCTGTAAAAATAAATCAGAAAGGCTAGATAAAGTCTATGAGATGTTAAATTTAGTTGGACTTGATAGAAGCTATGCAAATAAGTATCCTTCTGACTTTTCAGGTGGACAAAGACAACGTATTGGTATAGCTCGAGCTCTTTCAGTAGACCCAGAGTTTATAATAGCTGATGAACCTATAGCTTCTTTAGATGTATCTATACAAGCACAAATAGTAAATTTATTTAAAAAGTTACAGCAAGAAAAAAACTTAACTTGTTTGTTTATAGCGCATGATTTATCTATGGTGAGACATATTAGTGACCGTATAGGAGTTATGCATAATGGAAAATTAGTAGAATTAGCAGATTCAGAAGAGTTGTATAATAATCCTATTCATCCATATACAAAGTCTTTACTTTCTGCAATTCCTATTCCTGACCCAAGATATGCTAAGCTAAGAAATAGAGTGGAATATAATTCTAGTATGTATACTTGTTCAAATGATGAGTTATCAAGTTGGATTGAGGTTTCAGATGGTCATTTTGTATATGCTTCTAAATCAGATATAGATAAATACCAACAAAATTTAAAAGTTGTTTAGCGTAAAAACCACTCTAGGTAAGAGAGTATATACATTTAGAGTGGTTTTTATGTGTATAAATTTATGTGTAAAAGTGTCAGTTTTAGAAGCTTTCGCCTTTAATTATTATATTTAAAAATTTTATGTTTAAAGTGTTAGCAAGTAGCATATTATTTCTATAAAGGGTTCTATAAAATACTTAAAATAGTTCTATATTTTGTCTTTAAATATATTAATATTAAAAAATTTACACTTTTAACAGGATTTATGTAAGTGTTTATAGAAATAAATAAGTATGTACATAATACATAATTATTTTTTATAATTCTAAAATACAAGAATGGAGAGATAGCTATGAAGTGGAGAGATTATGCTGATGATGTAAACTTATTTGAGGATTTTGATAGAAGTATCAAACCTCTAACTGACGAACAAAAAAAGAAAAATATAAACACTTTAATTGCATATTTTTCAAAAGAAGTTCCTTCTAAAATATACAATTTATCAAATGATGAAATCAAGCCTAGAGATATACTTAGAGGACTTCTTAATGTATATCCACCAAAAGAAATTGCTCCAGAGATACTGAGTATGTTACATAATTTATTGTTAATTGAATGTGAAGAAAAAGAGTTAGTAGATGTAAATGATATAGAAGAAGTAGAGGAAGGTATTGCTATATGGAGAGGAAATATAACTAATTTAAAAGCAGATGCAATAGTGAATGCTGCAAATAATAAGTTATTGGGATGCCTACAACCATTACATTTATGTGTAGATAATGAGATACATTCATGTGCAGGTCCTAGACTTAGAGAAGATTGTGACAAAATAATAAAAAAACAAGGACATTTAGAATATACAGGAGATGCTAAAATAACTAGAGGTTATTGTCTACCTGCAAAATTTGTAGTACACACTGTTGGACCTATTGTATCTGGTGGTCAGCCAAGTAAAGAGCAGGAAAAACAATTACTACATTGCTACAAATCATCTCTAAATACTATAAGAGAAATTGATGAAATAAAGAATATCGTTTTTTGTGGTATTTCTACAGGGGTATTTGGATATCCAAAAAAAGAAGCAGCTAATCTTGCTGTAAATAGGGTGAGATTATGGTTAAAAGAAAATCCTGAGAAAAATTTAAAAGTTGTATTTAATGTATTCACAGAAGAGGAAGAAGAAAAATATAGAAGAATATTTAGATAGTACTTGTCAATAAAGTATATAGTAATATTTATTAGATGAGGTAATAGCTTATAAATATTAATGATTAAAAAAATATAATTTGTAATTTTAGTAGATTAATAGGTATAATAGAAATCATAAGAGTAGTATAAGTAGTGATTGTATTACTTTTAAAAAACACAATATAGGAAAATTAAATGGTAAATAAATATGAAAAATAGTTTTAAAAATTATATTAGTTTAACAAATAAAGTAATAGTTGTGTCAGTTATATTTCTGTTAATACTATTAATCATATCGTACATATTTGGAAAATTGGTGTACGATAGCTCAGTTGGCTCAGAACAGTTAATAAAAAAAGAGGATATAGTAAAAGTATTTTCTGAGAGAAAAGATAAACCATTAGATAAATTGAAAAACTACAAGACAGAGGAGTTAATGATACAAAGTTCTAATAATTACAAACTGGAAAGTCTTTTTATAAATTCAAATATAAAAACAAAAAATACTATTATAGTTGTTCATGGAATTGGAAGTAGTCACTATGAAATGTTAAAAATAGCATATGAATACTTAGATAAAGGTTATAATGTATTGATTTACAATCAAAGAAATACTGGTAACAGTGGAGGCGATAATTTCACATTTGGTCTTTATGAGAGATATGATTTAGATAGTATGGTTAAGTTTGTAAAAAATAAATTCCCAGATGGTAAATTGGGAATCCATGGATTTTCTATGGGTGCAGGAACGGCTACTATGCATACAGCTATAAATTCAGAAAGTCAAGAGGTCGATTTTTATATATTAGATTCTCCATATTCTGAAATGAAGGATGCCATTAGAATGGGAGTAATAGAAAAACATATACCAAATATATTAGTAAATTATGTAGTAGCATGTGGAGATTTGTATAATAAATTTAAATCTGGATTTTGGTATAGTGATGTAGAGCCATATAAGGCAATCGAAAAGAGTAATGTTCCTATACTATTTATACATGGAACAAAAGACACTGTTTGTAATTATCAAAATAGCCAAACAATGTATGACTTAGTCAAACATAATAAAAAAGAGCTATGGCTTATAGAAGGTGTTGAACATGTCGCTGGATATGACTCTGATAGTAGAGCATATTTCAATAGAATTTTCAAGTTTATAGATAGTAGTATTATTAATTAATAGAAATTAGTTGTATATTTCAAGGGGGTGTCTCAAAATGAACTTTTTAGTTCATGAGGCACTCTTTTTTGTATGAAATCAACTATATTTTCATCATTTCAACAATGAAAAAGAGGCTTATCTCTATTTTGATTCAGTCCCTTTTTCATATTAAATATAAATGTTTAATATGAATTAATTGATTATGAAAATGAAAATAACTACCAATTAAATTCACTTATACCTCAAATAAAAGAGTTAGTATTATATACAACAAAATCTAATGAAAAGAGAGGTAGTATATATGAAAAACAAAAATAATAAAGAAAAAGACATGTTGAATATGAGAGCATTAAGAGTTTTGGGATTACTATTGATATTTTTTGATTATACAGGAGATACTTTAAATTTTTATAACTTTTTTGCTAAACCCTTAGTATCAGGAAGTTTATATCAACCAGGAGGAGCCGACTATATAGTATTGTTATTATTTGTTGCAGAATGTGTATACTTAGTAGGAAGATACATATTAAAAGTTAAAATAAATTGGAGTGAAGTTATTGAAAATGAAAGAGATAATTTTATTAATAATTTGTTAGTTGAGAAAATACAAGAAGAAAGCAACTTTGTATATAACCTATTAAACTCATTTATTTTACCACATGTATACAAGATAGGAGAATTATTCATATTTAAAACACATAACGCGTTAATCTACATTAAGGAAAAATACTATTATGTAAATATATATTAATATATATTTAACTGTTTAGTGTATTGAATTCTATATATGACTATTAAGATGAATAGTATAGTTTCCTTTGATAGGTTAAGTTTTTTGATATACATAAAAATCGCAATTTACCTTACTATTAATTTATAAATCATGTAAAAATAGATTGCGATTTTTATTTTTAAACTTCTGCTATGACTTTACCTGTGTCAATTAAATCATATCCACCAAGACCTTGAAGTTCAGCCTTAAATTCAGCTGAATTAATTATACTAATTATAGTTTGGTAGACAGGGTTTTTTAAGTCTTCTTTTTTTATGACCAAATCATAGCGTTCCTTGTGAAGAGGAATAAAGTCAATATTGTTTACTTGTAGAGCAGCTTTTTCATTGCCCAATCCAACATCAGCTATACCACGAGAAACCTTGCTTGCTACGCCTAAATGTGATAATTCTTCATTATAATAACCATTTATATCAGTGCCATTAAAATTTAAAAGTCTAAGCTTGCCATCGAGCAAAACTCTAGTTCCAGCCCCTTTTTCTCGATTTACAAGTGTTATATTTGGTCTGGTTAAATCCTTCCAATTTTTTATTTCTTTAGGATTTCCTTTAGCAACGTAAAAACCTTGCATTCTATAAGCTAGATTTATAAGTACACATGGGATTCCTGGTAACAGTTTTTTAACAAAAGTACTATTATATTCATCTGTTTCAAAATCCCATAGATGGGATGATGCTATAGAAACCCTGCCATTATACAATTCATATAGAGCATTATAACTGCCTATATAAGAGCGAAATGTATTTGCTCTATCTAATTTTTTTTCAACAGATCTAGCTAAAATATCTAATATTACATCTTGACCAGAAATAATAATTTTATAATTATTATCAATATCTATATTTTTATTGTTAAAATGTGTATCTTTAATTTTACCAGTTTTCTGATTGTTGATATATTCTTCAACATCTTTAATATCAACTCTTATTTTTTTACCTACTTTGTAAGAAGGAAGCTCACCTCTTTTGATTAATTCATATACAGTATTTTTTGTTATTTTTAATAGTTCAGCTACTTCAACAGGTGTCAAAGATGATAATGAGTCCATAATCCACCTCCATATAAGGTTATTTTAACATTAAAAAAAGAAAAATGTAGAAAAATATTTAAAAGTAATATAAATAATTTACTTGAAAATTTATTAGCAGGTATATATAATTAAGTTATACATAACAAAACATGATAAAACATGATAAAACGAATTAAAATATGTATCAAATTTACAAAAAGGGAGAGTATTATGAAAAAAATATTGGGAATATTAGGACTAGTTGCATGTTTAACTTTGGGGACGGTTGGATGTAGTAGTAAAGAAAGTCCAAAAGATGATGGAAAAGAAGAACAAACAAGTAAAAGTAATGAGGCAGTAGAATTAAACATATCAGCTGCAGCAAGTTTAAAAGAAGCAATGGCAAAAATTGAAGAAGAATATAAAAAAGTTGATTCCAATGTAAAACTTACAGTTAACTACGGAGCATCAGGTTCGCTTCAACAACAAATAGAACAAGGTGCACCATGTGATTTATTTATTTCAGCAGGTCAAAAACAAATGAAAGCTTTAGATGAAGAAAAGTTATTGGTTTCTGATACTATGAAAGATTTAGTTAAAAATGATTTAGTTCTTATTTCTTCTGCTGGTAGCGATGTATCTAGTATGAAAGACTTAACTACAGATAAAGTAAAGAAAATTGCAGTTGGAGAAGCTGAAAGTGTTCCAGCAGGTAAATATGCAGATGAAGTATTAACTAATTTAAATTTAAAAGATACATTAAAAGATAAATTAGTGTTTGCAAAAGATGTAAAAGAAGTTTTAGCATGGGTACAATCAGGAAATGCAGATGTTGGATTCGTTTACTTTAGTGATACTGTGAATAATGATAAAATAAAAGTAGTTGAAAAAACAGATGAAAAAATTCATTCACCTATTACATATCCAGTTGCAGTAATTGAAGCTAGTAAAAATGCAGATTCTGCTAAGAAATTTGAAGAATTTCTATTAAGTGATGCAGGACAAAAGATTTTTGAGGAATTTGGATATAAAAAAGTAGAATAAGTTTAAAAATAATTTATATATAATTAAAACGAAATTGTATATAAATAAATGAAAATTGAAAATAATTGTATATTATAATAAAATGGAAATAGTGAAATTAATAGATTTATTAATTTCACTATTTCCATTTAAATTAAGGAGGGAAAAAATGGGGACAGATTGGTCACCTTTATGGATATCACTTAAGACAGCTTTTTTGTCAACGATAATAACTTTTATAATAGGAATATTTGTGTCATATATTATGGCTAACTATAGAGGTAAGTGGAAAGGTCTTATAGATGGTATATTTACACTTCCATTAATTTTGCCACCCACAGTTGTTGGATTCTTTTTATTGTTGTTATGTGGGAAAAATGGCTTTGTAGGTAAATTTTTACTGAATTTTGATAAAACCTTAATATTTAGCTGGACAGCAACTGTAATCTCAGCAGTAGTAGTATCTTTTCCTATGATGTATAGAACCTCAAGGTCAGCTTTTGAACAAATTGATAACAATATGTTGTCTGCTGCTAGAACCTTAGGTCTTAATGAATGGAAAGTTTTTTTAAAGATTGCAGTACCATTAGCTTGGCCTGGGATAATAGGTGGACTTGTGTTGTCGTTTGCCAGAGCACTTGGAGAATTTGGTGCTACACTTATGATAGCTGGAAATATACCTGGGAAAACTCAAACGATGCCAATCGCTATATTTTTTGCAGTTGAAGGTGGAGATATGAATAAAGCTATGATGTGGGTTATGATTATTGTAGCAATATCTATAGCAATGATTTTATTATTAAATTATTGGTCGGAATTCCAGCAGAAAATAATAGGAAAGAGGTGTAGATAGTTGAGTTTATATGTAGATATTGAAAAAGATTTATCCTCTTTTAAATTAAAAGTAAAAATTGAACAGGAAAAAGGAATTTTAGGATTTTTAGGTGAATCTGGTTCTGGAAAAAGTATGACATTAAAATGTATAGCAGGACTTGAAAAACCTACAAGAGGTAAGATTATATTAAATGAAAGAGTGTTGTTTGATTCTGAAAAAAAGATAAATTTATCAACACAAGAAAGAAATGTTGGTTTTTTATTTCAAAATTATGCATTATTTCCACATATGACTGTAAGCCAAAATATCGAACTTGGTCTTTCAAAGTTAAGTAAAGATGAAAAAAAGGAAATAATAATGAAATATTTAGAAATACTTAAATTAAATGGATTTGAGGGGAGATATCCTTGGCAATTATCTGGCGGGCAACAACAAAGAGTGGCACTAGCTAGAGCATTAGCTACATCTCCAGATATACTACTTTTAGATGAACCTTTTTCTGCATTAGACCATCATTTGAGGAGTAATATGGAAAAAGAACTTATGAACATGTTAAAAGACTATAAGGGAGATATATTGTTTGTTACTCATGATATTGAAGAAGCTTACCGAGTTTGTGATGATATTATGGTTTATAATAAAGGAGAAGGTCTTCCCAAAAGACCTAAAAAAGAACTATTTGAGTTTCCAAAATATCTTATAGAAGCAAAAATAACAGGATGTAAAAATATATCTCGATTAAATAGAATAGATGAAAATACTATTTATGCCACAGATTGGGGATGTAAGTTGACATTAACTGGAAACATAGGTGATAATATAGAATATGTGGGAATCAGAGAGCATCATATTAAGGTTTTAGATTCTAGTGAAAATTTAGATGGCAAGTTATGTTTTCAATTAATTAACATCATAGAAAATCCATTTACATATACTATATATGCTAGAAACCATAATTTATCTAGTGAAAGTATGCCTATTCAAATAGAATTAGAAAAAAACAAAATGAGATTTGAGAAGGGAGACAGCATTTATTTAGATTTTCCACAGGAATATTTATTTTGCTTTAAGTACAATTACAACGAAAAGGAGTAAATTATATGACTGAAAAAGAAAAAATGTTGTCAGGTCAAGGTTACTATGCAAATGATGAATTGTTAGTAAAAGAGAGAGAGTATTGTAGAAAATTAACTAGATTATTTAATAATACTTTGGAAGATGAGTATGAAAAGAGAGCAGATATTTTAAGACAACTATTTGGTTCAGTTGGTAATAAAATAAATGTGGAACAAAGTATAAAGTGTGACTATGGATATAATATACATGTAGGTGAAAATTTTTTTGCAAATTATGACTGTATTTTTTTAGATGTATGTAAAATTGAAATCGGTGATAATGTAATGTTAGCTCCAAATGTTCAAATTTATACAGCTTATCATCCAATTGATGCACAGCTTAGAATTTCAGGAATAGAGTATGGCTCACCTGTAAAGATAGGGCATAATGCATGGATAGGTGGAGGAGCAATTATAACTCCAGGAGTTACTATAGGTGATAATGTGGTAATAGGTGCAGGAAGTGTAGTGACAAAAGATATACCACCAAATACTATAGCAGTTGGAAATCCATGTAGAGTAATAAAGAAAATAGAAGAATAAGCTTATTTATATAAATAAGTTAAGAGTATTTACATATTATCTTTGGATAAGCAGTATATTAATGTAAAATTGAATAGACAATATATTAAAATAAAAATATATGCCTGTTTTTATGCTTGGAAAAACTCATAAAAACAGGCATATTAATTGTATACAAAAATCTCATTGAATTTTACTTTGTTTTAATATTTTATATTAATTGGAGTAGTCAAATTACTTATTTTCAGTTTTAATATAAACTATATTCTCGTCAGAAGGTTTATCTATAGAAAGTGCCTTTAGAGTATCTTCATTAATAATTAAATTAGTTTCTTCTAAACTTGTTATAGGCATATCTGAAACTTTAGATTCTCCTTTTAGAATCTTAACAGCCATCTCACCAGTCTTATAACCTAATTTTTCATAATCTATACCTTGGCAAGCCAATGCTCCACCTTTTACCATACCCTCTTCTGCAGCTATTATAGGTATTTTGTTTTTAGTAGCAAGTTGAGAAACTATAGGCATAGAAGATGCAAGTAAATTATCTGTAGGAGCGTAAATAACATCTACATTACCCATTAAACTAGAAGCTGCTTGATTTATTTCACTAGAAGAACTAATTCCTTTTTCAACAATTTTAAGACCTTTATCATTTGCATATTTCTTCAAGTTATCAACTTGAACTTTAGAATTTACCTCGCTAGTATTATATATAACACCTATAGTCTTTGCTTGTGGGATGAGTATATCAAGAGCCTTTAAACTCTTATCAATAGGTGTAAAATTGGAAGTTCCAGAAACATTTTTACCTGGTTTATCTAAAGAATCTGCAAATCCAGCAGAAACAGGGTCAGTTACAGCAGTTATAAGTATAGGTATATCTTTAGTAGCATTGTATGCTGCCTGAGCAGATGGAGTAGATATAGCAAATATCAAATCTTTTTTATCAGAAACAAATTTACTAGCTATAGTTTGTGTAGTAGGCATATCATTTTGAGCATTTTGATAATCTATTTCTATGTTTTTACCATCTTTAAATCCATTATCTTCTAGAGCTTTAATGAATCCTTCTCTAGATGCATCTAAAGCTTGATGCTCAACTAATTGAGTAATACCAATTTTTTTAATTTCATTATTTTTATCAGATGATTTATTTGAATCATCCTCATTATTTTTAGAACAACCTGTAATGGTGGATACACTAAGAACACCAATTAAAATTAAATTTATCAACTTACTGGACTTCATTTTGACCACTCCCTCATAAAAATCTATTATATTTATTCTTGTTTAGTTTTTACATAAGAAATATTTTCATTAGAAGGTTTTTCCATACCTAAAGCTTTTAATATATCTTCATTAACAATGATATCTGTATCATCTGATGTAGCTACAGGCATATCAGAAACTGATTCACCATTTAAAATTTTAACAGCCATTTCACCTGTTTTGTAACCAAGCTTTTCATAGTTTATACCTTGACAAGCAAGAGCACCTTTTTCAACTGGACCAGATTCAGCTGCTATAACTGGAATCTTATTTTCAGTAGCTATTTTAGAAACTATAGGCATAGAAGAAGCTACTAAGTTGTCAGTAGGAACATATAAAACATCTATCTTACCAACTAAACTAGAAATTCCCTGATTGACTTCATTTGAAGTAGTTATCCCTTTTTCAACAACTTTAAAACCATTTTTAGAAGCATATTCTTTTAAAGCATCCACTTGAACTTTTGAATTAACTTCACTAGTATTGTACATAACTCCTATAGTTTTTGCCTTAGGAGCAAATATTTTAAGAAGTTCTAAGCCTTTTTCCACAGAAACGAAATCTGATGTTCCAGATACATTTCCACCTGGTTTTTCAATTGATTTAACTAAGCCAGCAGCAACAGGGTCACTGACAGCAGTTATAAGTATAGGTATATCCTTAGTTGCATTGTACGCTGCTTGAGCAGATGGAGTAGATATGGCAAATATTAAATCCTTTTTATCAGATGCAAATTTACTTGCAATACTTTGTGTAGTAGGCATATCATTTTGAGCATTTTGGAAATCTATATCAATATTTTCTTCATCTTTAAATCCATTTTTTTCTAAGGCTTTTACAAATCCTGTTTTAGTAGCATCTAATGCTGGATGTTCAACCAATTGAGTTATACCAATTTTTTTCACTTCTTTATCTTTAGAGCTATTTTCTTGTTTAGAATTGCCAGAGTCTCCACCTTGTGAACATCCTGTAAGCATAGATACTCCAAGAGCACCAGCTAAAATTAAACTTACCAATCTTTTTTTATTAATCATTTTTATATCCCCCTCAAAAGTTTTATTGTTATATATGTTCATATATTCATATGAATTATTGTAGTATTGCTAAAAATATTATGACTTTAAAATTATTTTATAAATAAACTAATTTGTAACTAAGCTAAAATTAAATTATCATAATAGATACTTTTAAACTGCATATTCAAATTTTTCTAATATTTCTTCAACTGTTAATTTTTCTTTTTCTTTTCCCTTTACATCTAAGACAACTTCACCTTTATGGAGCATTATCAATCTATCTCCATACTGAAGAGCATGCTTTAAGTTGTGAGTTACCATAAGGGTAGTTATATTTTTTTCTCTTACAATCTTATCAGTTAATTCAATTACTTCATTTGATGTCTTTGGGTCAAGTGCCGCTGTATGTTCATCAAGTAATAAAACCGAAGGGCTTGTTAAGCATGACATAATTAATGAAAGTGATTGTCTTTGACCTCCTGATAAAAATTGTACTTGTACGTCTAGGTATTTTTTTAAATCCAGAGAAACTCCTTCTAATAAATTTTCTAGAAAATCTCTTTTATAACGAAGACATTTTTTTAGATTCAATAACTTACCTTTATTAAGAGCCAAGGATAAGTTTTCTCTAACTGTCATAGAAGGACAAGTTCCTAAACTTGGGTCTTGAAAAACTCTACTTACTATTTGAGTTCTTCTATGTTCAGCTAAATTAGATAGATTGTGTTTATTTAATAATACTTGACCAGAAGATTCTTTTATAAGACCCGATATTATATTTAATAAAGTGGATTTACCAGTTCCATTACTACCTATGATACTTACAAATTCACCATCTTCTATGTCAATTGATAAATTTTCAAATATAGTATTAGGTTGACCGTATGGATTTGGGAAACTCTTTGAAAGATTTTTAATTTGTAACATCTATAACACCTCTTTTTTCAGATTTATTTTTGGTACTAGCTTTGCACTTGTTTTTTTTTAGTGAGATATTTAAATTACCAGTAGCTAAGAAAGCTATTATAACTATAGCAGTTATCAGTTTTAAATCAGTTGATAACATACCTAAACTCATTGCAAAGTATATAGTGAATTGGTATATGAAAGAGCCAACAATTATTGCAGTAGTATCTTTAATAAAAGTGAATTTCTTAAATAATGTAATACCAATTATGATAGAAGCAATTCCAAGTACTAAAGTTCCAATACCCATATTTACATCTGAGAATCCTAAGAATTGAGCCATCAAACTGCCAGATAAAGCTATAAGTCCATTTGAAATCATAAGTCCTAATATTTTTATAGAACCGATATTTATACCCAAAGATTTAATCATTTGAGAGTTGTCACCAACACCTTTTAGAGTGTATCCAAGACCTGTCTTTAAGAATAAATCTAAAAGCACTTTACAGATAAATACAAATACTAAAGCTAAAACTATAGGAGATATTTCTCCATTGAATAAATGTTTAAAACTAAATAGTGGGATATTTGATTTTCCCATTATTCTTAAGTTGATAGAGTAGAGCATTCCCATAACTAAAATACCAGAAAGTAAGTTAGATATTTTAAATTTAATGTGAAGTACACCAGTTACAAGACCAGCAATACAACCACATAAAATAGCCATTAAAGTTGCTACTACAGGAGAAATCCCATTAGTAAGAGAAAAGGCTACAATAGAAGCTCCCATTGTGTAGCTACCATCAGCAGACATATCTGGAAAATCTAAGATTTTGTAAGTTATATAAACCCCCAGTGCCATGATTGATAAAATTAAACTTTGCGTCATTACAGATATAATACCTGACATAAATAAAACACTCCTTTGAAAATATTTTTATAATTTTAATTATTTGCTAATTTTGTATATAAAAAAACCACATAGTATACACAACTATGTGGTAAAAACACGAATAAGCCACATAGTATAATCTATGTGGCTCTTATATAGTTAAATGAAAACTCTATAAACAATATAGCCTACATAGATACAATCCCAAAGTTTTGCTAGTCTTAAGGGGTCTGTATCTATGTTAAAACGTAGGTACAAACCCTAGAAATAGTGGCTATAGTAATAATAATATTTTTTATTGTTTAATAAAGTATTCATAATTATCTCTCCCTTTTAATATTTTAATTAGTCAGAAAATTATATGTATTCTTGACTTGTTATAAATTATAAATTATACAATAATAAAAGTCAACTGCTAAATTTAATTAAGATACTACATAGTGTATACTTGGAATTTTTAAAAGAGAATACATCAATTGAAAAAAACGTTATCCTAAACTTGTAAATTAAATGGAATTTTTGTGAAAAAATATTTAATTAAAGAAAAATATGGAATGGAGGTAAAGCTGTAGCTATTAAAATTTATAAAAAAAAGCTGTCTAAGAAATTTAAATTTCTATTTAGACAGCTTAAATAATGATTAGAAAGTTATATAACTTTCATAATCTGTCGTCAAAATAGACGACTTTATGGAAAATGAATAACTTTATATGCAATAAATTGCTACAATAAGTACAATTTTCAAAGGGTTAGGGTGGATAAGAGTACTTACTATATAAAGTTTTCATATTACCTACTTTTTTGAATTTACTACATTTTACTCTGCAGATTTTGCATTTTTATCTGACTTTATATACTTTATATTATCTGCTGATAGCTTTTGCATGTCAAGTGCTTTTAGTGTATCTTCATTGATTATTATTTCAGTTTCATCTAACATAGTAACAGGTATATCACCAACAGGTTTACCCTCTAACACTTCAATAGCAAGCTCTCCAGCCTTGTAACCTAGTTTTTCATAGTCTATTCCACAACAAGCTAAAGCACCAGATGATACAGAGCCTTCTTCAGAAGCTATTATAGGTATTTTGTTTTCATTAGCTACTTTAGAAACTATAGGCATAGAAGAAACTATTAAATTATCAGTAGGAACATATAAAACATCTATTTTGCCAACTAAACTAGAAATAGCTTGGTTAACTTCACTTGAAGAACTGATTCCTTTTTCAACAACTTCATAATTATTTTTCTTAGCATAATCATGTAGAGAATCAACTTGTATTTTTGAATTAACTTCACTAGTATTGTATATAACGCCTATTTTCTTTGCTTTTGGAGTTAAAGTTTTAACCAATTCTAGTGTTTTATCAATTGAAAGATAATCTGATGTACCTGAAACGTTTCCACCTGGTTTTTCAAGAGATTTAACCAATCCAGCCTCTACAGGGTCTGTAACAGCAGTCATTATTATAGGTACATCTTTAGTAGCATTATAAGCTGCTTGAGCTGAAGGTGTAGATATAGCATATATCAAATCTTTTTTATCAGATACAAATTTACTTGCAATACTTTGTGTAGTAGGCATATCATTTTGTGCATTTTGGAAGTCTATTTTTATATTATCTCCATCCTTATAACCTTTATCTTCTAGTGCTTTTATGAATCCCTGTTTTGCCTTATCTAAAGATGGATGTTCTACTAATTGAGTGATTCCTATATTTTTTATTTCTTTATTGTCTGTTTTTTCTTTGTCTTTTGAAGCATCAGAGCCTCCATTTTGAGAACATCCAGTGAGCATTGATACTCCTAGTACTCCTGCTAAAATTAAACTTACCAATCTTTTTTTATTAATCATTTTTATATCCCCCTCAAAAGTTTTATTGTTATATATGTTCATATATTCATATGAATTATTGTAGTATTGCTAAAAATATTATGATATTAAAAATATTTTATAAATAAACCAATTTGTAAGTAAACTAAGATTAAATTATTGTGATAGCTATTTTTTAAACAGCATATTCAAATTTTTCTAAGATTTCTTCTATAGTCAATTTTTCTTTTTCTCTGCCATTTACATCTAAGACAACTTCACCTTTATGAAGCATTATTAATCTATCTCCATATTGAAGAGCATGCTTTAAGTTGTGAGTTACCATAAGAGTAGTTATATTTTTTTCTCTTACAATTTTATCAGTTAATTCAATTACTTCATTTGATGTCTTTGGGTCAAGTGCCGCTGTATGTTCATCTAATAATAGAACCTTAGGGCTTGCTAAACTAGACATAATTAGTGAAAGTGATTGTCTTTGACCTCCTGAAAGATACTGTACTTTGATATCTAGGTATTTTTTTAAATCTAGAGAAATTCCTTCAAGTAAGTGCTCCAAGTCATTTGTTTTATGACGAAGACATCTCTTTAAATTTAGCAATTTCCCCTTATTAAGAGCAAGAGATAAATTTTCTCTAACTGTCATAGAAGGACAAGTTCCTAAACCTGGGTCTTGAAAAACTCTACTTACTATTTGAGTTCTTCTATGTTCAGCTAAATTAGATAGATTGTGTTTATTTAATAATACTTGACCAGAAGATTCTTTTATAAGACCCGATATTATATTTAATAAAGTGGATTTACCAGTTCCATTACTACCTATGATACTTACAAATTCACCATCTTCTATGTCAATTGATAAATTTTCAAATATAGTATTAGGTTGACCGTATGGATTTGGGAAACTCTTTGAAAGATTTTTAATTTGTAACATCTATAACACCTCTTTTTTCAGATTTATTTTTGGTACTAGCTTTGCACTTGTTTTTTTTTAGTGAGATATTTAAATTACCAGTAGCTAAGAAAGCTATTATAACTATAGCAGTTATCAGTTTTAAATCAGTTGATAACATACCTAAACTCATTGCAAAGTATATAGTGAATTGGTATATGAAAGAGCCAACAATTATTGCAGTAGTATCTTTAATAAAAGTGAATTTCTTAAATAATGTAATACCAATTATGATAGAAGCAATTCCAAGTACTAAAGTTCCAATACCCATATTTACATCTGAGAATCCTAAGAATTGAGCCATCAAACTGCCAGATAAAGCTATAAGTCCATTTGAAATCATAAGTCCTAATATTTTTATAGAACCGATATTTATACCCAAAGATTTAATCATTTGAGAGTTGTCACCAACACCTTTTAGAGTGTATCCAAGACCTGTCTTTAAGAATAAATCTAAAAGCACTTTACAGATAAATACAAATACTAAAGCTAAAACTATAGGAGATATTTCTCCATTGAATAAATGTTTAAAACTAAATAGTGGGATATTTGATTTTCCCATTATTCTTAAGTTGATAGAGTAGAGCATTCCCATAACTAAAATACCAGAAAGTAAGTTAGATATTTTAAATTTAATGTGAAGTACACCAGTTACAAGACCAGCAATACAACCACATAAAATAGCCATTAAAGTTGCTACTACAGGAGAAATCCCATTAGTAAGAGAAAAGGCTACAATAGAAGCTCCCATTGTGTAGCTACCATCAGCAGACATATCTGGAAAATCTAAGATTTTGTAAGTTATATAAACCCCCAGTGCCATGATTGATAAAATTAAACTTTGCGTCATTACAGATATAATACCTGACATAAATAAAACACCCCTTTGAAAATATTTTAAAATAAATTTTTTAATTTAATTTTGGATATAAAAAAGCCACACAGTATATATAACTGTATGGCAAAAACACGAATAAGCCACACAGTATAATCCATGTGGCTCTATATATGATGATAAAATAAAAACTTTAACAACAATCACTATAGCCAACATAGATACAATCCTTAAAAATGGTAATCCTAAGGGGTCTGTATCTATGTTATGACAATTTGTCTTAACTTAGCTACAAACCCTAACTAAATTGGCTACTAAAAAATCGTACTTGTTTGTTTAATAAAGTCTTCATATTTACCTCTCCTTTTAATTTAATAATTTTGAAAATTTTGTTTTTATATTTTGTATAGTAATTAGTTTAATACAGTAAAAAATAAAAGTCAATAATAAATTTTGAAAAATTATTAAATTATCAGAAAATTGAGTTCGAATAAAAAAAGTTTTATGTATAGGATTGGGTAGTTTTCTTAAATTTTAATTTATAAATAAAAATTAAAATTCATCTGGATTTTAGAAACAAATTGAGCCAAAAGATAAACTTTTTAGAGAATTAATGAAAATAGGTTTTGAAGTAATATAATGACCAAAATTATATGATATAATAAATTAAATGATTATTTTAATTCAGAATTTTTATTATTTTATAAATTATTTTTAGGAATCTTGTTTTTGATGGTTCTATTTAAGTTGTTTACAATAAAATTTACGAAAAGCCCCCTTCTTTAGATGTGGGGATGAAAGGCAAGGTCTTAATATAAATAAAAGTCAGAATAATACTTGCAACCTAACACTACGAATGATAGATTATGTGTAGGAGGTGTTAGTTTTTATGT